>DIUC01000047.1 GCA_002435785.1 Saprospiraceae bacterium UBA6168 | reverse complement strand
AGTTGGTTATAACTACGAAGAAGTTGGTTATAACTACGAAGAAGTTATCGGCAACTACGAAGAAGTTATCGGTCACTACAAAGCTGTTGTTTGCCTCAAGAAGCACTCCACGAAGCGTGTATTGGGTAATACAAGCGATAGGTTTTGGGGAGGCGGAGACGTTGCGGTTCGTGAAGCTGTGAGCGTTTTACCAAGCTGCGAGTGCTGCAATCACAGCCACAAATAGCACCAAGGTTATTAGCACAATCACCGCATGGGCTATCAATACTGCTTTGGCTATCGCTCTTGACTTCCGGTTCTCGTCGCCAGAAAGCACAATCATTGCCAGAACAAGGCTCGTCAACCAGGCCAATATAGCTATCGTAGCGATGATGGGGGTACTAGTAACGGCCAAGCCATTGACGACAAGTGACAGTGCTATCCCACCCAAAAACAGGAACAAAGCGGTTTTCGCCAAGGTGCTTGCCTTTTCCCCCTCGCTCGTTGGCCGCATCCCTGCCTTCTTGGCTTCCCATACCAGCTTCATTTTTTTGAAAAAACCCAGCTTTTTTGGTTTGGCCGCTCGGTAGCCCATCGGTGCGGCGTGTTCCGCCTGTTGTACGGTAGGAGCGATGTCCCTGCTTGATAGGGCTGCTTCAGCGGGCGAAGTGAGCAGGAGCATAAAGAAAAAAGTGAAGGCGGAAGCGGAGTGGATTGATTTCATGTTATTTAGTTTTTGAAATGACAAAGTTGCTGTGACCCGGCAAATCTACTGCGCAGCAACGTTATTGGGTATTGGGTATTGGGTATTAAGTCCCGCTGTGCGCCACTTTTATCATTGCGCAGCAACCTGTCCTCGCCTCGGTCCACGCAATCAATCGGTCTCGACCAAAGCAAGGAGGCGCACCAGACCCCGCAGCGCCTGCCCCGATAGCTCGGGGTTGACCGTGGCAATGACAAAAAGGCGGCGCACTCCCACTGTGCGCCCCGCTGTGCGGCGCTTTTGTCATTGCGCAGCAACCTGTCCACGCCTCGGTCCACGCAATCAATCGGTCTCGACCAAAGCAAGGAGGCGCACCAGACGCCGCAGTTTGCCCGTGGCAATGACAAAAAGCGGCGCACAGCGGGAATTAATACCCAATACCAAATGCCAAATGCCAAACGATGCACTTCCCCTCACCGCCTGTCCCAAAGCGTTACCACCTTGTCCTTTTTTTGACTGACAAAGACGTAGAACAGCGTCACCAATTGCTTTGCAGCAGCCAATGTGGTAACGGGTAGTTCGGGCAGGCTTTCCTCCCAAAGTTCATCCACATCGGAGAGGTCCTCCACGGTGTAGTACAGGGAATTGAGGAACAGGTCAATCCCATCGCCGTCCGGGGCGAGGTGGTTGTAAAGTGCCTTCGAGCCATAGCCAATAAAGGTGCAATAATCGCCGCCATCGCAGGGCCAATACCAGGTTTGATGGGTGAAAATGGGCGGCGTGGTACGTTCCAGGTCATCGGTGACCTCCCCGGCTTTCCTGCTGACAGTCTTGGCCGATTTCTCTGGCTTGAGCGCCTGCAACTGTTGTTGTAGTTCCACGATGTCGCCCTCGCAAGCGTAGGTGTCCCTGTCCCGAAGCTTGCCAGCCAGCAGGCATTCCCCACAGATGGCAGTGATGGGTTCGCTGCCGAGGAATGGCGCTCCGTCAAAGCAGCGTTTTGCTTCGCCGCAAAAATCGCAGGAGGCGGGCGAGTCCGTCCAAATGGCAAACTTTTCAGGAAATTGGAAGTATCGGAATTGCATAATTGGGCACAAATTTAGGTGCAAGGTTGGCTATTTTTTTCGGAAGTTTGTCAAGTAATGGGTTTGAGGGTTTGAGGGTTTGAGGGTTTGAGGGATTGAGAGTTTGAGGGTGGGGCCACCTCAATCTCTCAAACCCTCAATCCCTCCCGCTCTCAAACCCTCACAAACCATTGTAATCGAAATACAAACACAATGGGCAAAATCTATCAACTAAAAATCACCCTCAAGGAAATCAAGCCCCCCGTCTGGCGGCGGCTGGAGGTGCCTGCGGACACGAAGCTCGACGACTTGTACCATATCATCCTGTGTGCCATGCCGTGGGGCGGCCACCACCTCTGGAGCTTTGAGTTTGACCGGGAGGAGTATTTCGGCGACAAGGAATCTGCCGATGAAATGGGCGGGCTTGTGGCTTCCAAGTACAAATTGAGCAAGGTTTTGACGGAAGAAAGCCAAAAAGGAGTGCTGACCTACGACTTCGGCGACGATTGGCGGCATGAAATCCTGCTGGAAAAAATCCTCGACACCGAAAAGGGCGTGACCTACCCACGCTGCATGGCTGGCAAACGTGCCTGCCCACCCGACGACTGCGGCGGCCCTTGGGGTTACGAGGACTTTCTGAAAGCCATCAAAGACCCCAAGCACCCCGAACACGAGGACATGCTCGAATGGATTGGCGGGGAGTTTGACCCGGAGGAGTTCGATGTGGAGGCTACTAATGAGCGCTTGCGGTGAAGTGGTCGGTTCCGTGCTTTTTTGTCATTGCCAAGGGCAATCTGCGACGTCGTACAGGGTAAGACCTTGACGTTGCAGTTTGCCTTTGGCAATGACAAGGCAGTTTATTTTGCAGCGTTGTGTAACTGCAACCTCAAACAATCTCAAACAACTATTTCCTCGGAACGTGAAAAAACACCGCATCCGGTATCGGCTGTTCCGCCAGGCTCTCAGAGGCCCAGGTTACCTTCAGGTCCTCACCGCCCGTTTGGTTGAAATAGCGCACCACGATTTCGTGGTAGCCCGCTTGCAGCGCAATATTACCTGACACCTTCTTTGTGCCGTGAAGGCCGTCATTGTCCACCACCAATTCTTGGTCAATCGTTAGGCTGCTGCCATCGTCGGAGGCGGTGGAGAAAGTGTAGATACTGGCCTCCGGTACTTTGATGAAGCCCCGAAACTCAAAGCCATAACGCTCACCCAAAGCGTTTTTGGCAGAGCGGTCGAAGTTGGCGACTGTGCCTTTTTTGACGGCCATCATTTTGTCGAAATTCGGCAGCTTAGTCCAGTCCCCCTCGAAGTAGAAGTATTGCAAGCCCGGCGCTACTGCACCCGGTGACGAGCTACCTTTTGGTTCCAATTGGGTGAGGGTCTTCTGCGTGGCCCCGCTGATGGGCTGGCCGTTGCTGAACAGGCGAGCGGACACCGTCGTGGTTTTCGTCAATGAAATCGGCACTTTGTAGGCTTTGGAGTTTTCCATTTTTGGCGTTGAGCCATCCAAAGTATATCGGATTTCGGTGTCGGCAGTAGCCCCCGATAAGGTGACTTCCAAGTTTTTGGTGAAAACATCCCGAGGGGAATGGATTTCCGGGGCAAGGTAGATGCGGGGTTTCCCATTGAATTGCAGCACGATGACCGAATTGTGTTTGTCGGGCATTTCCCTCGGCAGTTCCAATAGCACGGCATCGTCCACTTTTTTGATAACGGGGCTTTTGGCCATTGGCGCAGCCAAGTAGGTAGCGCTGGTGGGCATACTCGCCAATCCGTTCAGCACGATTCGTTGGTCACGGGGCGCTTCAAACACGTGCAGGTAGAGCAGGGTATTGCCGCCCTTGGTCTTCATGGTCACCCGTCCCCAATCGTAGCTTCCGAGGGGGCTGGCCGTGGTGCCGTGAATGGACTCCCCGTTTTTGGACATCCACTCGCCCATTTCCTTTAGCCGTTGGATGCTTTCCGTTGGGAAAAGGCCCTCGGCGGTAGGCCCGACGTTGAGCAGGAAGTTGCCGCCTTTGGAGGCGATGTCTGCCAAATTGTGCAGGAGTTCCTTGGTGGATTTGAAGTTTTTGTCGGCCCGGTTGTAGCCCCAATTGTCGTTCATGGTCATGCAGCTCTCCCAGTCCACGCCGGGCAGGCCCGTGGCGGGTATTTCCTGTTCAGGGGTACCGAAGTCCCCAGCGAACTGGCCCGGTGCCGTGAACCCAGCCATGCCGTCCCGGTGAGCGCCCACCCGATTGTTGATGATGATGTTCGGTTTGAGGCTGCGGACGTAGTTGTAGAGGTCTTTGCCCCGGTCGCTGTTCCAGGTGCTTTCCCATTCTCCATCGAACCACATCACGTGCGGGGCTTCGCCGTAGTTGGTGGAAAGTTCCTTTAGCTGGCCTTTCATATAGTCCACATAGCGGTCGAAGTTGGCCCCTTCGGCAGGGCGGTCCTTCTCCCAGTTGCGGCGGGGCAAATAGTCGGGGTGGTGCCAGTCCATGATGGAGTGGTAGAAGCAAAGCTTGATGCCCTCCTTCTGGCACTCGTCGGCAAGCTCCTTGAGGATGTCCCGCTTGAACGGGGTCGCCATCACGTCGAAATCGCTGATTTTGCTGTCGTAAATGGCAAACCCATCGTGGTGCTTGCTGGTGATGACGATGTACTTCATGCCAGCGTCCTTGGCCATTTTCACCCAATCCTTTGCGCTGAACTGGGTCGGGTTGAACTTGTCCACGAAGCCGTCGTAGGTCTTCAGGGGGATTTCAGCGGTGGTGCGAATCCACTCGCCGTAGGTGTTTTTGGCGCCCCATTCACCAGCAGGCACCGCATACAGCCCCCAATGGATGAACAGGCCGAACCTCGCCTCCCGCCACCACTCCATGCGCTGGTTGCGTTCGGTGTCGGGTTCGTTCAGGTAATCCTTTTGTTGGACTGTTTTTTTTGAGGAATGGCAAGCGACCATTCCCAAAGCCAATAAAATGGCAGCAAACAAGGCAAGTTTAAAGTTGTTTTTCATCATAATTCTGGACTTTGACGCATGATGACACCATGCGTTGAAAATTGGGCAAGTCTAAGGATTTATTGCCTTTTTTTTAGTGCTAAAACAAAGTCAAATTTGACTTTCAACCCAGTCATGGAACGGCACCTGATAGGCAATAAGAATGGACTGATTTTTTCGCTTCGCAATTTCGGCACAATTTTATCGTAGTGGGTTGCAACCAGCACCTTTGAATTTGGTGCTGACTCCCTTCATCACTGTTTTCCCCTCCATTATTGCTCCCCCATTTTAAGCATCGGCCCAGTGTCGTAGCTTTCCAACCTGCATTTTTTTCATCCATACATAAGACGACAGAAACTATTTACAACAAGTTAGGGAGTGACCGAAAGGTTGCTTCCTACATTGTAAACTTGGATATGTAACAAGGTTTAGAGGGGTTTAGAGGGTTTAGAAGGGTTTATTCCCACACATCCTGATGGTTCGATGTATAAATGTCGTCACATAAAAAAAGCCCCAGCGGGCAGCAATTTAATATCGCTATCCCGCTGGGGCTTTTTTGGATAAGGGCAAGAGAAAAAAACCTACTTACCCAGGCTGCCCAAATCTGTGGCCAAGGTTGCTCAATTAAGCATCAATCAACCGTCACTTCCACTTTTCCTTTATCCTTTTTCTTTTTCTTGTCGTCAGGCTTTTCTATTTGCACCTTTGAGCCTTGCTCCAACTTCCTCGACACGGCAACATAAGGCCCTACAACCACTTCTTCGCCATCCTTTATGCCACTTAGGATTTGGATATAGTCGTTGTCCTGAATACCCGTTTTCACGGTGCGCATGTCCACGGTATCCCCTTTTGTGAAAACAAAGACGACCTCCAACAAATCGTCAAAATTGGAGGCGGAGTTATCTTTTTCTTCTTCCGGTTTTTCTTCTGTTGCCCTTTTTTTCTTCTCTTTTTTGTCCCGGGTTCCTACTGCCTGAATCGGCACGGCCACCACGTTTTCGACGGTGTTGGTGAAGATTTCAACCGAGGCCGACATGCCGGGGCGGAATGGGTAGGGCTTGCCGGGTTTTTGGAGGTCCTTGTAGGAGGCGGGGTCTATGTCAATGGTGACGATGAAGTTGGTCACTTGGTCGGTGGTAAGGTTGACGGAGCCAGTAGCCGAAGAAACAAGGTTGTTGGCGGTGTGCGCTATTTCAACCACTTTCCCGGAAAACTTCCGGTCGAGGTAGGCATCAATTTCAATCTTGACCACTTGCCCCAAGGCCAACCTTGGAAGATCGTTTTCCGTGACTTCTACTTTCACCTGCATCGCTTTCAGGTCGGCTATCCGCATGATTTCCGTGCCAGCCATCATGGAAGTACCCACAACCCGCTCGCCCTTTTCGACATTGAGTTTTGACAAAATACCGCTCATGTTGGCATAAATGGTCGTCCTTTTCAGGCTGGTATTGATTTCCTTGAGCGAGGCCTCGGCGCTTTTGATTTGAAAACCGGCAGATTCTGCCGATTGCTGTGCAGCACGGATGTTGGCCTCTGCCGCCCGCACGTTCGACTCCAACTGCCTGACCGTGGTGAGCGAGGCATCGAAATCCTGCTGGGACACGACGCCATCCTTGAAGAGCTTCTCGTTGCGTTTATGGATTTCACGGGCATTGTTCAATTGTGCTTCCAACTGCTCCTTTTGCGCCCGTGCGGATTCCACTTGCGACTTTGAGTTAGCCAGACCCGACTTCGAGCTGTTCACGCCAGCGGCGGCTCGTTCCACTTGGGAGTTGTAAGCCTCTGGGTCAACCCTCGCCAGCACTTGGCCGATGGTCACGCTGTCGCCTTCCCGCACAAAGAGTTGCACAATCTCGCCGGAAACATCGGAGCTGATTTTCACCTCTGTCTTGGGGAAAACCTTGCCGCTGGCCTCCACCGTTTCCTTGATGGTGCGCAGGCTTGCCTTCTCTACTTCGACGGTCTCACCCGTTTTTCCTTTGGAGCTCTTGGCGATGGCGGCCACCACCAATATCAGTACAAGGCCAATCAGGCCAAATACCCATAGATTTCTTTTCTTCTTTGTCGTTGCCATATCAAAAAGGTAATAAATGATGAATGAATTGGGCCAATGGTTAGTCCAACTTAATTGGGTTCCCAAGGTAAAAATCAATGATTTTCAGCCGAAACAAGTAATCATACCTTGCCACGATTAGGTTGGTATCTGCGATGTCCAGCGTGTTGCGGGCCGTCAGCAATTGCAGGTTGTTGATGGTGCCAAGGGTGAAGCGCTTTTCCGCATTTTCAAAAGCAACCTTTGCCGCATCGCTGGCCTTTTGCGATGCCTCCAAGGTCAGCGCCGCCGCCCTTGCACTGGCGATGGATTGTTGGACATCGTTTTTGAGCTGCTGCTTGTTCAAATCGTTCTGGACTTGGGCGTTCAGGATACCCACCTCGGCACGTTGTACATTCACGTCATTTATGCCATTGCTATAAATGGGGATGCGGATGTTGGCACCGATGTTTTGCCCAAAATTGTCTTTTATTTGGTCGAAATAGGGATAGTCAAGCACATTGATTTTGTTGAAGGGAGCATCAAACTCTACATCCAATGATTGCTGGCCAGCACCCAAGTCAACATAAAAGGTTTGGCCAACGCGTTCGATGCCCGATTCCAATTCCCTAATTTTGGAGGCACCCGACCACCTGGTGTCCAAGCCACCAAATAGGCTGATGGTCGGATAGTATCCTGACTGCGCCAATTTCACATCCACTTCGGCGCTCTGCACCCTAAGCTCGCTCGCCTTTATTTGCGGCTGGGTGTTCACGGCCTTGCCATAAACCTCCTGCAAGGTCAAGGATTCCGGGCGTGCATCAGCGGGTATCAGGAACTGCGGGCGCTCGATTTTGATGTCGGTGGCTGGGTCCAACTGCATTAAAACCTTGAGGTTCAGGTAGTTGAGGTCAATGGCGTTTTTCGCTTGAACGATGGCCTGCTCATCATTGGCGATTTGGGCCAGCACATCGAGGCGGTCGTTGGCGGGCAATGAGCCTGCGGCAATCAACTTGTCGGTTTGCCCCAATTGTCCCCCGGACAAGGAGCGGCGTTTGTTTGCATTTTCAAGCTGCTCCTCCGACATCAAAATGCTCAAGTAGGCATTGGCGATGCTGAGGGCAATGTTGTTGAAGCTGGCAGCGGCGTCCTGTTCAGCAGCTTGCACGTCAATTTTGCCTTGTTTGATGGTATTGTTGATGCGGCCCCCCGAATACAAGGTTGCCCCCACGTTCAGCCCCATGCTGTGGAAGGCAATGGTCTGGTTGTCGAAGGTGTTGGTGGTCGGGTCAATGGTTCGGCCAAACTGCCAACCTGCGTTGGAATTGGCACTGGCATTGGGCAGCCGGGAGAACTGATTTTGCTTGTCGGTAAGCTTTGCGAGAGCGATACCGTAACCGGCTTGTTTCAGCGAAAGGCTGTTCTGGCGGGCATAGTCAATGCAGCGTTGGAGCGACCAAGTTTCCTGGGCTGCCAATTGGTTGGGGCCAAGCAGCGATGTGAAAATGATTGCAGCAAAAAGGAACAACTTGCGAAAGTTAGATTTTTCGAACCTCATAATTCCAAAGGATTTTAGAACAAGCTGCAATAATAAAAGGAGCGTTTTTCATCCATCAAATATTTCTATCAAAAGCCTCCTATCATGGATAAATGGTTGAAAATGCCGTCAACTTTGAAAACGTCATGGATAGTGCGGCATAACGTCGGGCAAGTTTTGAACTTCCCCGACGTTCAAACAGTAGTTTCGGACGATGCAGATATTTCCCCCAAAGGCTTTGTTATTGGCTTATTTGACCTGCTTTTTCAGCCATTCCAAGATGTCCGTATCTTTTTTCGCACTGATGTCGGCAGGGAGTGGAATGGTTTTACGCTGCACCATGTCCACGGCGTAGGGCAAGCGTTGGGTGCCGCCTTGCAGTTCTTTCAGGAGGATAAACCGGTTGTTCTTGAACGATTTATTGATGACCGGGTCAAAATTCATGGGCTTGTCGAACAGGATGTTCAGGGAGAAAACCTCTTTGTCGTAGTCGTAAACTGGCGCAAGTGCTTGATAACCATTGTTCTTGTCGGTGGATTTTAGCAAAAACATGGAATTGAACTGCTCCCCTTTCACGATGGCGTACTCTGCCAATGGCAGTACGGGAGTCGGGTTCGTCGGGTCGCTGAGGTCATAGACAAATGGGCCGACGCTCGCCGCAAACCCCACCAAATAGTCTTCCCAAAGTTCCAGCCGCTTGATGGCGCCGCTTTGTGCGTCCTCGACGAAGCGCTTGTTGAGGAACTTGGGCAGTAGCGCCGGGGAAAGCTTCATGGCCGCCAGGTCGAAGATGTAAAACTTGTCAAATCCCCGAATGGCCACCTGTTTGCTCAGGTTATTGTAGGTGATTTCGGACAGGTAATAGGGATAGTCGGCGCTGAGGTTCACCGGCAGCACTTCCCGGAACAGTTGCTGGCATTTGCCATCATACACCGTGAGTATCCGGTGGCTTTCGCCGAGGTCTTTGTCCTCCGTTTCCTTTTCAGCGGAAATGACCACGAACCTATCTATTCCGGCAGCCCAGAACATATTGCCCTCCATTACGCTGCCCACGAGTTTGCAGGTAGGCTTGCTCGATTCGCTCGGCACTGGGACCGAATCGACGGCTGTTTGCGCCAAGGAGTCAGGGTTGGAACCAGATGTGGAATTGGTGCCGGGGGCAGTTTCAGAAGTGCAGGACACCATGCCAACCAGCCAGAAAATTGCAAAAAATTTGGTAAGGAGATTCATTAAATGTGTTGTTTTCTGCAAAGTTGGTAAAAATATACGGCATTGGCCGATAAGAATAGGTAAATGTTGGGTTTTGTCAACGCTAAGAAATGACTGCCAAGCCCGACCTCGTAACGAACCAAGTTCAGGGCCGGGATGTGCAGGCCCTTCGTTTGTGGATGTTTTACTCATGGTCTTGACCTGCCGGATGCCACGATGGTTCTCGTCCATGCCGAGTGATATTAGGCAGGTAGGCTGTTGCGGCTTGATTTTAATCATCTGCCAATCGGACAAAAATCAGTTCGAACGCCACGCTGCGGGGTGCTATTTTGCTGAAAAGAATGTCGTTAAGTTTTCTTGTACGCTTGTGCCAGAAACTTCATGAAAAAAATCTCCCTATATGTCACTCATCATTGTTCCTGTAGATTATTCCGCCAATGCAGAAAAAGCGCTCGATGCGGCGTTGCTGCTTGCGCACCGCACGGGCAGTCAGGTCGAGCTGCTTCATGTAATTGATTTGACAGCTTTCTCCGGTAGGCCCAAAATCCTGGAGATGGTCAAGAACGACCGCAAAAAGGATGAGGAAAAGCTAATAACCCTTGCCCAAGCGCGTATCGCTGCGCTCGGTATTGAGCCTGGCGTCCGTTGGCGGGTCAAGTTGGTTTATACTACCTCAGAATTTTTCGACGGCATTATTCAGCGGTTCAAACAGGCAAGAGCAAAGCTGGTCGTGATGGGCACGCATGGCGTGACCGGGATGGCCGATAAAATATTCGGCAGCAACACCGCCAACTTAATCGGGAAGGCAAAAGTGCCTGTACTTGCAATACCGTCCCAATGGTCAGCCACCATGTTGGAAAAACTGTCGGTTTTTGCCACACCAGAGCAGGTTTCCCGACACGGAAAGCTTGCCGGTAAATGGGGCGATTGGTTCAAATGCGAGTTGGAAGCCTTTTATATCACCGCCTTGCCATTCACAGGGCATGGCACTAAAAGTCCCATCCCCTTCAAGATAGTCCCATCACCCATCGAAACCCCGCTATACAAGGACTTGGTGGAATACAGTCAGGGGCTGAAAAACGAAGCATTGGTCATGTTCGTGCACGAGCGCTCTTTTTTTAAAAAAATCATTGACGGCAGCATCACGGAAAAGGTCGCCGGCCTTATCGGCATACCCTTGCTTGCGCTCCCGGTCAGGAAATAACCCTCCGAGTTTAAAAACCCCTGACCAACTTCAAAAACAACATAGGGCTGTAGAAATTCTCTGAGCGGGAAAAACAGCACTGCCTTATCGTCTGCGCTTTTGCCGCAGTTTTGGTTGGTTCCATTCTTCCCGCTGCGCAAAGTCCACGATTTTGCGCATGGCGGTCAGGATGAGCAAGAAAACAAGGTAACCAATGGTCACGACGATGTAAATCCACTTATATGACCCCGCATCGTTCATGCTTAGTTTGCTGAAAAATTGCGCCAGGAGCGCCGACACCGCTGCCAAACCCACAAAACTCAGGATGGAGCGGGTCCAATAGTTGTCCATGTTAGGGGAAAAAATGCTCAGTACGGCATTCATGGCGGAAAAGAACAACAGGAAAGAGGCCGCAATGGTCCAAGGGAAACGCTGCTCTATTTCAATGCCCGTAGCATGGAATGCGGCTGCGCCAAGGTTGAAAATCAAAACGGCAGCAAGCAACATAAGTCCCTGGTTGAAAGGGTTTTGGAGCTTGACGAAGATCGGGTGAGATTTGTTTTCCATGATGAATTTGGTGAAGATTTTGGGGGTTTTCGGGTTCTGGGGTTTCCGTATGCTGTGTGCACCCCATCGTCCAAAACCTATTGCGTTATTTCCCCAAACAAATCAAACTCGGCAGCACTGGTGACCTTCACGTTGGCGAAGTCACCTATCCTTGCAAAATTGGATTTGGCATCCACCAGCACCTCGTTGTCCACTTCGGGGCTGTCGAACTCGGAGCGGCCAACAAAGTAACCGCCTTCCTTCCTGTCGAACAGCACTCGGTAAGTTTGGTTGACTTTTTCGAGGTTTTTCCGGTGGCTGATTTCTTGCTGAATCTCCATGAGCCGGGCAGCACGGTCCGCCTTCTCCACTTCCGATACATCGTCGGCAAGGTCGTGGGCACTGGTGTTTTCCTCGTGGCTGTATTGAAAGACACCAAGGCGTTCGAATTCCATTTCCCGAACAAAATCGCAAAGCTCCTCAAACTCCTCCTCCGTTTCGCCCGGAAACCCAACCAGCATGGTGGTGCGGATGGCGATGCCTGGGACCCGCTCCCTCGCCAAATTGATAAGGTCGGTAGTTTCCTCACGGGTTATTTGTCGGCGCATCCGTTCCAGTACGCCATTGGCTGCGTGTTGGAGCGGGATGTCGAGGTAGTTGCAAACTTTGGGCAGCCGAGCCATTGCGTCAAAAATCTCCACCGGAAACTTGCTCGGATAAGCATAATGCAGACGAATCCACTCAATGCCCTCTACTTCCGAAAGTGCTTCCAACAGGGCGGGCAACTCCCTTTTTTTGTACAAATCGAGGCCATAGTAGGTCAGCTCTTGCGCAATGAGCATCAGCTCTTTCACGCCCCGCCTTGCTAAGCTCCTCGCCTCTGCCACCAACGACTCAATGGGGCGGGAAACATGCTTGCCCCGCATCAGTGGTATGGCGCAAAAGCTGCACGTGCGGTTGCACCCTTCCGAAATTTTCAGGTAGGCATAATGCGGCGGCGTGGTGATAAGGCGCTCGCCGACGAGGTCATGGCGGTAGTTGGCGTTGAACCGGGCGAGCAGGCCGGGTAGTTCCAAGGTGCCGAACCAAGCATCCACTTCCGGTATTTCCAACGCCAAATCTTCCCGGTAACGCTGTGATAGGCAGCCCGTGACGTAGAGTTTGTCAATATCGCCCTCGGTTTTTGCGCCAGCGTAGGCCAGAATGGTATCAATGCTTTCTTGCTTCGCAACGTCAATAAAACCACAGGTATTCACGATGACAATGTTGGCGTCTTGGTCCTCGCTGTCATGCACCACGTCAAAGTCGTTGGCTTTTAATTGGGTAATCAGGTTCTCGCTGTCCACCAAGTTCTTGGAGCAGCCGAGGGTAATTACGTTGACTTTATCTTGCTTTAAGGTACGGGTCTTCATGTTTTTTTGTAAATAGTCGGCAAAGGTACGAAGCCGATTGACTTTTCTTTTTGGAATGAAAAAAGCCCTGCCGAACTGTTGTCGCCAGGGCTTTTTTTGGTGAAATACGGAATGGTCTAATGCAGGACGGAAATGCGCTTGGTCTGGAAGTCGTTCTTCGTCCGCAAGGTTACGAAGTAGATGCCAGCGGTCAAGTCATTCGTAGATAGTTCGATGCTGTTCTCGCCAGCATTGAAGTCAGTTTGTGGGAACTCCTGCACCAATTGCCCAGTCATGCTGTGGATGCTGATGGAGGCCTTGACGGCTTCGGTCGCTTCCATGTTGACGAAAAAAGAAGCGCCAGCTTTAACGGGATTAGGGGCAATGCTCCATTTAGCCACATCGGGCACGGTGAAGGTATCGCTCAAAAGCCCACCTGTCTTGAATATTCTTTGACCAGAGAATCCGCCACAAGTGGAGGATTCATTGAAGCCCATGACCTTCCAGAGGTAGCTCTTGTTGGGCAACAGGTTAGTCAGTACAATGCTGTTTGAATTGGCAATGACCCTTGCTGTTTCTTGTCCAGCAGTGGTCAGTTCTATTAGGTACTTATCGGCACCGGGGAGCGCTGTCCACTCCAAGGGAACAGCGTTGTAGGTTGCTATGGTCTCGCTTTGCTGTGGGCTGATAATCGTTGGACTTCCGGTGACAGGGGACAAGTTTGGCGAGTAGTTTGGGCGGACGTAGTTGCGGCTGTTGCTGAACAAGCTATTGCTGATAGCCGATTTTTGGCCGTTAGAGAAATTATAGCTGGTGCAGCTATAGACATAATTCATGAAATTATGGATGTCCGGCGTCAGTAACTGGCCATTGGGGTCTTTTGCGTTTTGGGTGTAGCTGCAATTGTTGCTCGGAAACATATAGTCGGCAGCAGTATCGCAGATGCCGTCACCAGCCACAGTACAGTTGCTCATGTTCACTCGCTCATTCGGGACGTTATCCGGTGACATATTGCCCACGGGGTTGCCGTGCACGGCCTCCGACCAGCCTCCGCTGCTTTCCCAACCGTAAAAGGTATGGTTCAAACTGAAAAAATGGCCAACTTCATGGGTGATGACCAAGTCTTGCCCAGCATAGTTCTCCAATGCAACAATCCAATCGTTGCCCTGTGGACCAGCAGGTGGTTGGTAATAGCCAAGTACCCCCTCCTCGGACATTTCCTTTACGAAGAAGATGTTGAGCGCATTGTAAATCATCTGATTCTTGATGGCATTCGAGCCAGAAAAAGAGGTAGGATTGCTGTAAATGCTGGTGCTGTTGATGTACTTGAACTCCTTGATGTAAAATTGAATGTCTTGATCCAAGTAGTTTTGGTTGAGGAGGCAAAGTGCTTGAAAGCCTGCCCGTTCAGATGTCCTGCCCGTTCCATCGGATTTTGCGACCAAAAAGAAGCGGATGGGAACATAAGTGATGGCACCACGGGTGAAGACAAAATCCCGCATCTCGTTTCGGTTTTCCAGCATTTGTTCCATGATTTGCTTTCCAGCTTCTGCGGTCACGCCACACTTGTGTTGGGCTTTTGCGTTAGCGGCGGCGAATAGGGCGATGGCAAACATTATTGCCAATGGTTTTATTTTGCTTGACATTTTACTGATTTTGAAATTTGCGTTATTTTTCCTCAACAAGTTTTGCTCGAACAGGTTGCAAAGTTATTAAAATAAATACGCCTCAACTTGTCTTTGCCCAGTCAATTTCCGTTTGTTCCATTGGAAAATTCTACTTTTGCGCCGCTTTTTGAAAGGCGTGTTGGAAGGTTGGCGTCTTGGCTTGTTGGGTTGTGATGGCCCATTTTGTCAAGACGCCAACAAACCAAAACGCCAACATCAACCAAAAAATAAAATCATGAGTAAAGTAACGGTAATCGGAGCAGGGAATGTGGGCGCCACTTGTGCCAACGTTCTCGCCCACAAGGACATTGTAAAAGAAGTCGTACTGATTGACATCGTTGGCAACCTCGCAAAGGGCAAGGCCCTCGACTCTTGGCAGCAAGCACCCGTTGACGGGTACAGCACTTACCTCAGCGGAGGGGACGACTACGCAGCCACCGAAGGCAGCGAAATAGTGGTCATCACCGCCGGGGTGCCCCGCAAACCGGGCATGAGCCGTGACGACTTGATTTCCACCAATGCCCGCATCGTGAACACGGTGACGGAAAACATCATGAAGCACAGCACGAACCCCATCATTATCGTCGTGTCAAACCCGCTTGATGTGATGACGCTGGCTTGCTGGCGCTCCTCTGGCCTCGATTCTTCCAAAGTGTTCGGAATGGCGGGCATCCTTGACACTGCCCGTTACCGGGCGTTCATTGCCACAGCACTTGACTGCTCCCCAAAGGACATCCAGGCATTGCTGATGGGCGGCCACGGCGATACGATGGTGCCACTGCCCCGTTACACTACCGTCGCTGGTATTCCTGTGACTGAACTGATTGGCAAGGAGGAACTGGACGCCATCGTTCACCGTACTGCCGTGGGTGGTGGTGAACTTGTGCAACTGATGGGAACTTCCGCTTGGTACGCACCGGGTGCCGCCGCCGCCCAAATGGTGGAATCCATCGTCAAGGATGAGAAGCGCATCTTCCCGGTTTGTGCCAAATTGGACGGCCAATACGGCCTGCACGACATCTTCCTCGGTGTGCCCGTGAAGCTTGGCAAGACTGGTATCGAGCAAATCATTGAGGTGAAATTGAATGAAGAAGAGCGCCAATTGCTTACCGATTCGGCTGCTGCCGTGAAATCGGTAATTGACGTTTATAACAACATGCAGCTTTGATGGCTGGATTTGGATAAGATGATGAAGGAATGCCCGGTGCGATTGCATCGGGCATTTTTTATGCTGTGACAATGCGTTGCCCTTCAGAAGAGAAACCTGCCGTACCATTTTTATAAAAACAAAAGCCCGACACTCCTGTTTTCCCCACCTCAATCGTTTTCAATGAGCAATATCAACTGTTTCTGGTTTCGTCGTGACCTTCGTTTGGAGGATAATGCAGGGCTCTACCACGCTCTTAAAGCGGGACTGCCCGTGCTGCCCGTCTTTATTTTTGATAAAAACATCTTGGAGGACTTGGAGGACAAGGCCGATGCTCGGGTCTCGTTCATCCACCAACAAATCGTCAGGTTGAACGAGGAATTAAAGGCGTTCGGGAGCGCTATTTTGGTGAAATACGGCAAGCCTTTGGAGGTCTGGACGGAAATTGCGCAAGCCTACTCCATTAAAAATGTTTACACCAACCACGACTTTGAGCCTTATGCCCTTGAACGTGATGCAGCCGTAAAATCTGGATTATCGGCAAAAGGGATAGGTTTTTACAGCTTCAAAGACCACGTCATTTTTGAAAAAAACGAAGTGCTCAAGGATGATGGGAAACCTTACACGGTGTTCACCCCTTACAGCCGAAAATGGTTGGCGGCGTTGGAGACCCGAACCTCATTCTACAAAAGAAGTACAGGCGAAAGGGCAGCAATATCCTATTTCTTGAAGCCCTACCCCACCCTTAAATACGCTTTTAACTTCCTGAAAACCAACACAATGCCGATTCCATCGCTGTCAGAGTTGGGATTTGCTCCATCCATGATGGCGTTCCCTTCTACGGTGGTTGCGCAGGGCATCATCCGGCATTACGACCAAACGAGGGACTTCCCTGCCATGAACGGAACCTCTCGGCTCGGCCTTCATTTCCGCTTCGGCACCATCAGTATTCGGGAAAAGGCACGAAAGGCGCAACAACTCAACGCCACCTTCCTGAACGAACTTATCTGGCGGGATTTTTATGCCATGATATTGAGCCATTTCCCACACGTGATGGGACGGGCATTCCGCCCGGAATACGATAATGTGCGCTGGCGCAATGACGAACAGGAATTTCAGGCATGGTGCAAGGGAAAAACTGGTTATCCGCTCGTGGATGCTGGGATGCGGGAGCTTAATGCCACTGGTTATATGCACAACCGGGTGCGGATGGTAACTGCCTCGTTTCTCACCAAACACCTGCTGATTGATTGGCGGTGGGGGGAAGCCTATTTCGCAAAAAAACTGCTGGACTTCGACCTCGCAAGCAACAACGGTGGTTGGCAATGGGCAGCGGGTTGCGGCACGGACGCTGCTCCTTATTTCCGCATTTTCAACCCGGAATCGCAATTGGCGAAGTTTGACAAAGAAGGAAAGTACCTTAAAAAATGGGTGCCTGAATTTGGTACTGCGACCTATCCCCCGCCCATTGTGGAGCATAAAATGGCGAGGGAACGGTGTTTGGCAGCGTACAAGATGGCGTTGTCGAGAGATTGAGGAAATGGGGTGTTTGGTATTGGGTATTGGGTATTGGGTATTGAGGTATTGGGTTATTTCGTAATTCACAATATCACAATACCCAATACCCAATATCCCAATAACTTCTCAATCCTTCTCAAAGCGCATGGATGCTGAGTTCATGCAATACCGAAGTCCGGTGGGAGGTGGTCCATCGTCGAAGACGTGGCCGAGGTGGCCGTCGCAAACGGAGCATCGAATCTCGGTGCGAACCATGCCAAGGCTGGTGTCCTTGATTTCTGTGATGGCGTAATCGTTGACGGCCTTGAAAAAACTGGGCCAGCCGCAGCCCGCATCGAACTTGGTGTCGGAATCAAAGAGTGGGGAATTGCAGCCCCGGCAATAGTACCGCCCAGACTCCTTAGTATCCCAATATGCACCCGTAAAAGGGCGCTCCGTGCCTGCCTGCCGCAGCACTTTGTATTCCATTTCGGAGAGTTCCGATTTCCACGCTTCTTCTGATTTGACCACTTTGGGAATGGTATCGCCAACGGTGGTGACGACATAAGGCTGCGAAGAAGCGTTTGCTTTGCTTTTCATGGTTTGCGCATGGTTACAAGCTGCGGACAGCATCAGCGTGGTGGTCAGGAAGAAGGCGGCCAAGAATTTCATGTTGGAAATGTTTTAGTGAATCGTAAAAACATACGTACCGAAGTCCGGTTTCGGTTTTCGATGTTAAGGATTCGATAAAACGCTCAGTGGCTCACCGGCTTGCAAGCACCATCGTCCAATAGGGGCCTGCTGTTCCCACCCCAATCTCTTTAATATTTGGATCCATGAGGTTCTCGCAGTGGGAGGCGCTTTCTCGCCAAGCCTTCATGGCTTCTTCCTCGGTGGCGCCACCTTTCAGCAGGTTTTCTGCATAAAAAGTATAGATGTAACCTTCAGCGGTGATGCGTTCATCCACCAACGAACCATTCGTGCCAGTATGGCTCAACTTTTTGTTGGCGTTCATATCGAGGGAATGTTTTTTGGCGACGGTGGCAAGGGTCTCGTTCCAAGTGACTGGTACGGCTGAGGCGTAATTTTTGCTGCCACAACGTTGCCCATTTGCCCTAAATTCATTCACCAATTCTACCAGCTTCACTTTGTCGGGATTGGCGGGAGCGTCGGGAAAGAAAGAACTGGTGTCGTCGCTTTTGTTGCTGCAAGCAGCGAGGATAAGTCCTACAATCCACAGGTAAGAAAGAATGTTACGGGTCATTGTTCAAGTTTTGATTTGTGAAAAAGTCTGTGCAAAGAAAGTGTTTTGAAGAGAGATTGCAGCATAAGCCTTTGTTAATTCTTGCCCATTGTCATTTGGCCAACTTAACAACCACATCCACCTTTCGGTTTTCCCATTGCTGGCGGCCACCATTCCTTTCGCCCCTTCCCTCCACGTATATTTTGTCCACTTTTATGCCTTTGTTCTTCAAAAGCACGCCGATTGCCTTTGCCCTTTTCTCTGATAAAGCAAGGTTGTAGGCATCGCTGCCAATCTCATCGGCATAACCAACGATTTCAATGCTTTCGATGGTCTTTCCATTGAAGCCGTTCTTGAAAAAATTCTCCAATTTCTCCACATCCGCAGGTTTTAGCTCCGCTTTATCGAAGTCGAACATTATTTCTTGGTGTACTTCGTCCGTGGGAGCCTTGGCGGTCATGGTAGGTATGCCTTTTTCCACTAAAAGGTCGCCGGTGAAGGCTGGTAATCGGAAAAGCGGGTCAAGTAGGAGGTTCAAATGGTAAGAAGTCCGGTTCTCCCATTTCGGAATCGCAAATTGGTTTTTATAAGCATGGTAATCATCCGCTCGTATCTCCACTTGCAGCGTATCGTTTGCCTTGAGGCAAAGAAAAAACCGGCCTTCCTCATCTGTTTTTATGGGCGAACGGCCTTTTGCCATCACGGTGCAGGGTATTGGCACGTGGGTAATGGAATCCCGCACAAAGCCCTCGACATAGGTGATGGGGTCGCTTGAAAGCTGATTGGGCAGGTCGAACCGGTAGATGTCCATCCCGCCATGCCCCCCTTTCCGGTTGGAGGAAAAATAACCCTGTTTGCCGTCGGCGGTCAAAAAAATGCCAAGCTCCCGGTACGCCGAGTTGATGGGCATACCGAGGTTTTTGGCGAAGCTCCATTTTCCGTTTACCCCAAGCCTCGACACGAATATGTCCTGCTCTCCGAGGCCGAGGTGGCCAGTGGAAGAGAAGTACAACACCTTCCCATCGTTGGTGATGAAGGGCGCCTCTTCGTCGCCGTCTGTGTTGATGTTCGGGCCGAGGTTTGCGGGGGTTCCCCATCGCCCATTGGCACCCCGGTGGCTCACCCAGATGTCCGTGCCGCCCAACCCACCAGCACGGGTGCTGGCAAAGTACAAGGTGTTGCCGTCGCAACTGATGCTGGCCTGTGATTCCCAAGCCTCGCTGTTGGCATCGCCCGAAAGGGGGCTGGCTTGGGTGATTTGTCGGCCATCGGTGATGGCCTCCCATATATCACAGGTGCCAAGCACCTCCGGTCGTTGGCAAGCGGTGAAGAACAGGCGGCGACCGTCCCGTACCATTGTCACCATGCCCTCGTTTTGTTCGGAGTTGAAATCGCTCACGGGGTCTGCGCTCCTCCATTCGCCGCTTGGGCGGGTGGCCATGAAGAGGTTTTCGTCCTTGTTGTTTTTGCGGCTGGTGTAAAATAAGGTGTTGCCATCGTTGGTGAGGTAGGGAAAGTATTCGTCCGCCCCGGTGTTGATGGCCCCGCCGAGGTTGACGACCTCGCCGATGCTCAGGAACTGCAAGGAATCGGTGGCGGCACGGCAGGAGCGCAGGTGGCTCTCCAATTTGGCGTAATAGTCTTCCTCAATTTTTCGCTCCTCCAGGCCATTGTAGGCAAACTTGGTGGGTGGAAGGCTTTTCAGGCTGTCAAACTTTTCAAAATAACGCAACGCCACCTCGTACTTCCCGCATTGGTAGAATATTTTCCCACACTCAAAATACATCGCACGGGAAAAATCGGGGCTGTTCTCCAATGCCCTGACATAATACGCCGAAGCCTGCTCAAAATCGCCCATCAGCTCGTAACAAGCGCCCGAGCTTCGCAATGCAGGCGAGAAATCAGGGAACTTTTTCAACACTTTTTTGAAATGCGACAGCGCCTCCTTGTACTTCATTTGCAGCAAGGCCACCTCTCCTTGGTGGTGGATTTTAGCATATTCATCAGGAATGATTAGGAGGGAGCTTGGTTCCTGCTGCCCGTAGAGTGGCAACAGTAAAAGCATAAATGAAAGGGTGAGCAGTAGTTTTGTCATCGTCGGTGTGTGTATGAAAACAAGGGATTGCGAAGCAAAGAACGGATTTTTGGCGGTAGCACCTCTAAATTTTCAAAAAACGTACCGATTGAGCGGCACTGCGTGATGAGTGCCTCGCAAAAAAATGGCCGGCCCCAGTTACGGGGCCGGCCAACTGGCAATTGAAGCCTTATTTAGTAACGTATAAAAGATAACTTGTTTAGAAGGTTTAAAGAAGTTTAGCAGGTTTAGCTTTAAACCTGCTAAACTTCTCTAAACCTTCTAAACCAAAACTTCACAACTTACTTTTTACACGATACTTATCAAAATCTCAAAGTCAAATTAGCTGCAAACGTAGTGCCCAACTGGCTAAAATGCGAGCCGTCGTACGTCAAGATATGGTAGCGATTGTTGAAAGTGATGAGGTTGCGCTGCACTTGTACCTCGGCGGCATCCTTTAGCAAGGCTTCGCCTGCGGGATTCCGTGCCTCAAACTTGTATTCAGGAAGCACATTGAGCAGGTTTTGTACGGTGAAGCCAAAGTTCAGGTTTTTCACCAACTCCAAGTTTATGCCGAGGTCGGTGACGACTTTGGGCTGGAACACGGTTTTCAAATCTTCGCTCAGACCTGCTTGGCGGAAGGTCGTGGGGCCGAACAACACATTGTTCAGCGAGAAAGAGAAACGCCCCATCACATAATCAAAACCCAAAATCGCCTTGTACTCAGGACGGGAGGACAACAACAGCGCTTCCTGGGTGGCGTCGAAGATGGTTTTGCCTGTGCCAGCAAGAATTGGAGGGTTAATCACGTTCCCGTCTAATGCGTTTTCCAACGCATAGTTCCCCGCAAGGCTGATGTTCAGTTTGCCGCTGCCCAGCATCATGTTGCGGTTGTTTATTACGAAGTCAATACCGCTCGTGGTGGTGTTGATGCCATTGGTGAAGAAGCTGGCCGCCACGATACCGTTGTTCGCAAGGATTTCACCCAATGGTGTGTTGGGGTCTTCTTCTTCAATTTCGGAACCGAGGATGATGCGGTCCTTCACGTCAATCTTGTAGTAGTCGAGGGTGATGCTCAAGTTCTTTGTTGGGTTCACGCCGAGGCCCACCGTGATGTTCGTTGACTTCTCCGGCTTTAGGTTGGGTATCCCCAACTGGCGGGCTTGCGCACTCTGGTTGTTGAAAATGCCCTTGCTCTGGATGCCCTCACCTGGCACGAAGCTTTGCTGCGCAATTTGGAGGTAAATCTGGTGCAGCATCGGTGCCCGGAAGCCCGTGGAGTAGCTTGCCCGAAGCGTCAGCTTATCGTCGAGGAACTTATAGCGCCCACTGAACTTATAGACGAAGGTGTTGCCGAAATCGCTGTACTGCTCCGTGCGGAAGGTAGCACCCAAGAGCAGGCTTCTGTTGATGTCGTAAGCGAGGTCAATGTACCCGCCCACGTTGGAGCGGGTGTTGGTGCTTGCGTTGGCTTCGCCGATGCCGGGAAAGGAGTCAGCGCCAGAGCCAACGAAGGAGGCCGTGTCCCCCGCCATGATTTTGAAAACCTCCCGGCGCATCTCCATCCCTATGCCGAAGTTGAAGTTTGCAAAAAGCAGCTTGTTCACGTCAATATTGCCCACGTTGTGGGTAAAACTGTAGCCGCCCGGTTTGAAATAAATGGGGCTGCGGGCACCGAGGCTTGCATTGCGGGAGTTGGCCACGGTGTATAGCTGCTCGTTGCCACCAATGGTAAAGCTGACGTCGGAGTTCCAGCCATTGTTGACGGAACGGAAGCCAATGGTGCCGTTGTAATCGTTCAAGTCGCCCTCAAACGTGGGCAGATAGCCAAGGTAGGGCGTCCCCGGCTCATGGAGCAGCCCATCGTCGGTGGTGCGCCAGTATGGGGTGCGGTAATTTGCGAAGCTGTTCACCTTTTTATATACATAAGCCGCATTGCCATAAAACTCGGCGTGGTCGCCAATCGGAATGCCCGCATTTACCAAAAACTGCGAGGTTGTCTTTTCGGGGTCGCCGTTCACGTTGCCAGCGTCGGGCTTGATGGCGAGGAAGTTGTTCACTTCGTCTATGTCCGCCTCGAAGTCACCTGCCTCCCCGGCAGCATCCACCTTGCCCGCCCGGTTGGCGAGCGCCTTGTAAGACAACGCCATGGTATAGTTGATAAAGCCTTTTTTCAAAAAATTGGCGCCGTTGTTCACGGAAATGCCGACCATTTCGCCATCGCCTTTTGCGGTCATGCCCGTGTTGAGCGTGACCGTCCCGTATTCGTACCTGTCCTTTAGTATGATGTTCATCACCCCCGCTATGGCATCTGAGCCGTACTGTGCGGAGGCACCGTCCCGCAGGATTTCCACCCGTTTGATGGCATCTTGGGGAATGGCGGCGAGGTCCGCCCCACCCTCTCCCCGTCCGGGCGAAGTCTGTATGTAAATGAGCGAACTGAGGTTCTTCCGCTTGCCGTTGATGAGCACCAGCGTTCGGCTTGGCCCCATGTTTCGAATCTCGTAGGGGTCCAGCAGCGAGGTGGCGTCGTTCACGGGGGTTTGCACCGAATTGAAGGACGGCACCCGGTACTGCAAGGCCCTATCGAATGAAAACTGGCCAGTGCTTGTCAAATCTTTGGCAGACACAATGTCAATTGGTACGGGCGAGTCGGTGATGGTACGCTGTGAGGAGCGGCTCCCGACGGATACCACCACCTCCGCCAGGTTGGTGGCCGCCGATTCCAAGGTGACGTTGAGGATGGTGGTGCCTGAACCCACCGTCACGGAGAGCGTGGTCGCATCGTAGCCGATGTAGCTGATGTCCAACAAGTAAGTGCCCGAATTGAGGCTGAGGGAAAAGGTCCCGTCGGTGTCCGTAACCGTGCCAACGGCACTTCCCTGCACCTGCAAGGCAGCCCCAATGAGCGGCTCGCCAGCGGTGTTGGTGATTTTGCCAGACACAGTGCCCCTTTGTGCGAAGGAAAGTAAACTTGCTGACAGCAGGGCCAACGTCAACAAGTGTTTGACATGTCGTTTCATACTCAGTCTTTTTTAGAATTGTGTGAAAAATAAGTTGTGAAGTTTTGGTTTAGAAGGTTTAGAGAAGTTTAGCAGGTTTAAAGCTAAACTTCCTAAACTTCTCTAAACCTGCTAAACAAGTTATCTTTTACACGTTACTCAGTGAGAAAAAAATGTTTCTTGCGGTGTAAAATTAATCAGGGGTTTTAGAAAAACTAATTTTTGAAAGGCAAGGTGAAATAAGGCTGTTTTGGAGGCTTTTCCCCTGAAAAACAAAGGGTTGGAAACATGCCAACGGAACGGGTGAACTGGAAGGCAGTCTGACTCAGAAGAAATGGCAAAACCGGGCCATTGGAAGGAACAAAATCCGAAAAACACCGAATAATTTGGCCGGGCAATGGAACGGTCTGAGCATTTTATCGAATAGATTGGGCTTGCGATGAAATAGTCTGAGCTTGCGATGAAACGGTCGGAGCATTTTATCGAATAGATTGGGCTTGCGATGAAATAGTCTGAGCTTGCGATGAAACGGTCTGAGCATTTTATCGAATAGATTGGGCTTGCGATGAAACAGTCTGAGCTTGCGATGAAACGGTCTGAGCTTGGGAAGGAATAGATTGGGCTTGCGATGAAACGGTCTGAGCTTGGGAAGGAATAAAAATCAACGGTTGACCAACTTTTTTTTGGCGTTACGTGATTCAGGATAGGTCAACAATTATCGTACCCAAACAATCGGGAATGATAGCTGTAAAAAAAACACCCCACTAAATTACAAAAAATCAAAATTTGGCATGTACTTGGATAGTTGTAAAATGACGAAACATTTTTAGCTGCCTCGTTAGTTACCGGGAAGACGAGCTGTCACCTGAACAAATAAGGCTGCCTCACTAAACTTCCAATCATTAATGAAAGCAATCATTGAAGCAAAAATCGCCATGATTGACACGGTGGTAGAATTGGTCAACACCCAATCTGCCCGCTTCTACGTCATTCCCGCCTTCGAGGCGAAGTTCGATGCCCTCAAAATCCGGCATAACAAAGTCATCGAACTCCTGCCCCTTGCCAACAGCACCACAAAATCCTTTCGGATGGCAAGGGACCAAAAAATCCTAAACGTTGCCACCGCTGCCTTCGAGGTTTGCACTCCAACCCGAGCCTATGCCGCCAGCATCAACGACGACATCCTGCTCAACGACATGAAGTGGAGCCTGAAGGAACTCAAGCGTGTGAAAATTGAGCTGATAGAAGGCGTCTGCCAGACCATCTACGACAAGGCCTACGCCGTGCGGGTAGCTGCCACCCCCTTCAACCTGACCGCAGACAAGCTCACTAAACTCGAAACCGAAATACCCATCTGGCAGGATTGGGTAGCTGCCGTGCGCACCAGGCAGGTGGCCATCAAAGTGGCCAAGCAGGACGTGGTGAAGAATGTAAACGAAAACGAAAAAGTGCTCAAAACGCAGCTCGACTTCATGGTGGAGTCCCTCTCGACTTCCGACCCGGAAATCGTGGCACTTTGGTATAATTCCCGGCAAATAATAGACCCTCCCACCACCAATACCCAATCGCAGTTCGTCGTTACCAACTCCGTGACCAACCTCCCCATTGACCTGGGGGATTTGCTGATGGTCAACGGCGCCCTTTCGTACACCGCCAAGACCAACTCGCTGGGCGAAGCCACCATCAAACCGATGAAGCCCAACAAATACGACGTGACGGTATCGGCCCCCGGCTACATTCCCTACTTCAAGCGGGAACAACGGGTGTACTTGGGCCGCATCAACCGCTTTAATATTGCGTTGGTGCCGATTGGATAAAAATTGTTTTTTTTTTCATAAAGTTGTTTGGGCCCTGCGGTGACGTTGGGCTTTTTTTTTTGGGGGGAGGGGTTGGAAAGTTGGGGTTTTTTTATCTTTGCGTTGGGGGAATGGGGTTTTGTACGCAATGGTGAATGGGTGTAGAGTTGTGGGAGTACGTAAGTTCTGTAAAAAAAACAAAACAAATAATGTTAAAAAGCAATCGAAAACATGTACCTTTGACCTAAAATTAACATGGTGAAAGGAACATATCACAAAATAATAAACGGAGACAGCCGACAAATGAACGAACTCAAAGATGAGAGCATTCATTTAGTGGTTACATCGCCTCCGTATTGGCAGTTAAAGGATTATGGAACTGAAAACCAAATAGGGTTCCATGATGATTATGAAACTTATATCAATCACCTAAACTTAACTTGGAAAGAGTGTTTTAGAGTGCTGCACAATGGGTGTAGGCTATGCATCAACATTGGAGACCAATTCGCTAGGTCAGTTTATTATGGTCGCTACAAAATAATTCCCATTCATAGCGAGATAATAAAATTTTGCGAAATGATAGGCTTTGATTTTATGGGTTCTATCATTTGGCAAAAAACAACCACCATGAATACAACTGGCGGTGCAAGTATAATGGGTAGTTTCCCCCATCCAAGAAATGGTATAGTAAAGTTGGATTTTGAGTATATTCTACTCTTCAAAAAGCAAGGGAATGCACCCAAACCAACACCTGAGCAAAAAGAACGTTCTGCAATGACAACAGAAGAATGGAATACTTATTTTAACGGTCATTGGTATATAAGTGGAGCAAGGCAAGATAATCATTTGGCAATGTTCCCAGAGGAGTTACCTAAAAGGCTCATAAAAATGTTTTCATTTCCTGGAGAAAATGTACTTGACCCATTTTTGGGAAGTGGAACAACTGCGTTAGTGGCAAAAAGCCTTGGTCGTAATTCCTGCGGTTATGAAATCAATCCCGAATTCATTCCAATTATCAAACAAAAATTAGGTGCGAACGACAATGTTTTATTCGAGGATGCAAGGATAGACATTGTTAAACAATCGCCAATAGACTTAGACTTTGAATCAAAAATCAAAGAGCTACCCTATATTTTTAAAGATAATCACAAGTTAGACAAAAAAATTGACGTGAAAAAACTTCAATTTGGGTCTAAACTCGATGCTAACAAGAACGCCAAAAGAGAAGAGTTTTTTACTGTCAAAGAAGTTATTAGTCCTGAATTAGTCAGACTGAATAATAATTTAACTATTCGGTTAATTGGGATAAAGGAAGATTTTAACAAAAATGGCAGTGCCAATGAATTTCTCATCAAGAAAACAAAAGGGAAAAAAGTTTATTTAAAGTATGATGAAGTCAAACACGATGAAAATAATAACCTTATGGCGTATCTCTATCTTGAAAACAAGACGTTCTTAAACGCTCACCTTTTAAAGGAAGGATTAGCATTGGTTGACAATTCTGTTGACTTTAAGTATAAACAGAAATTTAATAATCTCTTAAATTTAATACAATGAAACAAAAACAAATTGAAATTTGGAATTACCTAACTAAAAATGCACTCGGTATTGATTATGCTAAACACATTGAAGTAATTGCATCGGCAATAGGTGAACCTCCACAAGGGACTAATAATGACAATGTCAGAAACTGGATAACAGACATGGTTTTAAATCATGGAAAGCCTATTGGAACTTGCATTGATGGGGCATTTATTATTCTAAATGATACTGAACGTGAAATTGCTGCAAAATTTGTAGAAAGGAATAATCGTGCAAACGCTGTTCGTAATAATGGTAATTATATTCCTTAAAAATGAAAAAATACTCGAAAGAATTCGGCAAAAAAGAAAAAGTATTGAACTATGCTTGCCAAACCTACCAACTCTCCAGACCCAACAAAGTCGGTGCTGTTATGGCATTAATACGCCAATGCCAGCCAAAGACGATTGAAGATTGGGAAGCTTGGTATTTTGAAAATGCCTTTACAGACGGAAAAAACACTTTCAAAGTGACCAAGGAAAGTTTAGAGGAACTTGGCAACCGCTTGCATGATAAGATAACAGAGGTTGTTATACCCGAATGGCAAGAGGCATTCAGAAATTTGACGTTGCAGGATTGCATTGATTATATCCACAACCTAACCATCAATCGAACATTTGACGGATATATTCGTGAAAAATCAGTTGTCAACGACGGTTTAGCAAAGCATTTCCCGTCCGTAAGATTTGAAGAAAGCCCATCGGAACTTGACCATGCGGGCGATATTGATTATCTCGGCTATGTTGGCGAAAAGGCTTTTGCAATACAAATAAAGCCCATAACTGCAAGGTCTAATTTTGGAAATTACTCAATTTCCGACCGCATGAAGGCAGGTTTTCGGGATTTTCATGAAGAATACGGCGGAAAGGTATTTATCGTATTCAGTCTTGACGGAGAAATCTCCAATATAGAAGTCCTTAAAGAAATTGACGCAGAGATAGAACGGCTTACCAATATATAACTAAACCCCAGTGGCACAACCGTCCCACCTCTTGCCCACAAAAACTTGCTAAGCTGTGACAATAAGACGTCGTAATTTTTATAAAAATCCCTTTAGCAAAACATCCCCACCAAACTGCCGAAAAAAAACTTCCTTTGCAGTCCATAATTTGACGATGCAAGTCATTGGTGGATGCGAATACAAAACAATCAAAACGCTGGTCAAATGAACCAACTTATAGTAGCTGCCGGGTTGGCCCTTCTGGTTTCGATAACGGCCTGCCAATCAGATTCAAGCTCCCAACAACCTCAAAATACGGAAAGCATGAAAGCAAAAATCACAAAAACGCCCTGGGGCACGCTCCCTGATGGGACGGCAATTGACCTTTACACATTGGCCAATGCAAATGGCGTGGAAGCGAAAATCACCAACTACGGTGGCATTGTGGTTTCCCTCCACGTACCCGACCGCAATGGAAAAAGCGAGGACGTGGTGCTTGGTTACGACTCCTTGGATGAATACGTGAAAGACAATCCGTACTTCGGGTGCATCGTGGGCAGGTATGGCAACCGGATAGCAAAAGGTAAATTCAAGCTGGACGGAAAGACCTACGATTTAGCAAAAAATGACAACGAAAACCACCTGCACGGAGGCTTGAAGGGATTTGATAAGGTGGCATGGGAGGCAGTACCGGATACATCATCAGGAGTGGCCAGTCTAAACCTGACGTATGCCAGCCCCGACATGGAAGAGGGGTTTCCCGGCAACCTCGAAGTCCGGGTAGTTTATACCCTCACCAACCAAGACGAACTGAAAATCACCTACTTCGCTACGACGGACAAGATGACGCATGTCAATCTCACGCACCACGGTTATTTCAACCTGACGGGCGGTGCCAAACGGGACATCTTGGCGCACGAACTCAGCATCAACGCCAATGGTTTCCTGCCCGTGGATGCAGGGTTGATACCTACCGGTGAACTGAGGGCGCTCGGTGGCAGCCCATTTGATTTTCGCAAGCCAAAGCCAATTGGCAACGACATTAATTTTGACGACCCTCAGCTTCTTGTCGGGAAAGGGTACGACCACAATTGGGTGCTTGCAAATCCACAAGGAAAAAAAGAGCCGGGCCTCGCCGCTACGCTTCACGACCCCGAAAGTGGTCGGTTCATGGAAGTGTTCACGACGGAACCGGGCCTACAGTTTTACTCCGGTAATTTTTTGAATGGCAAATACAAGGGTAAGGGCGGCGTGGTCTATCAGGACCGTTGGGGGCTTTGCCTTGAAACACAACATTTTCCCGATTCTCCGAACCACTTGATTTTTCCCTCAACGGTTTTGATGCCGGGGGCACATTATTCCTCTACCACGATTTACAAGTTTTCGGTGAAGAAAAGTTGAGTGGATTTTCCTGTATCGGGAGCAATTTCAAAAAATCCAGAAGGCGTATATTTGCCCACCAAAATTCAAAACCACATTAAAAAAGAAAGAATCATGAAGAACATCACAGTAATCGGTGCAGGTACAATGGGCAACGGAATCGCCCATGTTTTTGCGATGAACGGCCATAAGGTCCATCTCGTGGACGTGTCGCAGGAAGCGCTGGACCGTGCCATCCATACCATTTCCAAGAACCTCGACAGGATGGTGTCCAAGGGCGTGCTATCGGAGGAGCAAAAAGCTGCGACGTTGGCGAACCTTGAGACCTTCACCGACCTCAGACCTGCCGTCACCAATGCGGAATTGGTGGTGGAAGCTGCGACGGAGAACATGGAGCTAAAGCTCAAAATCTTCCGGCAAATGGACGAGCTGGCTCCTTCCAGGGCCATTCTGGCAACGAACACCTCCTCCATTTCCATCACGAAAATAGCGGCAGTGACCAGCCGACCAACGCAAGTAATTGGGATGCACTTTATGAATCCCGTACCGGTAATGAAGCTGGTAGAAGTGATTCGTGGCTATGCCACATCCAATGAAGTGACCCAGAAAGTGATGGACATGAGCCGGGCGCTTGGCAAAGTGCCTGTGGAAGTGAACGATTACCCCGGGTTTGTGGCCAACCGAATCCTGATGCCCATGATTAACGAGGCGATTTACTCCCTTTTTGAGGGCGTGGCCGGGGTGGAGGAAATAGACACGGTGATGAAACTCGGCATGGCGCACCCGATGGGGCCGCTCCAGTTGGCCGATTTTATTGGATTGGACGTTTGTCACGCCATCCTGAAGGTCTTGCACGATGGATTTGGCAATCCTAAGTACGCACCCTGTCCCCTGTTGGTAAACATGGTCGCTGCTGGTAGGTTGGGCGTGAAATCTGGCGAGGGTTTTTACCGCTACACGCCCGGTACCAAGGAGTTGGAAGTAGCTGGGAACTTCAAGCAATTGACTTGACAGTCGGTTTGGCACAAAAAAAATTCCGCCTCCAAACGGAATGCGGAATCTATCATGAAGAGAATAAAGGTTAGTTCAGGGCATTTCGGGAAATTACAAGTACAGGATTTCCCGGATGTCCTGTTCGGTTTTGATTTCTTTGTTCACCGATTCCAGCACAAATTCAAACTTGCTTTCCTTTGAGTTGATGGCTTTGAACTGGGCTGGCCGGAACACGGCAATCTTGTTGTCGTCGGTCATCAGCCAAAGCAGGTTCTCCGAATTTTTGTTGAAGCGAAGCTCCGTGTTGTTGTCTGCCAAAAACTGGTAAACCGTGTTGCGGCTTTTGTCCACCAAATAGGCAGTGCGGTTGGTGAACTCCTTTCCGTTTTGGTCTTTAAAGCTTGCGGCGAGTTTCAGCATATCGGGCGGCAAGGGGCGGTCGCAGTTCCACACCCCAAACTCGGAAGCAGTGAAGCGGTTCACCACTTTTTTCTTGATGATTTCATTGTTGGCAGCATAATCAAGCCCTTGCTTCCTCAGTTCATTCACCCGCTCCTCAAATTTGAGGGTTGCCAACTCTTTTTCTTCCTCAAAACGTTTTGCGATAGCTGCTTTTTGCGCAGCAAGTTTGCCCTCCCGTTCAGTGGTCAATTGCTTCCAAGTTTCGAACTCCCGGTTGAATTCAGAGAGGGCCTTTTCGTAATCCGACCCACTTAGCACAGGATTCACCAGCACTTTGATGGATTGCCCCGTCTTTGCCAGTTCAAGCTCATAGTCCCGCTCGTTCAGTTTTTTAATGTTGAGGCTGGTCACGGTGCTGAATTCCTTTTGCAAGCGGTCGGGGCTGATGGTCGCTTGGGGGCTGAGTTGCCAGAGCATCTTCGCATACTTCTTGTAAAGTTGGCGCAGTTCAGCTTCCTCTCCACTGCCAAGCGAGTCCTTTTTAGGAAAAATATCGTTCAGGTCAAGGTTGAACACATAGTCGGTGTTATTCGCCAACTGTGGTTTGGTAGGTTCCTTCGGTTTTGCGATTGATTTTTCCAGCTTCGCCAATTCCGCCGACTCGCTCACCTGAATGGCCAACATCCGCTCGGCCAATGCCTTTTGAGCAGGATAGAATGGGCTTTTCTCATCCAAGCTTTTAGCTGAAATCGCATCGCCGATTACTTCCATCCTATCTATGTCCTGATAGACCCAACTGCGTTTCTGCTCGTCGAGCTTGTAGATATTGTATCCGGGCGGCACATTCATGCTTGGAGAGGTATTCACGTTTGACACCAGTTCCACGTTGATGGACTTGCCAGGCGCCATCATCACACGCTTGCCATTTTGCTCCGCAAAAATTTCAATCATGCCCGCACTTTCGAGGTTGTAGCTAACGCCAGCAGAATCATAGGTCATTGGGATGCCAGCGATGAAAAAGTCAACAAAATCGTGCATTTCCCGGTAATGCAGGGTGACTTCGCCACCGAGGGTTTGGCCATTTTCATTGACGAATGCCGCTACTGGCACCACCACTTGCGAACCGCTGGGGTATTTGAATACGCCCCCTTCATTGGGGTTCACTTGGTAGCTGGCGAAGGTTGGTTTGATATGGCTCAATGGCCTATCAATAAAGGGTTTTGAGTTGAAATACGCCTGTTGCTTTTGGTCAAAAGCATCGTTGCCAATCAGTTGAAAAAGCAGGAAAATGCCGACCAATGAAGCCGCTATGGCACCAGCCCAAATCAGCCTGCGGATGATGGGTTGTTGCGTTGGCTTGGCTTGGTACTTCGCAAGTAGGCCGTCAAAATCCTTGTGCCCTGCAATCTGTGCCTTCGAGAGGGGCTGCGGGTTTACCCGTATGTCGTAATTCTTTTTCATGCTTTACAATTTATGGCAGCACGCCGGAATCAATCCTGCTTTCAGTGGCTTCCTTTTGATTGGTTCAATATTATTTTTTTTAGTCGCTCCAACACCCTGTAAGTCCGCACCTTGGCATTGCTCTCCGTGATGTTGAGCACCTCGGCAATTTCCTTGAAGGGGCGCTGCTCGAAGAATCGCATTTCCACGATTTCCAAATCCGCCTCCTTCAGCTCCTCCAGCGCAGGAATCAATAACGGCCTGAACTTTTCAAGGTCGTCCTCCATGACCTCCTCGAACATGCTGGCAAGGTTGGAATCTTCCACACTGACCACCCTTAGCTTTTTGTTCTGGCGATACCATTGTGCAATCTCGTTGCTTGCTATCCGGTAGAGCCAAGCTGAGAATGGCACGCCCCGGAAAGTGTATTCGCTCATGCGTTGCATGGCCTTCAGGAACACCTGCGAACAGAGGTCGGCACTCAGCGCTTCGTTTTGGGTGCGATTGTGGATAAACTGGAAGATGGCCTCGAAGTAGCGGTCGTAAAGCGGCCTGAACGCAGCCGGGTTCGCTTGCGCAGCCTGAATGGAAGACCATTCGTCCTGTATATCGTTGTTGGAAACAGTACGTCGGAAGGATGTCATCAGCCCTTCATTTTTCGCAAGGGTACGATTAATTTGAAAATCCTGAAGCATAAATTGCACAGCTTGGTGCTCACGGTGAAAGGAATTGCCCGCTGGCTTATTTGTATTGCTTGTCTAAACTGATGTGGCTTTACCAGGAGTACATTTATCGTTCAACTTAAAAATCCACAAATGAAGGCAAAGGGCAATTTCCTCTTTCCGCTTACCAGCACCGAGAAGCTGTGCCTCCCGGACTGTTTCGCTTTCATAATGCGAGCGGTCAAAAAGGTTACAGCATCAATGTTATTTTATTCCGTTTTTTCCAAAAAAAAATTGGGCGACCTGCTCAATGGCAGTCGCCCAATTTTTCTTTATTAGTCGTGGTTGCTGGACCTCTTTGCTTAATCCATCAAAACCATCATCCTTGTTGCCGTGAACTCGCCTGTTTCCAAACGGTAGTACAACACGCCCTTTGTGCCAAAATCCGTTTTCTGGAGAGCGATTCTATTGTAGCCTTCGGCAAAATTGTCGTCAATAACCTTTAGCACTCTACCTGAAACATCGGTAATGGTGAGCGTACATTTGGCCGCCTCCGGCAAAACAAAGCCGATTTCGGTGTTGTTGCTGAATGGATTGGGGATGTTTTGGAGGAGTTCGTACCCAGCTACGTTGGGTGTCCCATCAAAGACAAGCGACAAACCCGTAGTGCCCAGCGTTGGCGTGTAAGCCTCAGCTTTAGTAAACCTTGAATCAACCGAGAGCATCTGGCTCAAATTGCCAGCTTCCTTTACTTTAAATACCAATGAAAAAGCCTCCTCTTTTGACAAATGACTGGAACCAGTCAGATTGTTCCAACTTGCGGTGATGGCCCCCTGTCCCAACAGCGCAAAGCCAAAGTTCTCGCTGGACAAAAGCCCCGCTTCCATTTGCACAAACTCCAATTTTTCCTTGTCAAAATTCAGGGTGAACTGAAAACCCAGCGCTTCCCCCATCAAATGAAAGGGGACCATCACTGTTTGGCCTTTTTCCAAAAGGACATTGTTCGCTCGTAGCAAAAGGTCGGCTTCATTGCTGCGTTCCTCATTATGTCCGGTTAGGTTGTTGGCTTGGGCGCTGCCATTCACGTCACCGATTTTTATGCCAATGAAATCAACACTAAGCAGGTCACTGCTAAGGTCGTTCACGTTGAAAAATTCAGGGAACGGCGTTTGCCACGGGTTGGCTGAGTTAGGGAACACGAATCCTTTGTCCACAAAACGCCAGGAGGTGTTGTTGGTAAACGAATCGTTGATAAAAAGGATAAGCTTCCTGATTTCGACCATGTCGAACGTGGTCACGCTACCCGATTTGTTGGCATCGGCAGCTATGATTTTATAGGGCGAATCGAGGAGGGACACGCCGAGGATATGCTTCGAGATTAGCACCAAGTCAAATGTAGTGACGCCGTTGAGTGGGCTGTCATCTTTCAGCGGCACTACCGTGTAATCGCCACCCGGAGCAGGAATTGCAAAATTGAATTGCCCACCATTGGTCATCGCCATATCGGAGGTTGAGCCGCTAAGGTTGATTTCCACGTCTCCGATTTCTGCGTTTCCTTCAGTTGTCACCGCCCCACCAAGGTTGATGAGCGGGTCGCCACAAAAGTCGGTGTTGTCCTGAATAATGATTTGGGTAGAACAGAAGTCTTGGTTTCCGCACTCGTCCGTTACCCATACATTCACGAAAATCGTCGTGTTCTGGTTGAAACAAAACAACGTGATGCTGGTGTCGGTCGTGTCAGGCGAAAAGGAGAAAATGAGGTCAGTGGTGCAGTTGTCAAAGCTATTGTCGTCCAAATCGCTTGCCCAAACATCCACCATCGGTGGGATTGAGTTCATCAATGTGGTAATGATGCCAGTCTTGCAGTAAGGCGTTGGCTTTTTGCAATCCTTCACCTTAACGCTTGAATTGCACACTGTTTGGTTGTTGCAGTTATCGGTAGCGGTGTATTGTACTTCATACATGCCCGGCGGCACGTTTGCGTATGGGCCAAATCCGGTGAGCCAAACGCCACCTATCTTGATTTTGGCCGTAATGGTCACAAATTGACTGCAATCGAGCACGTCTGGTGTTGGCAGCAACAAGTTGACGGCGCAGGTATTGTCATTGATGCAAACCATTGGTATTTCACATCCATTGACAAACACGGGGTCAACCGTATCAATCACCTTGAGGACTTGTTGGTAAGTGATATATCCGTCCCATGGGTCAGAATCGAGGTCGGTATCAGGCCCGGTGGTACGAGTGGCATCCAAGGCACTGGGGCGGTTCAGGTTGGCGGGTGAGCCGCTCCTCCAAGAATCACGGAAGGTTCGCCCATCACAGTCGCCGTCGCCATCTATGTCGCATTGTGGAAATGGAAGGCCAAGCTGGTTCTCTGGTTGTTCCACCACTTCTTGGTCAACGAGGCCGGGGTTCGTACCTACCACGCACCAGTTGATGACCGTCCAAGTACGCACGATTTTGTAACAAGCATCCACCACCACGGTGAACAACTCGTCATCGTAAGAAATTGCAACGAGTTCACAAGTTTCGTAGAAAATGGTCGGCTCTCCGAAATTAGGCGGCGTCGTTCCACAATTTATGGTAATATCCGCTGGAAACTGCACCGCCCAGTCAGAAACATGGTCCACAAATATGGTTTGCGAGCAAGGCTGCACGGAGGTATTGCCAGAAGGGTCAGTAGCCGTAAAACTGCGGGTAATGGTTCCTTCGAGGCACTGGTCAATATTGCTGGTATAGTTGCGGGTGATGCTCAGTTGGCAGTTGTCATAAAAAACCGGCGCTCCAAAGAACTGGTCGAGGTACTGGCTTTTTTCGGCAGCCGTTAGAAGGCTGGTTAGCTGAGTTTCAAGGTTGTCCGCATACCAATCGCAGGTGATGCGCTGGTTGGGAGGACAGGAAACCAGGACGGGGATTAGTTTGTCGTTGACAAAAACTTCCACCATGCAATCATTGAAATTGCCAAAACAGTCGAAAGCCCTGAAAACAACCATGATTGTTTTGCCAGCATCCTCGCAACAAAACTGAACAGATGGGCCAAATAGCAGGTCGTCGTGGCCATCCTCGCAGGAGTCTTCCATGCGGCGCACCTCGAAATGGTCGAGGCAGCAATTATCGGAAGATGCTTGGTCGAATGCCTCGGCCAACACTTCAGCCCGGCCATTCGTCTCCAGCACAACATCGGTGTAGCTGATGCAAATGGGGGTTGGTGCTATTCCATCAATGACCGTCAGTACAATATCCTTCGTGGCTACGTTGCCGCATTTGTCAAAGGCTTGGATCGTAACGGCATGGTGTCCAATGGGCGGGCCAGGGCTTGGGATATTGCCATTCACCACCTTACCATAAAACGGGATGTTTATCACGACCGAGTCAACTCCTGAGCAATTGTCCGTAACGCCCGGAGAGGGAAACGGCGCAGTTGAGCGGCAAGGCTGTGGATGTACGCCGGGAATGTTGGCATTAACGGTCAGGTTAGAGGCAGAAATCACGGGTGGAACCGAATCCACCACTTTTATCACTTGAACATTGTCCTCGCCATCCACGCCAGTAATGATGACGTTGCCTGTACACCAGTCAATCACTGTCCATGTGCGGACAATTTTAAAAACACCTGGCACATTGACACAAATAGCTATCGTATCGTCTGAATGCGTGATATTGTACTTGCAAAACTCCCCGGTGATGTTTGCTGGAATGCCAGAACCCGTATTGTTGAGCTGATTGCCAATGAACAATGGGTTTACGTCAATGACTTCGGTACTGGGGATTGTATCAATGATATTGCTCCTGAGCGGTGAGGCATTGGTAATGTTCGGCCTTGAGGCATATTGGTTGCACTGCCAAACGATGTCTGATGGGAAATCAACGACAATGGGCCTTTGAACGGTAATGATTTCCAAACAGGGTGCTGATGTGTTGCCAAACTTGTCGGTAGCGTACCATGTCCGAAGGAACCTTACCGCATTGTCATCGCAAGCATCCGTTTCGATTGGTGTCACCCCGGCCAAGTTCAGTGAAGGATTGCTGTCGCAATTGTCTATTACTCCAGGCGCAGCAACAGTGGTCACTGCCCTAGTACACGGGATTGTCCAATCTTGACAATTGATGATTGGCGGCGTTTTGTCCTCCAAAACGATTTGCCCCCAACAGGAATTGCCGCTGACGGGGTCCATCACTTTGGCTATCAAAAAATCACCAATTTCATCGCAGGTGACTGTATTGCCATAATCCAGCCCCATAGCGTCGGTGATGGAAACGAGGTAATTGGAATAGCACCCGTAAGGTCCACCCTCCAAAACCATGTCAGCGTTTACCACCGCTGTTCCGTTTTGCTGCACGGTCAAATAGACCAGGGTATTGCAGACAAGCGATTGCGTGGGATAAGGAAATTCCAGCACAACAACGTTGAAGGTGCAATTGCTGAAGTTGCCAGCATCGTCAGTAGCCCTCAAGGTAACTGGGTGCGAACCAATGGGAAAGTAGCCGTTAATGGGAAGGCCGCCAGTCTGCGAGATGTCAACCGACAAATCGCAGTTGTCGGTTGCGGAGACCCCGCTAAGTTGCACGGTGGTTTCACAAAGTCCTGCTTGCAGGATAAAAGTTAGGTTGGTTGGGCAGTTCAGCGTTGGAGGGAACAAATCAGGCGTACAAGGCCCCTGAGCAGACATGGTAGCTGCTTTGGAGAAAAGCAGCGCAACAAATAGTAGTTTACCCCAATAGCAATAGAGTCGTTGTGTAAGATTTTTTATTTTCATGAGATTATAATTTGCCAATCAGTGCCCTACAAAATTTGGCTAAAGTTCGAACTTGAATGCTTTTTCAAGCTTAGAAGTCACTAGTAACTATGTCAATCGGGAAAAAAGCTGCACTGACCGGAAAGCCTATCAATAGAGGCCAAAGATAAAGCCAATATCCTTGATTAGCAGTTTTTTTTGCTGGTAATTTCTGGATAATTTATTTTTTTTAGATTCTGTACTTACCTGTACCTGTTCCTCCCAGCTGGAAATTGTTAATGATACAACATGAACCCCACGTCCTGTCTGTTTCAAATTCAAGTTTTTCAGGGTTGACATTTGGTAGTTTGGAAAAAAAATCAACCAGAGTCTCAAAAAATAATTAAAATATTCTATTTTAAAAAATACATTTATTACCTTTGCAACTCAACATTCTTTCTCCCGTAAGAGAAAGGATAAGCTGGTCAAATTGTTCAATCCGAAATGGCCCAGCATACTTTCGAGCCAAAATGGCTTTTGCCACATTGGCCATGACACCGACCACCACGTTACATGAACTGTTGAAATGCGTTTTACACACTTTTGGAACACTTGAAAAAATTACTTTACTGAACTTTAGACACCATTACCCACACTTCCGTGTGGCAGCTTGCCTCTGTAAGCAGTGACTTGCCGACTTCGCACATAGCGCTCGTGCCCTGTTTTTTCATTTTTTTTCCAATTTCTCCAGGGCAAAAAACAGCAGGCAGATTATAATCCATCATTGGTCAACACAACAAGTTTGGAACTACCGCTACCGTAACGACGGCGTGTTTGTCATTATGACAAATGCTGCATTTCGATGTGGAGTGATAATTTGTCTGTCCGGCAGCACGTATGCTATTTGCTTATTACTTTATGTGTTATTGATGGCTAATTTGTAATCCTTTTTTTCAGATTTTAAACCCATGAGCAATGACAAGCGAGACTACTCCTCACACTTTACAGCAGGAACACTATTCAATTAAGAGCAAAGTAGAAGGAAACTTCTTTCCAATCATGATGATAGCCGTTGGTTTGGCCGGCATATACGCAATGGTCAACAACATGCTATAACGGAATTTTAGCGTTCGTAAAAGCCTTCGATGTTTCATCGGAGGCTTTTTCTTTTGGGTCAAACCTGGCCCTTGGCCTTCATCTCCGCATAGGTTTTTGCAAAATAGGTAATCACTACGTCCGCACCTGCCCTCCGGATGCCCATCAAAGTCTCGGGCATAGCGGTGTCAAAATCAAGCCAGCCATTCCTGCTGGCAGCCACGAGCATGGCACACTCCCCGCTTACATGGTACGCCGCAATCGGCAAGTTGAAGTTGGACTTGAGCAAATGAATCACGTCGAGGTAGTTCACGGCTGGCTTGACCATCAGGTAGTCGGCCCCTTCTTCGGCATCCAATTCGGCCTCAATCAGCGCCTCCCGCTTGTTCGCAGGGTTCATTTGGTAGGTTTTCTTGTCCTTGGGGATGTCTTCGCCCGCCTTTGGGGCACTGTCGAGCGCATCCCGAAAAGGCCCGTAAAAAGCGCTGGCGAATTTGGCAGTATAGGACATGATGCCCGTATCCGTGAACCCAGCCTCATCGAGCGACTTGCGGATAGCCCCCACCCTACCATCCATCATATCGCTCGGCCCCACAATGTCAAAGCCAGCTTCGGCCTGCGCAACCGCCATTCTTGACAAAATGCCCACCGACTCGTCGTTGACGACTTTACCAGACCGCACCAATCCATCGTGGCCATCGGAGTTGTAGGGGTCCATCGCCACATCGCTGATGAGGGTGCATTCGGGGAAGTGGTGTTTGATGCTGGAGGCTGCTTTTAGGTAAAAATTGGCAGGGTCGTACCCATAGGTTCCTGTTTTGTCCTTCAGGTCCTCCGGTACAGCAGGGAACATGATGAAACTCCGCAAGCCCAGCGCCATGCAAGCTTCAACCTCCTTCAAAATATGGTCGAGCGAAAGCCTGAAAATACCCGGAAGGGAGTTCACTTCGCTCCGTTTATGCTCACCATCCAATAAAAAAAGTGGTAAAACAAGGTGGCTGACCTCCAAGTGTGTTTCCTGCACCAACCCCCTTACGGAAGCGGAAACTCGGTTGCGACGTGGCCTTTTTTGCATGGTATTTTTTTTTCGCAAAATTAGACCATCCCAATCCCTTTGCCCAAGCCATGCCGTTTTTGCTACATTCTTTTTACATTTAGGCTTTATTAAACTAAATCAAACTACATGGAACTGTACAACTTGAAGCGAAAAGTGGACTTTTACAAAGACGTGTTGACAAACACGGAAAACTACCGAAAGGCTTGGCAATTGGAACTTAAAAATTTGATAATCAACATTTTACAGGATATTGCCAAACAAGTAGAACTCCCAGTAAAAGTAGAAGAGCGGGTTCAAATGGAGAACCTCGAAGCTGTCGTCCTATCACTTGGTACCGTGAAAAGCGGCATGTACCAAAAAATAGAGCATGGAATTGAGGTGCCTTTGGTAAAGCAAAGTGGGTCACTCATTTACCAGCAGCTTTTCAACGGCAAAGTCATCGTGCTCATCCAGTACCCTTATATCGAGAACTACGGACAGCCCCGGGCACCCAAGACCATCGCCATCTACCGACCAGAAGAACTCAAGGAGCCATACCTCCTTCGCCACTTCGAGGACTTCATCCATGAAATCACTACATGGGAAGACTACGACGACGACGAGCCAAGCAAGAAAATCGGCTTTGAGATGAATTTTGGCACCCTAAATCCAGAGAAGTAACTATTTTGGCCAACTCAAACCAGCCAATCATTGCACTTGCGAGCGCCCAATTCCACAACCATCTTTATTATTTTGAACAAACAAGCATGAAAAAATCTCTATCCCTCATCGCCTTTGTGCTCACACTGACCACCGTATTTGCTCAACCTGCCAATGACGATTGTAATGGGCTGATAGACCTTGGCATCGCCCCCATCTGCCCCGTTCTGGATACTTTCAACAATGTAAATGCCACGCAATCCTTCGTCTTCTCCTCACCTACCGACAATATTCCGAGCTGCTTTACGGGCGGCATTGTTGACCGAGATGTTTGGTTCATGTTTACGGTGCCACCCGATGGGAGCGTGGTGGATTTCACCATAACCGTTACAGGCGTCACCGGGCCGAACGGAAGTATCTTGCAACCACAGTTTGCCATTTATCGGGGGGATTGCGAATTGGATGGCCTCCAAGAGTTAGGTTGTGCAACTGCTGCACTTGGCAGTAGCGAGGCCAAAATTGACCTGCTTGGCCTGACGCCGGGCTTGCCCTACTTCATCAGGGTCAGCGATTGGTCGGCTTCCGCCACTCCGAACTGGGGCGATTTCGTGTTTTGCATTGCCGAATACGTGCCAATTTTTAACATGGGCGACGTGGCCTTCACCGGTGCTTGCGCAGGAACATTGTACGATTCAGGTGGCCCTTCTGGCAACTATGGCAACAGCCTGAACCAAACCTTCACCGTTTGCCCACAGGATTTCACGCAGTGCATCTTTGTGGATGTCCAAACATTTTCCACAGAGGTCAATTTTGACTACCTGAACATTTTCATCGGACAAAACACCAATGCGCCCATGCTCACCAGCCTGAACGGTTTTGGGGGCAACGTCCAATTGCAGGTTTATGGCCAATGCGTGACCTTTCAGTTTACCTCCGACGGCTCCATCAACGACGCTGGCTTTGAATTGACCTGGCAATGCTCCCCGGAAACCTGCACCGTGCCACCGCCCAGCACCTGCGACAATCCGACGGCAATACCCTCGCTACCGTACGCCTCAAATGACATGACCACCTGCAATGCAGCCAATGCAGTCAGCACCAGCCCATGCAACAACGACAACTGGCTGCAAGGCCAAGACGTGATTTTCACCTATACCTCGCCGGGCGACGAGTGCATCGCCGTGAACCTTACCGGCACGAACAATGGCACAGGTGTGGCCATTTTCAACGGTTGCCCCAACACAGCCAGTCAGTGCATCGCAACGGCAGGAGGGGGCGCAGGGCAAGCCAACCCAACCATCAATGCTGCTTTTCTCGAATTGCCCGGCACCTACTATATCGTGGTGGACAATGCCAATTCCTGTACGCCCTTTAACATTGAAGTGACCCAAGTTAACTGTCCGGTCGTGCTGCCATCCGCAGCCAATTGCGACGATGCCATTACCCTGAACGGATGTGGGGAGCTACCGGCCATCGTCAGTGTGGCACCCGGCCAAGGCAATGCCAACGTGATTCAGGACGGCGTGAACGATGGATGTTGGGGCTTTTTTACCACCAACTTCACTTGGTTCTTTTTTCAGGCGCAGGAGGACGGGACTTTTGGATTCGTGATGCAGGCGACCAACCCCGCCGAGGCTTCCGACATTGACTTTCAGGTTTGGGGGCCCATCACCAACATCAACCAGTTGTGTACGTATGCTTACGAAAACCAGCCCATCCGCAGTTCTTATGCAGCAGGGGCTGACCCGACTGGCTTGGCGGACATTCACCCCATCACCAACCAGCCAGTGACCGATGTATGTGAAACCGCCATCGGCGACGATTTTGTGTCCACCATTCCAGTGCAAACCGGCGAGTTTTATGTCGTTTTGATAAATGACTGGGGGGGACAGATAACCAGCGGCTCCATTTCCATAGACTTTGGGAACACCACGCCGGGTGTATTGGACAATTTTGGGACAAACTTCATGGTCTCGCAGGATACCGCCATTTGTCCGGGTGAATCCGCACAGTTGTTTGCCTCCGGCGGTGAAGTTTACCAATGGTTTCCGGCGGACGGTTTAAGCTGTGTCTATTGCCCAAACCCAGTGGCAACCGTCACGCAGTCAACCGTTTACAAAGTGGCCATCAATAGCCTTTGCAATGTGGACACCCTCGATGTGTTGGTTGGTTTGCTTCAAGTGGATGCAGGACCAGACATCACCGTTTGTTTGAACGAAACTGTACAGCTTGTTGCGGGCGCAAGTTTTGCCAACGTTTCTTATTCATGGAATGCACCTGCGGGCTTTCTGAGTTGCACCAATTGCCCGAACCCGATTGTGACTGCTATCCAGCCGGGCACTTTCATGCTGGAAGTCACGGTGACTGGTCCTACTTGCTCCTTCAGCGATGCCATGACGCTGGTGGTGCTGCCCACCCCCGCACCGAGTTACCAAATAAGCAATGACCAAAACATTTGCTTTGGGGCATCGGTGAACCTTGGCGGAACGGCAACGCCTGGTGTTGATTACAACTGGACCTCCAACCCTGCGGGCTTTGTTTCCAACCAAGCCAACCCCTCCGTGACGCCGACAATGACGACGACCTATTACCTCGAAGCGACCAATGGCTTCTGCCCAATCGCCTCGTTGGACAGTGTGACAGTCACGGTTTCGGCCTTGCCGATTCTCAACACTGCCAACGACACCTTGATTTGCCAAGGGCAAACGGTGGCACTTGGCAGTACCGTAGCCGAGCCGGGAGTGGGTTACCAGTGGTCGCCTGCCACGGGCCTGAACAATGCCACCAGCCCCAACCCATTGGCGACACCCACCCAAACGACTACCTACACCCTTTCAGCAGACCGACTTGGTTGTAATGTGCAGCAAACTGTAACGGTGAGCGTGACGCCCATTGCGATTGACATACTTTCAGGGGATACCATACCGATTTGCAAGGGAGTGAGCATACCATTGAGCGCTACGGCCATCCCAACTGGCACCACCATCACCTGGACACCCAACAACGGGTCGCTCAACTTGACTACTGGCCCAAACGTGGTTGCCACGCCCCAAACAGCCACCTCCTATATCGCCAGCGTGACCACGGCAGGTTGTGTCCGATTTGACACCATATATATAGGTGTGGATTCCTTGCCGTGGAACATGGCCATCTTGCCAGCCGATACGGTGATTTGTTTGGGGGAAAAGGTGCTTTTGACTTCTCCTATTTATGAGCCAGGGGATTTTTCTCAAATCGAATTCTTGTGGACGCCCTCGTTTGGGCAGTTGACGCCCGATTCCTTTTACAACATGGTTCTGCAACCGGTGGAAACGACCACTTATTACAGGACGGCCACCAATGGGTTTTGCTCCGCAACAGATTCCGCAAGGGTCACGGTCATTTCTGTCACTTCCCTCGAAATCACGCCTGATCAGCCCGTGATTTGCCAGGGAAACTCGGTGCAATTGACAGCAACTTCCCCGGTGCCATTGGTATATACTTGGGAACCAGCGGCTGGACTTAGCTGTACCGACTGTCCAAACCCGATTGCAAGCCCATCGCAGTCAACGAATTATTTGGTTACGGGCGAGTACGAAGGATGCCCAATTGGTGGTTCAATAATGGTGGAAGTGGAGCCAATCCCCACCATCAACCCCGTGCAAGGGGCCATCTGCCAAGGCAGCTCAACCGGGCTAAACCTCGCACCAAATGGGAACTGGAGCTACCTCTGGTCTTCGCCGGACAATCCAAACTTCAGCAGTACGGAGCCCAATCCGGTCGTATCACCAAGCCAGACCACGAACTATGTGGTGACGGTTGACAACGGCGTTTGCCCACCGCAAACTTTTGAAATGACGGTTTTTGTCAGCGACAACCCCGTGCTGTCCCTTACCGCCGACACGATTTTATGTGGGATTAGTGCTATCACTTTGTCAGCATATTCAGGTGAGCCAGGCGGCAATTATGTTTGGTCAACGGGCGAAACCATACCCAACCCAACCGTTTCCCTTTCAGTTGGTGACAACGTTTTTTCTGTGGTTTTCACCAACAATTGCGGCGACACCCTGACAGGCTCTGTAGTCGTGGAATTGGCACCTGCTATTGACGTTGAAATACTGCCAACCGACACCAATACCTACTACCAAGGCACGGTCTTGAACTTGGGCACTACAACTACCCTCCCTGCCACCAGCTACCAATGGTCGAACGGAAGTGTTTTCGACACAGCCAACGTGGTGCTGTTGAACCTTCCCAGCCAAACCATTTACGTCACCGCTACCGATGATTTGGGATGTATGGACACGGACAGCATCACCCTTACGGTACTCGAATCACTGTTTGCCATTCCAAATGCCTTCTCACCGAATGGCGACGGGAAAAACGACCGGTTCAGAGTGGTGATACTTGGCGAAAACGTGGAGGTCGTTTCGATGAATATTTGGAACCGATGGGGCCAATTGGTATTTGAAGAAAAAAACAGCAACGAAGGTTGGGACGGACGCCAAAAAGGGGAGCCTGCCGCTTCTGATGTGTATGTTTACAAAGTGGAGATACGGCGGCCTGATGGTTCAAGATTTTCTGAATCGGGTGATATGACCTTGCTGAGGTAAAGCCCATAAATACATTTGGCAACGCACAAACCGCCTCTTTTTAGAGGAGAAGGCGGTTTGTGCGTTGGCATTTTGGATGAACAAAAGTCATTGAAAATAATTTCGATTTTTAGATTTTTCAAAAAATCCAGACAACTACCACTATTTTGCGATTTTTCAAAACAATGTCTTGAAATAACGAGATTATTTCACTCGATTTGCACATTTATTCCTAAAGCCTCACATTTGGTTTAATAAATATGGCATGAAGCTTGCCTAACAATCCGTACCCTCCTTCGGCAAACATCCACTTCTTTTACAAAAACTTAAACTATGAAAAGCCATTTTGTGGCCCTCCTTCTATGTGGGGCACTCGCAAACACCCTAACCCTCTCCGCACAGTCTTCCACCCCCAGCAGATTTACTTTGAGCACTGCAGTTGGCCTCGTACCAACCTACTACAAAGCAGGCGAAAACTCCGGAATGCTTCCACTCTCTTGGAGGCTTGGAATTGACGTCTCCAAGAATTTTACGATTGGGACATTCTTTGGATATTCCGCTACCACATCCAAACCAGGCATTTTTGCCGAAGGTGTGGATTCCTACATCACCAATAATACCAAGGTTTTTGGTGTAAGGGCTGAAATAAAAAAGGCTTTCTCCGAAAGGATACAAGGCTATGGTGGCAGTATGATAGCTATGCACTATGCCGACGTTAAAGAATATAGCAGCAAAAGCAAAGCACTTGTGACAAGGGCGGAGGATGCTCCAACGCCATTTAACCCAAATGAAAAAAAAGGAAAGCTGACTTATTCAGCATTCATTGGGGCTACGGTGAAAGTTGTCAAAAGAATTGATTTATTTGGTGAGATAGGGTACGGGATTTCCCTGGCAAATCTCGGTGTTTGTGTTAGAATTTGAAGTTGAGAATAAAAAACAAAAATCAAACAGAGCTCCTGGCATTCATTTGTCAGGGGCTTTTTTTGTGCCCAGCCAACCATTTTGTTTTCTCAAATGTCACTTGTATTGCGAACCTTCTTTTTACAAGAAACATTATTGTGTGTAAAAAACATTTGTTTTGAATGAATGAGCATAAAACATTCAAGTTTTGAACAAGCCCTATTTTTTAAATTGGATTTTTGCTTGATTATCATTTCCAATTACCATACTTTTACCCAATAAAAATAAAGGAGGTCTTATGAAAAACAGAATGCCTTTCCTTCTTCTCCCACTTCTACTTTCCGTTGCACCCACACAGGCGCAGCAGGCAGAAAAAACGCTCGTCAAATCGTTCAACCTAAATGGCCAATCTACCATTTTCCTTGACCTTGACGGCGTTGTGAACGTGACTACCTGGAGTGAACCGCAGATGCGAATCCAGATGAACATTTCACTTCAAAATGGCAACGAGAACATGCTCAAATCATTGGTCACTGCCGGCCGCTACAACCTGAACACCAAAGAGGAAAATGGTACTTTCAGCATTGTAGCTCCAGGCTTGGAGCGCCAAATCAAGCTGGGTAGCGGCCAATCACTTGGTGAGCAAATCAGCTACGAAGTGTTTGCACCAAAAGGTGTGACTATCACCACCCGCAGCCAAGAGGCCACCGGAATGATTGAGAAAAAAGTTTCCTCCTTCTAAATCCGTCCAAAACAAAGAATAAGGGTGCAGCGTTAATAAAACGTTGCACCCTTTTTATTATAAAAGCTTGTTTTCTGCTTACAATTTATTGATTTTCAATGAAATACAAACAAATTTCCTTGCTTGCACTTGCCCTGTTCCTCGCTTCCTACAGCTATGGCCAGCTCGAAAAAACCCTGCACCAAACATTTGCGCTGGACGAAAAAACCATGGTCAATTTTGACCTCTATGGAGAATACACCCTTGTGCCGTGGGCTGGAAACAATATTTTGGTAGAGACAAAAATCCAGCTTTACAACAGTTCCGCTTCCATCTTAAAGCATTTCATCGAGAAAGACCTTCGCTACCAAGTTGATGCAGATACTTCCGCAAAGCAAACCCTAAGATTGGTCAGCCACGACAAAAAACGGGCAACCTTGCGCACCAGGGCAGGGGTCGAAAGCACGGAAATCGTTGAAACCCGGGTCTTTGTGCCGGAGAACTACGTCATCCGGGACGATAAAACGCTGGTGCTGGAAGCGCCCAAAAATTAGATGCCACCTTTTGTTGCAAAGAAACTGCCCATCAAGGAAAGTTTTTCATTATCGCAATATCTCCCCACCTTTGGCGCACCATGCGTCAAACCATCGAATTCAAACTATCCCCTGCTGATGCAGACGACGAGCAAGCCATTCGCAGAAGGGCTGCCGACATTTGCCAGCTTAAGCCAGCCGCCATTGATGAGGTGGTTGTGCTCCGCAAATCCATTGACGCAAGGGGAAGTACCCCGCTCATTCTTTTAAAAATCGAAGTTTATGCTGGCGAAAAACAAGCTGCTGAACCTGCCTTGCTGGATAACCTCCACAATGTGTCCGAGGCGGCAGAGGTCATCATCATTGGTGCAGGACCAACTGGCTATTTTGCAGCATTAGAGTTGATTGAGTTGGGTTTGAAGCCTGTCGTGTTTGACCGGGGGAAGGATGTGCGCAGCCGACGCCGTGACCTTCGGGCCATCCAGCAATTTGGGGTGGTGAACCCCAACTCCAACTACTGCTTTGGGGAAGGGGGCGCTGGCACCTATTCTGATGGCAAACTCTACACCCGCTCCCACAAACGAGGGGATATTTTCAAGGCCCTCAAGTTGTTGGTGGAACATGGGGCCTCATCTGATATATTGGTGGATGCACATCCGCACATCGGTTCCAACAAGCTCCCGCAAATCGTCTCCAATATCCGTGAAACCATCCTGCACCATGGCGGGGAAGTGCATTTCGATTCGCTCCTGACCGATTTTGTGATGGAAAACAACCAAGTAAAAGGGGTTATTATCAATGGCACTACGGAACAATTGTCATCGGTGGTCATATTGGCAACGGGGCACTCAGCGAGGGATGTCTATGCCCTATTGCACCAAAATAAAATCCATATCGAGGCCAAGCCCTTTGCCTTGGGCGTGCGGGTAGAGCACCCACAATCCTTGATTGACAAAATCCAGTATGGCCAAGAGCAGCGGGACGAACACCTGCCAGCCTCCAGCTACCGACTTGCTTGCCAAGTAGGACAGCGAGGGGTGTTCTCGTTTTGCATGTGCCCGGGCGGGCTGGTGGTTCCAGCAGCCACCGCTCCCGGCGAAATCGTGGTGAACGGCATGTCCATGTCCCGTAGGGATTCCGCTTATGCAAACTCAGGAACGGTGGTGCAAGTCGAGCAACAAGACCTGACGGAGTACGCAAGCCACGGCGTTTTCTCGTCGCTCGAATTCCAAAGGACGGTAGAGCAGACCATGTTCAAGGCGGGGACGGGTGGCCAGCAGGCACCTGCACAGCGCATGACGGATTTTGTGTCTGGTAAATTATCGGCTTCGTTGCCGGGCAGCTCCTATATTCCGGGGTTGTTTGCGGCGCCACTGCACGAACTGCTGCCACCATTTATCTACGAAAAACTCAAAAAGGGAATGGCGGAATTTGGGCGGAAAATGAGGGGCTATTTCACAGCAGAGGCCAACGTCATTGCGACAGAGAGCCGCACCAGTTCTCCCGTCAAAATCCCAAGAAACAAAGACACCTACATGCACGTAGAAGTCGAAGGATTGTTCCCCGCTGGCGAGGGTGCTGGCTATGCCGGAGGCATCATTTCTGCGGCGATGGATGGCCAAAATGTAGCCCGAGCCGTGAAGGTTTATGTCTCAAAATAAGCACAGAAGGGATAGTCTTTCATTCAAAAAAAAGCATCACGTCAAATGTCGAAGCGAAAGGTTCAGCCACAAATTCATGTAAAAACAACGAAAGTAGCACCTCATAATTCCTTGGCATTGGTGCCAGAGCATTTCTCCCAGCGGACCAAACTGCTTCTTGCGGCATGTATGGCCGTACTGGCCATGTTGGTTTACAGTCCCAGCTACAACTATGGCTTCGTTTATGACGACGATGCGGTGGTAAAGGAAAACAAGTTCGTGCAACAGGGCACGGCCGGCCTCGGCAAAATCTGGACGACGAGCTATTTTCAGGGCTACGAGGAAACCATGAATGCCCGTGCCTACCGCCCAATCCCATTGACGACGCTTGCACTTGAATACAGTGTTTGGGGTTTGAACTCCACGGTCAACCATATTTTCAACCTGCTTTTTTATGGATTGATAGGGTTCTTCACCTTTTTGTTTTTGTCAAAACTGCTGCGCAAATTCCACCCTGCCATCCCGATTATCGCCACCTTGTTGTTCGTGCTGCACCCCATCCACCTCGAAGTGGTGGCCAACATTAAGAGCCGGGACACAATGCTGGGTTATTTGAACTTTGCCATCGCTGCCTGGCTGCTCCTTGTCCATTTCGACACAAAAAAATTGCTTCCATTGCTGTTCTCCGTCCTATTTTACAGCGTCGGCTTGTTTTCAAAAGAGGAGGTGCTGACGACCGTTGCGCTCATCCCATTCATGCTTTGGTTCTTCCGGGACGGGAAGCTGGGCAAGGTGCTGCTGACTACCCTACCCTATTTGGCGGCAGCCGTCCTCTACCTTATAATAAGGTCAAACATCCTCGGCGGCCTTAACGAAGGGGTTCAACTGACCGAATTGGACAATTCGCTGCTGGCTAGTAACGGGTTTGGCGAGCGGACCGCATCGGGGGTTTTGGTATTGGGGAAATACCTGCTGATGACCTTGTTCCCCCACCCGCTCATCAGCGATTACTCCTTCAGTACCTTGCCAGTGGTGAACTGGAACGACTGGCGGGTGTACCTCGCCCTTTTGGGCAACCTCGGCCTGTTGGCTCTGCTTTTACATGGTTTTGCCAAGAAAAAGCTGTACAGCTATGGGGCACTTCACTACTTCATCACGGTCTCCATGTTTACCAGCATCATAGTGACAAACGTAAGTGCCTACAACGACCGCTTCCTGTTTACGCCCGTGCTTGGCATTTGTCTGATGATAGCTTGGGCTATTTCGCTTTTGATAAAAAAGACAGATGGGGAAACCGGAACAGGCGCTGCCCATTTTTTCAAAAACAATTTTGTTGTAGTTGCCATCGTAGCGCTGCTGGGCGCATTGGCCATTTTCAAAATCGAAAGCCACCTGCCCTACTGGAAAGACCGTTTCGCATTGTTTGAGCATGACGCCAAAGTCGCCCCGAACAATGCCCGGATGCGCAAAAACCACGGCGGCTCATTGGCGAGAATGGCTGTGGACGCTCAGGAAAAAGACCCCAATGCCGCCCGCCAATATGCAACCAAGGCCATCAAGGAACTGGATGCGGCCCTTGCCATTTATGACAAAATACCGACCGGCCATATCCACAAGGGCAATATGTACATCATTTTGGGCGACTACGAGAATGCGGAGGTAGCGCTAAAAAAGGCGTTGGAGCAAAATCCCGGAAACTACTTTGCCCTGACCAGCCTTGGCAATACGCAGTTCAGGATGTCCAAGTACCAAGAGTGTGTTGAAACAATGGAGAAAATAGGCCCAAAATTCCGCAAGGGCAATGACTATTATATCCTTTCACTTTGCTACGACCGTATAGGGAACACCCAAAAAGCCACGGAAAATAGGCAAAAGTCGGGCAGGTAGCGGGTAAAAACGCCGGTTAACCACTAATACCCGTATTTGAGCGCCTGCTGTGAGGACTTGAGCGGGTTCCAAGGGTCTTTATAGGATGTTTTGAAAAAGAATTCCCGTAGGTAGGCCAGCGTGTTGCATGCCCGAAGAAACCAGCCGGAATACAACACCATCAACGGCACATAAGGCCAGAGCTTAAGTTCCTCCTTCCTGCGCTCGCTGAAGAAGTAAATCACCATCATTTGCAGGTAGCCAGAGATTACGTGCAAAAGCATGTTGAATGGGAGTATCAGGTCGAGGAATCGAGAGTAATGGATGGCCACATCAAAAAAATACACTATCCACTTGAAATCTAAGTAGAGGCTGTAAAAGATGTTTTCAACAAAACTGAAGAAGTTGCTCCAATTGAAACCTTTGTGCGGCATAAGCACGTCCCTATGCTTGCGCACCCGAAACCGGACGATGGAGCGGCTCCAGCGGGAACGCTGTTTCCAAAGTGCTTGAAAGGTTTTGGGGCCAGTGGTCAGGCAGACTGCTTTTGGTTCAAAGACAATCTTGTGGCCAGATTTGCGGAGCTTCACCGTGATATCGCCGTCGAGGCCGGGGCCGATGTCCCACCCACCCACTTGCCGCAGGGCATTTATCTCAAATGCGCCGAAAGCCCCCGAAATGATTCGATAAATGCCAAGGTAGGAAGTTACAATCCTGCCCGTGGAGATGCTTTTGAGGTATTCTATGGCCTGCAGTTTGGAGGCAAGCGTGTCCGCCTCCCGGATTTTCACGTTGCCCCCCACCCCAGCAATTCTATTGTCCAAGTAAAATGGGACCAAGATGTTTTCCACTGCGTGAAAATCAAAAGAGCAGTCGGCATCCATGTGGAGCACGTACTTGCCCTTGCAATACCGGAGGGCCAGGTTAGCCCCGGAAGCCTTTCCACCACGTGCGTCATTGCGGAGGAAAAGGTCAATCATACCCGCTTTTTCGAGGCTTCTACCGATGATGGGTGTTTTGTCGTCCGAACCATCGTCCACGATGATGATTTCGACGTTGCGATAGGTCTGCTCGTTGAGCGATTTTACCAACTTGTAGATGTGTTTTCCCTCGTTTTTGCCGGGCGCAATGATGGAGACAAAGGGCATTTCGTTCCATAGGGCTTGGCGGGCAGCTTCCCAGCGGCGTTTGCGCTGCTTGTCGGTGAGTTTGTAATGAATGAGAATAAAGGTGTCAATTAGCGTGTACCGTACCAGCTCAAAACACAGAAAGTACCAGAAGACCCTTGAAATCTTCCAGATTCCGACGGAATACCAATAGCCAAAGAATTCGTCAAGGTTGAACATCCGAGAAATAGCAGTGTGTGATAAGACCAGTTCTGTCAAAAAAAGATGGGGTCAACCAAACGTCTCTTCCCGTCGGTTGACCCATTTTTTACCTAAAACCTTTATTCATTCTGTAAACGGTGGGATAGGAATTTCTTTTTTGAAGCTATTTGAGCAACGGTTCCATGTCAACCTGCACATTGGCGTGCTTGTCGTGGAGGTTGCAGGAAATGAGCTTGTTCAAGTTATAAGTCAGTACCTCCTTCATGTTGGCGGCTGCTCTTTGCTCTGTTTCCGAAAGCATAAAATAGTACATTTTGACCCCTTTGGAACTTACAACATCCGCTGGCTTTAGGTAGCTTTTGATGATGTTGCATACTTCCGACGAAAGTCTTTCCTGCATTTCGGTAGAATATTCTTGCAGCAGCAGACCATCTATTTTCACTTGACCAACCATAGCAGTCGGGTGTTCCTGCCCTTTTTGCCGCAACATTTCCTGGCGAACCAGCACCTTGAAAACATCAAACTCAAAAACGCCCGGTTCGGACAATCCGGGTTTCAATGCAAGAAGGCTTGGGTTTACCTGTGCGCCATTTTGCACCGCTGCTTGCCCTTTGGCAGTCAGTTCGTATTGGCAAATGTCCGTTTCTTTCAGCTTTTCAATGGGAACTTCCGCATGGCACTCAATGCAAAGGGAACGGTACTCCGCCTGCTGGAAAGTATGGTGACAATCGTGGCAGTTGAATATTGCAGAGGGCTTGTCGTAATCGTTGCCAATGTGTCGCAGCGTTTTGTCGCATTTTGGGCAGTGAAGCCCATCTTGGCGCTCCCGCTCAAAATCTGAAATTGGGGCAATATGGGCACACGGAAAGTGGTGAACAAGGTCTTCCTCCTTGATGTCAACACTTCGACATTTTGGACAGGTGGCCCTCAGGTTGTGATGTGCGCTTTCGCAATCAGGGCACAAGTGCAATTTGTCAATGGTCTTCTTGTTGAACCACCCCTGTTTCTCGCCAAGCCTAAGGACAGAAAGTGATTTTTGCTCTCCGTTTTCCTCAAAAAAATGGGTCAAAAAAGGAAACCGGTAATGCAGCTTAGCGAACCTATCCGGAACCGGCTCCAATGATTGCTGCCGGGTAAAAAGGAACTGTGAAAGTTTTCCCAGCAGCTCGCCATCCGGATGTTGGTGGCTGCCTGGTTGAGCTGGGAGCTTGTTCAATTGGCGGTAGATTTCCTTGGCCTTAATGGCAGCCTCAACCAGTAAATCTGGGTCCGCCACCCCATCCGTTTCTCCAACAAGCTTACTGTTTTTTGCCAGCAAAGGGTGAACAAACAAGGGCTTGAGATAGTCGTCGGCTTTGGCCAATTGCCGTATTTCCCGAATGACGCCCATCGCCTCCATTTCAGTGTCTGCCTGAATAATCATGGCATCTACGCTTTGCAAATAGGACAGGTTAATTTGGCGCTTATGGCGAACAACGCCGAATGACGTGCCGTCCTGCACGAATACCCTGTCCAGACTCAGTTTCCTTGCAGCCTGATTCATCATAGTTTGTGTGTGTGAGTGCCTTGTGCACGTTCCTAAACGAAAAGGGGGGAAGCAAAAAGGAGGGAAGGATTAAGACCAAAGGCATTATTTGTGCCAAAAACCAGTGGTTTTCAGAACCTGCGCTTGACCACTTGGACGCTCATCTTGTAATAGCCATTCCAACCCAAGCCATCGTTCAGGTTTTTGGGCACCACATCCGAGACAATGCTGCGGCTAATTGGCTCGTACTTTTTTTGAAATTCAGGTGGCAACGGATAGGTGGAAATGTAAAAATTCTGGATGATGCCCTGACTTTCCTTTCCGTCCTCAAAATAGATGGTGACTTCGTCGCCAATATTGACCACCTCAGCATACTCAAGTGGGAAATATGCCTTGACTTTGATGACCCCTGACTTATGTATCGTCATTACGGTTTCTCCTTTGTAGCACACCTCGTTCTCGTCCTTTTCGATTTGACCTATCAGGCCCGTAATTGGGGCGGTGTAGGCCACCACCAATTTGTTGAACGATGCCTTGGCGGCTATCTCGTTGACGATGCGAATCTCCTCATCAACCAATGCTTGGTTTTCCTGAATGGAAAGCTTGTACTTGTATTCTTTCAAAACGGCTATTTCACTGGTCATGGCGGCTATTTCGTTTTCAATTTCCTGAATCTTGGCCCTAATCGGGTCTATTTTGTTGGATTGTTCCGTGCCGAGATACACCCGCTGCCGCATCCGCTCCAAATCCTCTTTTTTCAATGCCAGCAAGGTTTTCATGCCCGACTTTTCACTTTCCCGGGTTTCTATTTGCCGTGAAACAGTCATCTTTTCCCGCAAAAACCAATTGTCGTTTCCATTGCTCCTTGAAAAACTCCTCGCTCCCGGCAAGTCCTCGTTTGACTCCAGCACATAACTAAACAAGGTATCGCCAGCCGCTACATGGTCGCCCTCGTCCACCTCCATGTTCTTGATTCGGATGTCATCCGTGAAATTCACGGAGATTTTTTCAAGAATTACCTGCCCGTTCACCCGGATGAGCGCAAAATGACGGTACAGGCGCCTGCCCCCATAAAATGCGACCAATGCCAACAAAACCACAAAAAACACCCTGTCCCAATTGAAGGGTTTCTTCAATTTAGGTTCATCCACCGTTTTAAGGATGGAGGTTTGGGGCCGATAACCGGGAAAGTTTTTTAATCCCATGCACCCCTTATTGCGACAATATTTTAGTATCCATCGTTACAAATGCTTGAAAATCATTGAAAATGATGTCATCTACTGGGTATTTTTTTACGACTTGGGAAATGAACGCCTCCATTTTCAGCCGATTTTCGAATCGGTTGACATCGAGCGCCACACATATTGGAAGCTTGTGAAATGGCAGGACTTGGGTTGGGAGCGCCCTTAGCCGTTCCAAATCCGAATCTTTTTCCAGCCGGACGACGATTTTCTCAACCCACGGGCCAAGTCCCACCAAATTGCTCACATCAAAACTGGCGGGCACACTCAAGAAAACGGGCATTTGCGGTTCCACACGGTCAACCTCAACCAAAAAATCGGTCATTTGCCGGGTCAGTTCCGATAAGCGAATAGACCCCAATCCGTTCACGTCCGATTCGTGCAGGTAAAGCACAAAGCCTGCAAGCCCATTTTTTTTCATTTTACCAACAAGGTCCGCCGCCGATTTTTCCGGGTAAATCATGGACGGGCGCCAAAGGACCGTTTGAACAAACCGAATCTCCGAACCTTTGGGCAAATTGATGGTGGGCACTTGTTCGTTAAGGTCAATCACGATTGGCTCGCTCAGAATGGCAAACTGGAAGTCATTGAACCTCAAATAGTTGTCAATAAAATTTCTGTCAAATTGGCTGAAGTCAGCTTTGTTGATGAAGATGGTACGGCTACCCGCCAACTTCACGAAATATTGGTTCAAGGCAACGGGATACAAGTAAGGCCGTAGCGATTTCAGCGGCGTCCGTGCATAAATCTTCAACAAAATCAAATAAAGTTGTTGCTTAGTATCAAGCAGTTCCAGCCGAATCTCATGCAGTGCATCGTAGTGCCGCAACATTTCAAAAGGCTGGTAATACTCCGTGAACCGGGTGCGGTTCAGCAGTTCGATACGAAGCTTTTCTTCAAAAAGCATGTTCTTGTAGAGCAGCTCTACATAGGATTTCATTTTTAATCGGTAATCGGAAGCAAGATTGAGTATTTCCGTGGCGTTGGCCAACTGCTCGTACTCCCTAAAACGTTGTTCGTAATTTTTCTCGGCGAGGTGGAGTTCCCTGTCACCGCTGTTCCCAAAAAGCGTTTCAACGGGAACTGCAGCCACCAACCCGACGGACGGATAAAACCGATCAAACCTGCCTTCGGAGGCCATTGCAAGATTTTGGTTTGCCTGTACCCTCAACGTGACGTCGTTCACCCAAGCGTTTTTCAAACCATTGTTCACGCTTTCCAAGTCCAACAGCCTATTGGTCCTGCTGTCAAAAATGGTATCATTCAACAACCGCCGAGCGTCAATGTCCATTAGGGGAAGTTTGGTTACTTCAACCTTGGAGGAAAGTTCCCGTAAGTTCAAGGTGGATTCAAGTGTGGCATTGAAGTCTTGGTAATTTCTGAGCACCACCTGTGCCTGTTCCAATTTGCTTTTTACCCACAAGACCTCTTCAAACAAAATATCCCGGATGTAGTAAATGGCGTACAGCATGTCCAATTGCTTGGTCAACATGCCCATTCGCTCGTTGAGTATTTTTATTTTCTCTTGGTTGAAAAAGTAAACCAGCACATTCTGGCGGTAGAACGACCGCTCTTGGTTGCGCCTGCTGTCAAACTCCAGCCACTCCATCTCCTTTTGGTTGTTTAGCTGCTTTGCTTGATTCTTGTGGGCAAAATAGCCGCCCTTCATCAAGTCCAAGTCAAGGCCCAGCCTTAATCTTGTGGGAAATGCCTGCTCGTCAACCTCATCGTTGACGATGTTGAAGTCGCTGAAATTGTGGCTGACTTGGGTCCGCACCACCAATCCCCAATCCCTTTCTACCTGCCGGATACGCAAATCATGGATGGCATCCCTGTTGATGCGCTCTAAGGATTCGTCCCGAAGGTTTAAGACTGCATCAAGCACAAAAAAATTATAGGATTCCGATGGTTGATAGGCAATACCCGACAAGCTGGCCGATACCATCGGTTCCACTTCAGCCTTTATGGCTTCAAAAAGGGAATCACGAAGGGTCGGTTGCCCCCAAGCGGGCAGCACCATCGAAAGCAGGGTGATCACCCCTACAATGGACGAAACTTGCTTTAAAATGTTTGAATTAGCCATCAACAAGGACAAAGTTTTGATACCCAAGTGGGCCTTGATGGCGAGTGGTGTGATAGTTTGCGAATCCAACCTGCATTTTTTGTGCCAAAGAAAAGCAAGACGCCTATTGCTAAAGCGCTCTAATCATTTGACATTCAACACCTTACAAAAAAGGTTCTGGTTAATTTTTTTTCTTGGAACACGCTGGTAAAGTTGATTCAAATTGGGGTAAAGGTTGAAACACTAAGCTCAATGGTTGGATTTTGCTCCCATTCAACGGGTTACGTATTTTTATTCTGCACATCGCAAAGAAATTGGTATTTTTTTACTCAATGAAAAATTATAAAAAATGACCGCATGTAGAAAAATTTGAAAAAAAAACTTGCCAATTCCAAAGTCCTGCTTAGATTTGCATTGAATCGGTAGGTTTATTGAGTAATAAATCTACTCACACTACTCCCAATGCTAGAGACTCTTATCTCTTCAAAAACTCGAATCAAACTGTTGCTCAAGTTCTTCTTGAACAGCAACACCACTGCCTACCTGCGCAGCTTGGAGACCGAGTTTGGGGAATCCACCAACGCCATCCGCCTTGAACTGAACCGACTGGAAGAAGCGGGAATGTTGGCCTCCTTCACGGACGGGAACAAAAAAATGTTCCGGGCAAACACTTCGCACCCACTTTTTGGGGAAATCCATACCATTTTGTTGAAGACCTTGGGGCTTGACCAAGTTGTGCTCAGCGTGATTGAGCGCCTGGGCGATGTGGAGCAGGTATTCTTGGTAGGAGAGTTTGCCAAAGGAAACGACAGTCCCATTATTGACCTGATTTTCATTGGCCATATAGACAAGACCTATTTGGTGAGCGTGGTTGAGCGGGTGGAGGCCCTTATCAAACGAAAAATTAGGTACCTGATTTACGGACCAGAGGAATTCGATTACAGCATGAAGTTGGATCCAAACTTTGAAACAGAATCCCTGCTGCTTTGGTCAAAAGAATAGCTTTTCCTTGAAACATTAAATGTTTCACAAAATAACCAGCTAAAATTAGATGTACAAAGAACTCATCAATAAAGAAAAAAAGATAGCCTTGATAGGGCTTGGGTACGTGGGGCTTCCATTGGCGCTCGCATTTGCCAAAAAATTCAGCGTAATCGGCTTCGACATCAACGAGGCCCGGGTGGACATGATGCGCAACGGGGTTGACCCATCCAAGGAACTTGAATCCGAAGCATTCGAGAACAAAGACATCTACTTTACCTCAAAAATAGAAGACCTAAAGGAGGCTCATTTCTTCGTAGTAGCCGTGCCAACCCCTGTGGACAAATCCAACGTACCCGACCTAAAGCCCGTGCTGAGCGCCTCAAAAACAGTGGGGCAGGTGCTGAAAGCGGGGGACTACGTGGTGTACGAATCCACGGTTTACCCGGGCTGTACCGAGGAAGATTGTGTGCCCATCCTTCAAGAACTTTCGGGCCTAAAGTCGGGAATAGATTTCAAGCTGGGCTACTCGCCTGAGCGAATCAACCCCGGTGACAAAGAACATACCGTTGAGAAAATCCTGAAAATCGTATCTGGAAATGATGCGGAAGCTTTGGAGGAAATCGCAGCGGTTTACAGTGCAGTGATTCAAGCGGGTGTTTACAAAGCATCCACCATTAAAGTAGCAGAAGCGGCCAAGGTCATCGAGAACACCCAGCGTGACATCAACATTTCCTTGATGAACGAGCTTTCCATCATCTTCGACATGATGGGCATTGACACCAAGGCCGTTTTGGACGCTGCCGGCACCAAATGGAACTTCCTGAAATTCGTGCCTGGCTTGGTGGGTGGCCATTGCATCGGCGTTGACCCATACTATCTTGTCCACAAAGCAAGGCAATTGGGCTATGAGCCGCAGGTCATACTGAGTGGCCGCCGCATCAATGACGGTATGCCCGGGTTTATCGCCAAGCGGTTGGTTCAAAAACTGATAAAGCTCCGCAAAAACCCAACCGAGGCCAAAGTTTTGGTCATGGGCGTCACCTTTAAGGAAAACGTGTCGGACATCCGCAATTCCAAGGTATCAGATTTGGTGCGGGAGCTTATGCAATACTCCATCAACGTCCACATGGTGGACCCCCATGCCTCTCCAAACGAGTTTGCGCATGAATACGGCCTTACCTTGATGGACAAACCCTCGAATGATTATGATGCGGTCATCCTTGCGGTGAACCACGATGAATACAAGCAGTTGGATTACGAATCCTTCAAATCAATGATGAAGGAAAATCCGATACTGATGGACTTGAAAGCGATGCTTGACCCCGAAAAAGTTGCGGCGGCGGGCATTGGATACTGGCGGCTCTAATTTATGGCGCAGGCAAAACAAACAGCTATCCAAACGACAGAAAGCCACCTCCACGAATCGGAGGCACGTTGGTTCGCTGTTTATACCCGCTCCAAGAGCGAGAAGGTCGTGCAAAGGCTACTGACCAATAAGGAAATTGAAACTTATTTGCCATTGCAGCGGGTGACAAGAAGGTACACCCGAAAGATAAAGCACTACGATGTTCCACTGATTAGTTGTTACATCTTCGTGAAAATCACCAAAAGTGAATACGTGCCGGTGCTGGAAACGGAAAACGTAGCCAAGTTTATCCGGTTTGCCCGCAACCTTTATTCCATTCCCGAGGAGCAGATCAACCTGCTGAAAAGGATTGTGGGGGAGGCGGATGATGTTGTCGCTGAACCGGGCAGCTTCAAGGAAGGGGATGAGGTGGAAGTAATTGGTGGAAAGCTCACTGGCCTGAAAGGCAGAATGGTGGAGCGCCAAGGCAAAAAGCACCTCGTGGTCGAATTGGAAAGCATCGGCTACTCGCTCAGGATGACAGTTGATATTGCGCTTTTGCGCAAGATTTGATATAAACTACTGATAGTCAAGGCGTAGCAAATTGCGTCTGGCTTTCAAAAGATGAATAATTACGGTAAGTGCGTACCATTTTGGGACGCACTCAAGTTGGGTTTATTTTTTTCTGATAGGGGCCATTGCGACCTATGAGCGGCGAAGCCATGAAATAAATGGTGAGTCAAGCCAACATCCATCCGGTTTTTGAACAGTTGCTTTCCCGCAAAGAAAGAGCCGCTTTCCTCAAGCAAAAAAGCAAGGTGATTTGGATGACCGGGCTTTCGGGTTCTGGTAAAAGCACCATTGCAGGGTTATTGGAGCGAAAACTGTTTGAAAATGGCTATTTCGCCCAGGTCTTGGATGGCGACAATATCCGCTCCGGCATCAACAACAACCTTGGGTTCAGCATGGAGGACCGGATGGAAAATATCCGACGAATAGCCGAAGTCGCAAAACTCTACCTCAACTCCGGCATCATCACCATTTGTGCCTTCGTAAGCCCGACCATCGAAATAAGGAACTTTGCAAAACACATCATTGGCCCCGCCGACTTTTTGGAAGTTTTTGTGAATGCACCACTTGAAGTTTGCGAAGAAAGGGATGTCAAAGGCTTGTACAAAAAGGCCCGGAATGGCGAAATCAAGGATTTTACCGGCATAGATTCGCCTTTTGAAAATCCCATTGCACCTGATTTGACCCTCCACACCAGCCAAACTTCTGCACCCGAATCTGCAGAAATAGCTTTTCGCTACCTACAGCCGTTGCTAACCGCATGAACTACCGCCTCAATCACTTAAAAGAACTGGAAGCTGAGTCAATTTTTATCCTCAGGGAAGTTGCCGCCCAGTTCAACAATCCAGTGTTGTTGTTTTCAGGCGGCAAAGATTCCATCATCGTTTCCTATTTGGCAAAAAAGGCGTTCTACCCAGCCAAAATGCCTTTCCCGCTCCTTCATATAGACACTGGTCACAACTTTCCCGAAGCCATCGAGTACCGTAACTTTTGGGTGAAGGAATTGGGTTGCCGCTTATTGGTTGGCTCGGTGCAAGATGCCATTGACCAAGGAAAAGTGACCGAAGAAAAAGGCTTCAATGCCAGCCGCAATTTTTTGCAGACTGCCGTCTTATTGGAATCTTTGGAAACAGGAAAATTTGATGCCGCCATCGGAGGCGCCCGGAGGGACGAGGAGAAAGCCCGTGCCAAAGAGCGTTTTTTCAGCCACCGGGATGAGTTTGGCCAATGGGACCCCAAAAATCAGCGCCCTGAACTCTGGAACCTATTCAATGCCCGCAAGCACCAAGGCGAGCATTTCAGGGTCTTCCCCATCAGCAACTGGACCGAATTGGATGTATGGCAATACTTGGCAGCGGAAAAAGTACCATTGCCCAGCCTCTATTATGCCCACAAAAGAAAAGTGTTTGAACGGGACGGCATCCTTTTGGCCGATTCCGAATTCATACCAAAGAAACCCCATGAGGTACCCACAGAAATGACCATCAGGTGCCGCACCATCGGTGATGTTACCTGTACTGGTGTTTGGGAATCAACCGCTACCACCATTGAGGAAATAATTGAAGAAGTATCGACCAGTCGAAAAACGGAGCGAGGCGGACGAGCAGACGACAAACGCTCTGATACGGCAATGGAGGACCGAAAAAAAGATGGGTATTTCTAATTATTTACCGATGAGGCTCGAAAACGACAAGGCCATTTTCCTAAAAAAGACAATTCAAGAACTTCAAGCAGCATCTCGTGTGCTATTATTTGGCTCAAGAACTGATGACCAAAAAAAAGGGGGCGACATTGATATATTAGTGCTGGGGGAAAGGAAGCTCAGTTTCACCGAAATCATTAAGATTCAGACCTTATTTTGGAAACGTTTCGGAGAGCAAAAACTGGATGTCGTAAGCTTTGCCTTTCACGAGCAAGCGCCATTTAAAGAGCTTGCTTTGGAAAACGCCATCGAACTATAATATTGTCCAAAAGCATTGACGAAGCGCCATCAAAACTTGGTTGAGTTCCTAAACAAAAACTATCTGCTGCTTGATAAGTCGCTTGCTCATCTTGAGTTTTCATTTCAAAAATGCAGGCATATCAATCTAACTGGAAGTTTGACCGAGGAAGAAATGGAAGCATTGGACGCGTTTTCTTCAAGGTTTGCAAGAACTTCAGATATTTTTACCCAAAAGGTAATCGTCACGCTTTTACAGCTTTTGCAGGAAGACCATCCGACCTTTATTGACAGGATGAACTTTTGTGAAAAAATAAATGCCATATCGTCAGCCAACGAAATGATAGAAATTCGAGCTATGCGAAATGCCATAGCGCATGAATACCGACAAGTGAATTTGGTAGAACTGTACGAGAAACTTTTGGCACAGCAGCCTGAATTGTGTAGGAATATTCAAATATCCAAACAATACACAGTTTCCAAATTCCCTGGGATATAGCTTTATGCAAATTAAATCCCAATCTTCCGAACTACTCCGTTTTTCCACTGCTGGCTCCGTTGACGACGGGAAAAGCACCTTAATTGGCCGGTTGCTATACGATAGCAAGTCCATTTTTGAAGACCAATATGAAGCCGTAAAGTCAGCCTCTGAAAGACGAGGTGAGGAAGGGGTTAACCTCGCATTGTTGACCGATGGATTGAAAGCGGAGCGGGAACAGGGCATCACCATTGATGTGGCGTATCGGTTTTTCTCATCATCAGCCAGAAAATTTATCGTGGCCGACACGCCAGGTCACGAGCAATACACCCGAAACATGGTTACGGGGGCGTCCACTGCTAACTTAGCTATTCTCTTGGTAGATGCGAGAAACGGAATCTTGACGCAAACCCGTCGCCACGCTTTCCTTACATCGCTGGTAGGCATACGGCATGTGGTGTTGGCGATCAACAAAATGGATCTTGTTGGTTACGACAGGGCGGTCTATCGAGCGATCGAGACTGAGTTTGAGGGTTTTGTGCGCGAATTGGGGTTTGAGTCTTTGGTGGCTATTCCCGTCAGTGCGCTTAAGGGTGACAACATTACCTCGCGCTCCAAAAATACGAGCTGGTATCAAGGCCCGACGCTAGTCGGGTACTTAGACACGGTCGAGGTCACTCCACGGGAGTCGGACGATTTTGTATTTCCAGTGCAGTGGGTTAATCGACCTGATTCGAGTTTTCGGGGATTTGCTGGTACTGTGGCAAGCGGCAGCGTGCAGGTGGGTGACGAGATTCGGGTGACTGCCTCTGGTCAAGTGGCAACCGTTTCACAGATTGTGACGATGGATGGGAATTTGGAGGAGGCTATAGCAGACCAAGCTGTCACTTTGACGCTAGACCGTGAGATTGATGCGTCGCGCGGCGACGTGATCACAAAATCTCAACAACCGTTGGAGATGACAGATCAGTTTGAGGCCACGATCGTGTGGCTGCATAACGAGGCAGGGCTCCCCGGTCGAACCTACGACCTAAAACTGGCCACTCAGTGGGTGCCGGCCTCAATTTCCCACATCAAGTACAGCATCAATGTGAACACATATGCGCGTGAAGCATCATCGCAGCTCGGACTCAATGACATTGCTGTGTGCAATGTGTCGACTGCCAAACCCATTGCCTATGATACTTACGCAAAGAACCAACAACTCGGCAGTTTCATCTTAGTAGATCGCTTCACCCACGCCACCGTAGGTGCTGGCATGATCCGACACAGCTTAAGACGGGCACAGAATATCCACAAGCAGGCTCTCACCATCACCTGCGAGGATCGCGAACGCCTTAACGGCCATCCGGCGAAGGTGTTTTGGTTTACGGGATTGTCGGGGTCTGGCAAGTCCACGATTGCAAATGCGCTGGAAGTAGAGCTCCACAGGCAAGGCATGCGAACCTACATCTTGGACGGGGACAATGTCCGCCATGGCTTAAACAAAGACCTAGGCTTTACGGATGCTGATCGGGTTGAAAACATTCGACGTGTTGCTGAAGTTGCGAAACTGATGGCCGATGCCGGAATGGTTGTTATCACAGCATTCATTTCGCCGTTCCGACAAGAACGTGAAATGGCCCGGGAGTTAATCGGTAGAGACCGATTTATTGAGGTTTATGTGAACACACCGCTTGAAATCTGCGAGAAACGTGACCCAAAGGGGCTCTATAAAAAAGCAAGGGCTGGAAAAATTCCTAATATGACTGGCATCAATAGCCCTTACGAAGCGCCGTCGCATCCTGACTTTGTCGCGGATACATTTCTGTCCTCCAGCGAAATCGTAGAAAGACTTTTACTATTGAACTAATCAGTTTTTACTGAAATGCTCATTTCAATTCGTAAGCTTATGTGATGAAGATTAAGCAAAACCACCACGAGTCCGGGAGGAAACGCTGGTCGGCCCGTGCCGGTCTAGAAATAAGCACCAAAGGAGCGCGCGATCTCTTACCACTCGATGACGTTGGCCAATCTCACAAAGGGGCGCTTATGTGAAGTAGTGTGATTACCAAGGGAAACTGGCGGGCTAATTACCAAGGGACTTTGTCGTAATATTGTACTGGCAATGCGGTCGCTAAGCAATTGACTAGGCTTCGTTATGCGACGGCCATCGATGTTTTTGCTCTGTGTACCCTCAAGCGCTGGTATTCATCTCCTCCCTGATCCATACCTGCCGTACACCGGTGGGACTCACTTCAATCTGGTGATTTGTTTTCAGTTGCGCCGATACTTGTCTTTGGCCTAAATGAGGGTTCGCCAGCGAGAAGGCTATTACAAGCTCTTCCGTGCTTTTAGCGGTTCTGTTTTTGTGGTGTTTGTCGAGACGAAATGTACGCTTGAGGGCCATAGGACCTTTTTCTTTGAGAAGCCTTCGATTCTTGTAGATCGTTTCTCGGGAGAAGCCACTTATTCGAGCGGCCTTAGAGACACTACCCAACGTTTCCGCCAGTTCGATAGCATCTATTTTCTTTTGAATTTCCAGCTCATAAATTGACTTCTTTGTTGGTTCTAGAACCTCAGAGATGGCGATGTGACGACCGGCAAAGTATGCAGTCAAATGGCCGTCCGATTGTTTACGGATTTCCAGGCTTTGTTTGGCAATAGAGTGCTTGAGGGGAGACTCAATGAGGTAAAGCTTGTTGCTGTAGCTGAACGTATGATCGTTACGGATTCTTCGATACTCTTTCTGTACGCAGATATCTACCAAATTGAGATGGCTTGGCACAGGCGTAAATTCAACGACTGGATTTTTGGCTTTGACGGTAATCGTTTTCTGCCAATATTCAGGGATGAAGATACTTTGCAGGTAATGGTTGGCACTTTGCATATCAGTGATGTTTCGCAGACGTAACTCAGGAACAAGGCGATCCTGAAACGTATCGAAGGCCCGCTCAATACGACCTTTTCCCCGAAGTTCGACACCAAATACCATTTTTCTCGATTTTTAAGTTCGTGAGTTCTTAAAAATCAATAGGTTAGCAAGGTCGGCTGAGAATTGTTGTACTGGCAAACTTGTACATTTAAAGTATTGGCAAGCTAGTTTTTAGTTGCTACACTTTCGTCCATGTACATCAAGGTCACCAAATCAGCCGGTCACTCGTATATCCAGTTGGCCGAATCCTATCGAGACGGCAACGGCAAGCCCCGTCAGCGCGTGCTCTCGACCATCGGTCGTGCCGATGAAACGGGTGGCCAAGTCGATTCGATCTTGAATGCGCTATTGCGTGCTAAAGGCCGAACGGCTGATGAACCTCAGATCGAGTTTGAGTCGGCACTGTCATTGGGTGACGTTTGGGCATTGCATCGGTTATGGCAAGAGGTGGGCTTTCATGAGTTGGCTCGCGTGTTTCGTAAAGCCCGGTTTACGACTGCGGTTGAGCATGCGATCCGGGTGATGGTGTTTAACCGCCTCTGTGACCCTGACTCCAAGCTTGGCGTGTTGCGCTGGCTTAAAACGGTGAGCATTCCCGAAGTGGATGCGGCTGCGTTGACCCACCAGCAGTTGCTTCGCAGCATGGATGCCTTGATGGACCATCAGGAAGCTGTCGACGAAGTAGTCGCCCGACAGCTGCGACCCATGGTTGACCAGGATCTGTCGCTGGTCTTCTATGACCTCACCACCATTGGTGTCGAAGGTCATAGTGAACAGTCTGATGATGTTCGTCACTACGGCATGTCCAAAGAGGGCCTGATTGCCCGGCAATTCATGCTCGGGGTGGTGCAAACGGCAGAAGGCTTGCCCATTTACCACGAGGTATTTGATGGCAACCAGGCAGAAGCCCCAACTCTGTTGCCAACTTTAAAGAAGGTCATTGCCCGTTTCCCCCACATCCGGCGCTTGATCATCGTGGCTGACCGGGGGTTGCTGTCACTGGACAATATTGATGCCCTACAAGAAATCAAGCTAGACGATGGCCGCATGCTGGAATTCATTCTGGCGGTACCTGCCAGACGCTACGGTGACTTTCTGGACATCCTGACGCAGTTTCAGGCCAAGGTCACTGATCAGGAACACGAAACCATCGATGAAACCCGATGGCAGGACATGCGGCTGGTGATTGCACATCATCCGGTACGAGCCAAGGAACAGACCGAATGGCGCAAGGCCAAGATTAAAGACCTTGAAGACAAAGCCATCCAGTGGGCTGGCAAGCTTGACGAGCAAGACACCGGTGCCAAATACCGTGGCCGCAAGCTCTCTGACAGTGGTGCTAAAGCGAGGTTCTATCATGAAGTCAAAGAGGCGCATCTAGCGAAGATCATCAAGGTCGACATGCAGTCCGATCTCTTCACGTACCAGATCGATGAGAAAGCGCTTAAGCAGGCAGAGCTGCTAGACGGCAAACTACTGCTAGTCACCAATGTCACCGACCTGACACCCCAAGAGGTCGTCACCCGTTACAAAAGCCTGGCTGATATCGAGCGGGGTTTCAAAGTCTTGAAATCCGAGATCGAGATTGTGCCGGTGTATCACCGACTGCCTCAACGCATCCGCGCGCACGCAATGATCTGCTTCATGGCGCTCATCCTGTATCGCGTCATGCGCACACGATTGAAAATGGCCAAGAGCGCCCTGTCGCCTGAGAGAGCCTTGGCGCAACTCAAGACCATCCATCGCCATCAGGTCAAAGTCAATGACAAACCTGTCTCGGGTGTTTCAACATTAACCAAGGAGCAGACCGAACTGCTTGGCACTTTAACGCTAAAGAAACCGACCAAGAAAGAGCAGCTCAGCTTGGACTTGTAATGGCAATTTAAAGACCACGGTCTATACATATCAAGCACTTAACGAATTTGGTGTCGAACTCCGG
>DIUC01000016.1 GCA_002435785.1 Saprospiraceae bacterium UBA6168 | reverse complement strand
TTGATGGACTTGATTTTGAGCTTGAGGTCTTCAAGCTGTGCGGTGGTGAGGCTGACGCCCATGCTGTTTGGTACTGGCATGTTGGTAAAATTGTGATTGTTGAAAAATTTGGTTGTTTCGCCGAAAGGCCAAAGGTTGGTTGGCGTTTTCGGTTGATATGGAATTACGGGGAGGTGAAGCCGTTTGTTTCATACGTGATAAAAAAATGTCAAATTATTTTTTAAAAACTTGGAAACACTTCCCTTGCGAACTATATTTGGGACTTGATGTATTTTGTTCAAAATTTTGTACCGCTTTGGATGGATACCTGATGGAGGCAACCGAGCCTCCCGGCGGCCAACCCACATTCAAATGACCAAGCTACCCAGCGCCGCTATACACCTGTTTGCAAAACTGTATGATTTAGGCTACTAAGACACCATTCCGCTGCTGCCCTTGGCATTCACTGCCATTGGGAGAAGGGGGATGCTTTGCGCCAACGTTAAACCGCTACCATGAAAAGGGAAAACACCTTCTCCGTGGCTTGGCCTTGTGCTGCCATGATTGCTCCACTTTTGAGAAGCCCACCTGGTATGGGCAGGCTTCCCTTGCCGCCTTTGCTGCGGCTTGGAGGCTGATGGCCATTGCTTCTGCTTGAGCCGACGACTATTTTATGTGAACAATGCCATGCGCCTTACGCTGATGGGTGGGCGTGGTTAAAACAGTTGTTTTTAAATAATTAGTTATAACAATCTGGGGCAAAAAGGTGGGCTGAAGTCAAACTACTTGTCCTGAAATCCATTAACTTTGATTACGATGATGAAAAAAATGCACAGAATTATCGAGTACAGTTCGGCAAGGGCATGCAATGCCATTTCTGACCTGAACGAATGGCGGACAGTTTGGGTGATCTCGCTCTTGATTGCAGGTTTTTTACCTCCAGTATTCGCCCAAGAGGGTGGATGTGGGCCAGAGTCCGAATTTACAGTGACTGTTGTTGGCAACAACTTGGTATTCCAACCACTCCTGCCCCAAAATACTGGTTGGACATATGCTTGGGGCTGGGAGGATGCCAACAACAACTCGGGAGAAGAACTTTCTTATTCCTTTTCGTTGCCAACACCAACCCTTCCCGCCACACTTGATATTCGGCTTGAAACCACTTCCAATACCGACGCATTTATTTGCACAAAAAGAATATTTCTTAATTACAATTGCGAGAGCGCTGGTTTTGCACCTGACATACAAGGATGCTGTGTGTATTTCGATACGCCTCCGATTGGCACCCTGATGAGCGCAACATGGAATTTTGGGGACGGTTCCTTGCCGTCCAATGAAATCGAGCCGTTGCATTGTTATGCCCAACCGGGCGGCACCTACAATGTTTCACATGCGGTAGTATGGCAGGACCCTTTTGACGAATCCTTACTATATGTGGACTTTTGTAATGATGAAGTTGTGGTTTCATGCGGAGGTGGGACTTTCGCTTATTCCCCAATGCCAGACTGTTGCAGGCTGAAGATATGCTTTGAAAGCGAGGCGCCCGGTAGTCAACAGTTATGGAGTTTTGGGGACGGCACCACGAGCAGCGATATAAACCCCTGCCACTATTACACCAATCTTTCAACGTTCCCGGCCCCAAACGGTACGCCAACGGTGGAAGTGGTACACACCATCTATACTAACGGCGTCCCCAGTTCCCATACGCATACTATCAACTTGGGGGCGCCAGCCATTTACCTTGGCAATCCTGGCACCCCAACTTCTTTGGTTAATGTCGTCAGTTCCATCACCAATGCCCCCATGCCACAGTTGCAGGGTGCGGCCCTTGCGCTGGCCAGCGTTTTTGTGGCAGGAGAACTGACAGTTGACAAGCCTTGGACATGTAATGGGGTAAAGTTTTGCATGCATCCTGCAGCAGGGATGAAGGTAACAAGTTCAAGGTCGCTTACTTTCGGCGAGTTCCCATTCGGCAATTTCCCGACCATCGTGAACAACGCACTCGAATGCGAGATTTGGAGGAGTATAGACTTGGAAGCAAACGCCAGTTTTACCTCCACTGGTGCCACCATACAAAGCGCATTGTATGGCCTACGTACTTTGGACGCCAACAGTACTATCAGGCTGACCCGTACCGCTTTTGTGAACAATTTTGTGGGCATCCACCTCCGCCACAACGTCGCATTGACAACATTCGACCGCAACAGCTTCATCACATCTGGTTTCCTGCCCCCGCTTGGTGCACTTACTGTTGACCCTGCCATCCCCGCACCTTACCTCCAACAAAGAGGTTTTGCTGGAATTTTCTGTAGGGCCAACACACTGAACATTCCAGCCATTGGCATCGCCAACCCACCCAATTTGTTCAACAATTTGGCAAATGGCATCTGGACGCAGAACACCAACGCAACCTTGCGACGGTGCAGGTTCACGAACATGGTTGCGGGTGGCTACGGCAACTTGGGCGGGGTGGGCATAAGGTACAATGATGCAACGGGTGGGCGTTTCCTGCGCCAATGGGGGCTTCCCAATTTCGCCAACACATTTTCAAACTGCAGGATTGGCATCTCTGTCGCCAGCAGTGGCCCAAATACCTTTGTGGACAGTCGGAACAACAACATGAACACGGTGGGAATCGGCTATGATTTTGCCATTAGGGGAAGCCTTGCCCACGGTAGCATAGTTGTTGACAACGACATCACCATTGATGGCTCGCATGGCATTGGCCTGTTCGTGAGCAGTGGAATGCCAAGCCATTTGAATATATGGAACAACTTCATTGAAGTCACCGGCATTGGGATAGGCATCTGGCTCCTTGACAACTTCAACACCGCCGTACATGACATATTTGTGCACAGCCAAGAGCCATTCAACGGCGGCGGTATCGAGCTTGGGCCCAATGCCCTCGCCGGGATTGCCCTCCACAACTTTGACGGTGCGGATGTGGTAAACAATGAAATCAACATGGACCTGACCAGTTCGTTCCCGCGGGGCATCGTACTAACCAACAGCGACAACAATACCGTGACGTGCAACATCGTGAACGGTGGCTACCAAAACCCCAACAACGGGGACTCCTCACGGGGCCTTAGTGCCGTGAACAGCGCCTCCAACACCTACCAAGACAACAACCTGTTCAACTGCTGGAATGGCATCAACTTCGACATGGTATGCGCCGGAACCAACCTCCGCTGCAACCAAATGCAGGCCAACAACATCGGCCTTTGGTACACCGCCACTTCGGTCACGGGCTGGCAAGTTGAAAGGGGCAACAGGTGGCTGGGGGCTTGGGCTGGGAATACGGGGGCATGGCATGACGGGGCGGTAGATATAAGTATACCAACGAATCAAATACAATTTTCTCAGTTTTTTGCTGCAAACGCAAACAATGAGTTCCCCCCCGGCGTCCCCCAGATGCCTAACAATCAAGACCCCTTAGTTGAGACATGGTTTTACAATGGCGCCCCATCAAATTGTGATATCCAGGGTTGTGACGACGAGATAGTACAGGAAGGACCAGACGAATTGGACGACCAAATAGCAACCAATGGCATTGAACTGGAAGGCTACGAAGACGTGTACCGTTGGTTGGGAGACCGCTACCTGTACAAAAAGCTGAAGACCTGGCCCAGCATGGCCAGCGGTAACCCGCAGATGCAAAACTACTTGAGCGCCAATGCCAACACCCCCTTTGCCAAGCTCTGGGATGTGGGCAGCCAAACTGCGGCACTATATGGGCTCGGCGGTACTCAGGTCGGTCTCATATCGGGCAATTTTGTAGCCACCAAATTAGCATTGGACAGCATTTTGGCCATTGACGAGCAACTGGCGGCGGGAGTGCAAACAGCCACCGAGGCCAGCCTCCTTCTGGACAGACAAGGCTGGGCAGCCAACATTGACAACCTGATGGCTTCCAATGAATCCGTGTGGTCGGACTGGATGAGCAACCGGGCTAACGGAGCAGATGCCTGCGCTACGCTCAACAGTGGCATCAGCACATCTGGACTTTATGACGACAACGAAAAGACCTTGAACGCCATCTATCTGCAAACCGAGGCAAAGGGACTACCTGTACTGCTGGCCCACAAGAACACCATCAGGGCCATCGCCGAGCAGTGCGCCCTTGATGGAGGCGATGCCGTCTATCGTGCCCGTGCTTGGTACGCACAGTTTACGGGTACCATGATTTCCGAGGACGATTGTATTTCAACAGGCGGCAGGGAAAGTTTAAAAGATGCACAAGAGTCAGTTGAAAAAGAAGAACTAAGGCTGTTCCCCAACCCGGCCAGCCAAATGCTGAACGTCGAATACAATGCTGGTACTGACCAAATGCTCACCTTCTACAACCAGTTTGGGGTGGAGTTGAGGCGATTGCCATTAAAGGAAGGTGGCAATAAGCTGACGATTGACCTAAAGGGACTGCCAGATGGCATTTACTTGGTTAAAGTACAAGATGGTACAGCGGGTTCTGGTATTTCAAAAAAACTGGTCATCCACAAATGATAATCATTGTCCTGCACCAAGTGTTTGGTGCAGGACATTTTTTAATTCATCATGAAGAACGCTACATTCATTACAAGTTTTATTCTGTTCCCATTTTTTGCCCTGCCGCAAGCTTATGATATGAACTGGATAATGGGTACATCCTTGACCGAGAATTTACTTAATTTTGATTCAAACAGTCTTGCTTTAAGTTCAATTAATCTTGACCTTAACCTTGGCGTAACTGGGTTGGTAATGTCCAACCAAGAAGGGGACTTTATTTTTTATTCGGATGGGATTAGGTTACATGATGCAGACGACAACATCATGACCAACGGGGATACCCTAAACCCATGTGAATATGTATTAGGCGTAGTGGCAAACTGCCTTAATTGTGGCTATACGATTTACTTCTCCATGATTGCCCTTCCTTTTGAGGCAGAGAACAGTTATGCAATCATCCACAGGAGGTATCTTGACTCAATCATTACCACGCCAACTACGACGTATTTCCTAGTACCTGACGAACTGCTGACTGTGGTTGACATGAACCTGAACGGTGGAAAGGGGGACGTAACTTCAAAAAACGAGTTGATAATTCATTCGAAAATGCTTGACGTGGTGGCGGCCACCAAACATGCCAATGGCAGGGACTGGTGGGCCATTATACCCGAATCCTCGGACAGCCTTTATTTTAAAGTGTTGCTTGGCCCTGATATGGTCCCGACTATAGACTCCCAAGTTATTGGAATAAAGCCGCCACAGGATTCCATGAAATTTTCACAAGGGTTTTGCGTGTTCTCCCCCGATGGCAGCAAATATGTTGACAACGATGTGGCCTTTGGCGTCAAGGTGTACGATTTCGACAGGTGCAATGGGCTGCTGTCCAACCTGAAGGTTTTGCCGCCCTTGGACTATGTTTCTGGTGTCAATTGTGTGGCTATATCCCCCAACTCAAGGTATTTGTACGTGTCGAATGCGCATTATGTGCTCCAGTACGACCTGGAAGCACAGGACATCGCTTCAACCACGGACACCGTGGCGGTGTGGGACGGTTCGGAGGATACGCCGGGCGAGCCTAGTTGGTTCAGAACCATGACCCTTGCCCCTGATGGGAAAATATACATTACCCCTGCACATGGTTCGGTTAAGTCGCTCCACGTCATCAACTACCCCAACAAAAAGGGCATTGCCTGCGACGTGCGGCAGCGCTACGTGCAGCTTCCTCACCGCAAAGGCAGCGAGTTCACACTCTTTCCCAACTATCGCCTCGGCCCCCTCGACGGCAGCCCCTGCGACACACTCGGACTGGACAACCACCCGCTATCAGGTTTCCGCTGTGAGACCCTGCCCGGTGAGCCGCTGTCGGTGGAGTTCACCGACAACTCCTTCTACGAGCCGGCCCAATGGGCGTGGGATTTCGGCGACGGGAACGCAAGCCAAGACACCAGCCCAGTGCATAACTTCCCCGGCCCTGGCAGCTACACCGTCTGCCTCACCGTGAGCAACGCCTACGGGAGCGATACTTGGTGCAAGGTGGTGAGCATCGTGGCTTCAGGAATGCCCGTAAATGCTTCACCGACCGATAAGATATATCTGTCACCAAACCCTGCCAAGGCCAGTGTCAATGTCCAAATCCCCAAGAATATACCCCAATCCATTTTCACGCTTTTCGCTGTAACTGGCCAACCTGTGCTCACCCACCCCCTCGACGCTAACTGGAACCTCGTGCCACTAGCTTCCCTCCCCCCCGGCCTCTACTTCTACGAAGTGCGGGATGAGGGGAAGCTGCTGCAATCGGGCAAGCTCGTGAAGGTGGAGTGACAGGCAGCCCCCTGCCCCTCCTTTTTGTGGGCGTGTCGAATAATATTTTCGACTAATTTTAAAATCAAAAAATGCTGGACAAATGCCTGTTGTTCAAATTCTTACAAATTACAATTGAAAAATATGTGGCTTGTTTTCACCCTCAACGAATCAATTTTTATTTCAGGCAAAAGTCGTCGGAGGGTACAATTGGCACAATTTTTTAAATTAACTTTAATGAAACTTTGAATTCCCGACAGCTACATGATGGCTGACATACTATGAGAAAAGTCCGGAAACCGAGCTTACTAAGCTTATTTCAATTCCCAGTCTTTTTCCAGGAACCCTGGACCTTTCTCAAACACAACAAGTCGAATCTTTAACCACGAACCTTGATGGGTTCCACAACACCGGGCGTTTTTTTCGTGCCCACGGCCTACCAAACGAGGTGGGGCGACCTTACTATTCTTTTTTGCAAAACCTTACACACCACACAGATTTTCTGCCTTCGAATGAGTCGGGGGCAAATTTTAGTTGAACCGGCGGTCTGAAGCTGCTTGGCCTTGGCATGTCTTTTTTCAAAAAAAGCTGCCTTGCCAGCCTATCCCTTGCGGATATTCGGATTGTCCAAAGAATCGGTACTCACTATTAACAATTATAATCTCATGGTAAAAGGTAACGGTTTTGCTCCACACAGGCTAACATGCGAATCCCCCACTGCCCCCCGGTATTTAGGAAGGTTCAAGTTCATGACAAGGACGGTACTATCAACAGCACTGTTGTTCCTGTGTGGGCAAACCGCCTCTTCCCAATGTGCGCTGGTCTGCAACAACAGCATCTCCGTGGCGCTCGACAACACGGGCAACACCACCATCTACGCCCCGATGCTGCTGCAAAGCTCCAATGGTTGCTCCAACAACTTCACCATCAGCATCGAGGATGAAGACGGCAACCAGCACGGCCAGCAACTCAACGCCGCACTTATTGACCAACTGCTCACGGCCACGCTGACGCACCCCGCCAGCGGCAATTCCTGCACCACCACCATTACCCTTATTGACAACCAGCCGCCGGTGATTGATTGCAGCAGCGACACCGTCTTCATCTGGTGCAACACCCCGCTGGGCAGCTTGGAAACGCCTTCCGTCACCGACAACGTAAGCCCATCCGATAGCATCCAGTTCACCTATACAGATATGATGGTTGACTTAGCCTGCAACGATTCGGTGGGCAACGTACCCGTCACCGCCTATTTGCAGCGCACTTGGACAGCTACCGATGAGCACGGCAACAGCACCCAATGCACCCAGCATATTTACCTGAAAAAAGCTACGCTGATGATGGTGGAGTTCCCCAAGCACCGGGACGGCACGCAATTGCCAACCCTTGAGTGCAGCTTGCAGAACCCCCTCAATTTCAACATCACCGGCTACCCAATGATTGACAGCGTATGGATGGACAATACCTTGAGCTGCGACCTGATAGTTTCCTTCAACGACCAACAGATTCCGATTTGCGGCGGCAGCAGGAGAATCCTGCGCACTTGGTCCATCTTTGACCTCTGCACCGAAGATTTCCGAATTTTTACCCAGATAATAAAGGTGTTGGATACCACACCACCCGTCGTGACCTGCCCGGCTAACATGAGCTTCACCACTTATCCCAGCGTTTGCACGGCACAGGTTTATTTGCCGCAGGCAAATGCAACGGATGCTTGCTCCGGCGCCACAGTGACGCCATCTTGGCAGTTTGGCACGGGCAACGGCCCTTTCGATAGCGTTCCGGTCGGCACCTACACCGTCACCTTCACGGCCACGGACGGCTGCAACAACAGCAGTACCTGCCAGATGACCGTGACGGTGAAGGACGTGGTGAAGCCAGTGGCGCTTTGCGAGACCCAAGTGCAGGCCAACCTCCTGGACGACGGCACGACACTGATTTTTGCGGAAACCTTCAACAACGGCAGCTACGACAACTGCGGCATTGACCACATGGAGGTGAGTTGGGGCGGTCAGCCCTTCGATACCTTTGTTTCTTTTGAGTGCGCAAACATCGGCGCTCCCATCACCGTGACCCTGAAAGTGGTGGACAAGGGCGGCCTCACGAGCACTTGCCTCAGTTCCGTCCTCGTAAAGGACCAGATTAAGCCAACAATTATCTGTCCCGGCCCCGTCACCATCGGTTGCGGACAAGACTTCAACAACCCGGCAATGACCGGCCAGCCATTTGCCACCGACAACTGCGCCGTGGCTTCGACGACCTTCACCAACGTGGTGAACCTGAACAACTGCGGCAACGGCACCGTGACCCGCACCTGGGCCGCCAAGGACCAGAGCAACAACACCGCCACCTGCCAGCAGGTAATCACCATCGCCGACAATACGCCGATTACCGTGACCTTCCCCGGCGACATACTTGCTTACGAATGTGAGTTCAACACCGACGTCAGCGAAACGGGCAACGTGGTGGTGACGGGCAAGGACTGCGAGCAACTACAGATTACCCATACCGACTACTATTTTTATACGGCACAGCCTTCCTGCTACAAGCTCATTCGGAATTGGGCGGTGATTGACTGGTGCTCCTACCAGCCAAACAACCCAACCGGTGTTGGCTTTTGGGAAAAAACGCAGGTCATAGAGGTGCGGGACACCGTGGCCCCGGTGCTTACCTGTCCAGCCAATTTCACGGCGGGCATTGACGGGTTCAATTGCCAGAAGTTTGTGACGGTTCCGCTCCCCGGCATTTCCGATTGCAGCGCCCAAGTGACGGTGACGAACAACTCGCTGTTTGCCCAAACCCAAAACGGCGTTGCGAGCGGCACTTACCCCAAGGGCGTGCACACTGTGACTTACACGGCGGCAGATGGCTGTGGCAACACTTCTTCTTGTACCACCCAGATAACGGTGGTGGACGCACAGGCGCCAAGCCCCGTCTGCAACAACGGCGTGGCCGTCACCATCCAGCAAAATGGCTTTGTGACGCTGATGCCCTCCATGATTAACAACGGAAGCAACGACAACTGTACGCCGACCCAAAACCTGATTTTGCAGGTAAGCCCGAACACGTTCGACTGCCAGAGCATTGGCACCAAAACCGTGACCCTCACGGTGACTGACCAAGCTGGCAACAGTGCCTTCTGCCAAACCAACGTGGTGGTGCAGGACAACTTCAACGTCTGCAGCGCTGGCAACTTGGCCACCATCGCCGGTAAGCTGTCACGCCACAACGGCGACCCACTTTCCGGGAAGCTCGTTGGCCTCAGTGGCGGCATCAGCATCGGGATGCAGAGCAACGTTGACGGTACTTATGCCTTCCCCAACCTTCCTTTGGGACAAAACTACACACTGACACCAAGCTACAACACTAAGCCGCTGAACGGCGTCACGACTTACGACATCGTGCTCATCCGGCGGCATATCCTGAATATTGCGCTGCTCGAAAACCCCTACGACATCATCGCTGCCGACGTGAACCGCTCTGGCACGGTCTCCACGCTCGACTTGGTGGAGCTGCAAAAGTTAGTCTTGAACATAACTACTTCCTTCCCGAACGGTACGCCTTCATGGCGGTTCGTGCCGGCGAGCCACGTCTTCCCGGACCCAAAGAATCCGTTCACCCAACCTTTTCCAGAAATCACTGCCCTGACCAACCTCTTGGGCAACTACTGGACGGCTGACTTCGTGGGGATAAAAGTGGGCGACGTGAACAGCAGCGCCAACCCGGCCACCTTCGGCGGGGAGGATACCGAGGAGCGCAGCAACTTTGACAACTACCTGATATTCAGCACAAAAGAAATAGAATTGGTTGCTGGCCGTGATTATGCCATCCCCTTCGTGGCGCACCCAGAACGCTTGTCTGCCGGACAGGCAGGCATCATGGCCGGCTTCCAGTTCACCCTTGGTTTTGACGAAAAAATATTGGACTTCGTGGCCGTTGGCAATGAGGGGGCAGGCTTGCTGAAAGCCAGCAACTTCGGCCTCCCACAGTCGCTCGGTACCAGCGCCCTGACGGTGAGCTGGGTGAACGAATCGGGTGCCGACCTTGCCCAATCCAGCGAGATATTCACCCTAAAGTTCAGGGCAAAAAGCAACGGACGGCTTTCCGATGCGCTAAAAATCAGTTCATCGCAGACTCCTGCCGAGGCTTATGCTGGCGATTTCATGGCCAAAAACAACAGTTTTGAAACATGGGGAGTGGCGCTCGAATACCAGCCGATGGTGGCCGAGGGAACAACAAGTCTCCTCAATTACCCCAATCCATTTGACCAAAGAACGACGCTTCAGTTCTATTTGCCGGAGGCGGCCAATGTCAGCTTCCGACTCCACGACCAGTTCGGCAGGCTGCTGAAAACCTGGGCAAGCGACTACGACCAGGGCCGCCACGAACTGCCACTCGACCTGGCCCATATCCCGCCGGGCATCCTGTTCCTCGAAATGGACGCAGGCGACTTCCAGCGACAAGTCATAAAAATGATGAAAAACTAATTGAGAATTGAAAATTGAAAATTGAGAATGACTGTGACGAGTACCATTCCTCATTTTCAATTCTCCATTTTCAATTAAAAAAATACCCATGTTCATATCGACAGACCCGATAGTGAATCTACGATTCTATAGCCAGATAGAACATTCGCTTTGACCATTTTACACAACTACACACACACATTTTAGCTCGGGCTGTCTAAAATCCGGTATCCAAATCAAAAGGACTAAATACTATGAGAAAATGTCCCATGAACTTTTGAAAGGTACCACCGACCACAAGAGCCTGGCGGAGGGAGCCGACTACAACCATACTGTAGTAGCCCCTTCGCCATGGTTCGGGTTGGATGAAAAAAGGAAAGAAAGAAGGAGTGCGGTATTTTAATTAAAAAGCTAACAATCAAGACTTTACAAATAAAAGACAGAGCAAAAAAGCACTACGGACCATTAGTTATTTTAAATCAATCAATCATTAACAATTTTGATTCCCATGAGAAATTTCGAGTTTACTAAACCCATCAAGTGCATCCAGATGAACATCTGGGATGCTACTACATGCGGGTTGCACGGTGGGGGTCGCCTATTGCGGGCGGCTGCGCTGATGAGCCTGCTGGTGTTTGCAAGCTGGGGACACAGTGCTTTTGCGCAATGCGCCCTTGTTTGCAACGACGACCTAAACGTATCGCTACCCGGCCCCAGCGAGTTCTGCACGATGGAGATGACCGCCGACATCCTGCTGGAAGACCCTTCGGCATGTGCTGGCCCATATACCGTCACCCTGCTGACGCTGCAAGGCTTGCCCGTCCCCAACAGCCCATTCGTGAATGCCTCCAACATCGGCCAGACGCTGATTTACTCCGTGGGAGAGCCGGGCGGCAACTCCTGCTGGGGCACCATCAAGATTGAGGACAAGCTCGGCCCGGAAATCACCGGCTGCGGCGACCTCACGATGACCTGCCTCGCCAACTACAAGCCGACCATTGATGGTGGCAATGCACCGACGCCTACCGTCAGTGACTGCTCCAACATCGTCAGCTTCAGCTATACCGATGTCATAGACCACGGCACCTGTGCCTCCACCTATGTGGCGCTCGTGTTCCGCACCTGGACGGCAGTGGATTCAAGGGGCTACACCAGCACCTGCTCGCAATACATCACCATACAAAGGGTGACACTGGCAAACCCGATTTTTACGCCAGTTTGCCCCTCCAACGTTGACTTGCAGTGCGCCATCGGCCCACAAAGCACGGCGCCAGCCGTCACGGGGTACCCACGCATCACCATTGGCGGCATCTCCTACCCGGTGATTCCCGGTGGCAATACTTTCTGCGAAATAGCGGCATCCTACAATGACGAGGTGTTCGCCATCTGCGGCGGCGGCACGAAAATTTTGCGCACCTGGACCATTTACGACTGGTGCCTCCCGACCACGCCCGGCAACGGCAACCCGTGGTCTTGCATCCAGGTAATAAAGAAAAATGACACCACGCCTCCGGTCATCACCTGTCCTGCACCTATCGTACAGGGCACTACCTCCAACGGCTGCTTTGCGTCGTTCTCATTGCCCCCGGCAACGGTCACGGATGCTTGCTCGAATTTTACCGTCAAGGTGCTGACCCCTTTCGGCATCGTGAACGGCAACGGCGGCCCGATTCTGAACGTGCCAGTTGGTACGCACACCATCACCTACGTGGCCACCGATGACTGCGGCAACGTGAGCCAGTGCAACACGACCATGCAGGTCAAGGACGTGACCGCTCCTGTGGCGGTATGTATTCAGTTTACCACGGTTTCAATTGGCGACGACGGTACGGCCATCGTTTCGGCCTCTTCGTTCAACAACGGCAGCTCCGACAACTGCGGCATTGACTACCTGCGGGTGAGCCGTATGCCCTCCACCTGCTATCCGAACGGTACGCCGTTCGATACTTTTGTGCCGTTCAATTGCTGCGACATTGGCCAAAACCTGATGGTTTCCATGCGGGTCTATGATGCCGCTGGCAATTTCAATGTTTGCATGGTGGAAGTGGCGGTTCAGGACAAAATTGACCCTACCATCTCCTGTCCGCCGAACAAGACCATCGAGTGCTCGGACCCCGTGCCGCCCGTGGCTGCGCCGGTTTTCAGCGACAATTGTGCTGGCGCAACTTGGGCCCACACCCAGACCGATAATATCACCAACTGCGGCATTGGCTATATCTGGCGACTGTACACCGTGACCGATGCAAGCGGCAGAAAAGCCTCCTGCACACAGACCATCACGGTGGTCAACTCCAACCCGTTCAACTTGACTGGCATCGTTTGGCCTTTGGACTACACAACCTACCAGTGCAACCCCAACCTTGAGCCGAACGACCTGCCCTCGGGCTACGACGTGCCGACCATCACGGAAGACGGCTGCGACCTCGTTGCGGTGACGCACACCGACCAGTTGCTGCCGACCAGTTTCCCTGCCTGTTTCAAGATTTTGAGGAAATGGATAGTGATAGACTGGTGCCGGTACAACCCGAACGTCCCTGGCAGCCCCGGCTACTGGGAGCATGTGCAGGTCATTAAGGTACAAGACAATACGCCCCCGGTGATTGCCTGCCCAGGCAACGTGACCGTTCAGAGCTTGGATGCCAACTGCGGCTATGGTGCGGTTTCCGTGCCACCACTTTCGGCCACCGATTGCAGCCCGAACCTTATTTGGACAACGAAGATTGACTTCAACTCCAATGGCACACAGGACTTGGCGGGCAGCAGCCCGAACCTCAGCGGCAACTATCCTTTCGGTGTTCACGCCGTTTCAGCGACCGTGGAGGACAAATGTGGCAACATCTCGACCTGCAACTTCACCATCACCGTGGTGGACGGCAAGAAGCCGACCCCGGTTTGCGTCAACGGCCTCGCCGTGGAACTGATGTCCATGAACGGCGGCGGCATGGTTCAACTCACGGCGAACATGTTCAACGCTGGCAGCTTCGACAACTGCACCAGCTCGCAGAACCTGCAATTCCAACTCGTGCCATCGCTCTTCGACTGTGCCAACGTGGGCACCAACATTGTGACGATGTACGTGACCGACCAAGCTGGCAACACCGATTTCTGCGAGACCTACGTCATTATCCAAGACAACATGGTGATTTGCCCATCCCCGCTGACGGCGGGCGTGACCGGCAACATCGCCGATGCGGGTGGCAGCGGCATGAACGGCGTGTCCATCAACGTGAGCGGCAACGGCCCACTAACGGCCCCAGCCACTACCTCGACCAACGGCAACTTCGCTTTCCCGAACCTTGCCCTGAGCTACGACTACACCTTCACGCCAAACCACAACATGGCGCCTATGAACGGTGTGACGACCTACGACCTCGTGCTGATTACCCGGCATATCCTGAGCATCCAGCCCCTCGACTCGCCGTACAAAATCATCGCTGCTGACGCAAACAAGTCCGGTACGGTGACCACTGCCGACGTGGTGGAGCTTCGCAAATTGGTGCTTCAGATTATCCCGACGTTCACGAACAATACCTCTTGGCGGTTCATTGACAAGAACCATGTGTTCAGCAACCCTGCGAACCCGTTCACCACGCCGTTCCCTGAGTTTTACAACATCAACGACCTTGCCACCAGCCAGAGTGGTGTCAACTTCGTGGCGGTGAAAGTGGGCGACGTGAACGGCTCTGCCGTGACCAACTTCGGTGGCGGCAACACCGATGACCGCAGTTTCGCAGGTGAGCTTGATTTTGTAGTGGATGAAATGTCCCTCGAAGCTGGCCAAACCTACCGGGTGCCCTTCCGTGCCAATAACTTCGTCAACCTCATGGGCTACCAGTTTGCCCTTCAGTTCAACCCTGAAGCGCTCACTTTGGAGAACATCGAGGCAGGCGAACTGGAAGGATTGAACGAGTCGAACTTCGGTTTGACGATGCTCGAAGATGGTATTATTACGACAAGCTGGGACAATTCAAAAAACACACTACACGACAACAACACAATTCTTTTTACGCTGGTATTCAAATCAAACACAAAGTCAGAATTGAGCAAAATGCTCCAAGTAACAGGTGCCGTAATGCCAGCCGAGGCTTACCGCACGGCAGGCCAAAATGCCGAGCTGCTCGACGTGAACCTCCGGTTCAACAATGCTGAACAGGCAGTCACCGCCGACTTTGAGCTATACCAAAACAACCCGAACCCGTTCCGGGAAACGACCACGATTGGGTTCCGTTTGCCAGAAGCTGGCAAAGCAAAACTGACGGTGTACGACCTGTCGGGTAGGGTATTGAAGACGATTTCAAACGATTTTGCAAAAGGTTACAACGAAATCATCCTGCACCAACAAGATTTGGGTGCCTCCGGCGTACTCTTCTACCAGTTGGAAACTGCTACGCAAACTGCTACCCGGCGCATGGTCCGGCTGTAGAATCGTCATTAGGTCATTGAGGTCATTGGTTCTTTTCCAATGCCCCAATGACAAATGACCAATGACGAAACTTCAAAAGGGGGTTGGGTTCCAAATGCCCGCCCCCGACTTGCTCTGAATCTGTTTTTCTTCAAAAACAAAACCGCTTCTGGCCTTTCGCCGGAGGCGGTTTTTTTGTTGGAAAATGGTTAAATTCTGAAATTCGGAAATTGGTTCCGCAGCAACCTCCAACGCTTATTGGTGTACGCCCCGCTGTGCGTAGCCCTATGCGTCTCGCTATGCGCCGCCTTTGTCATTGCGCAGCAACCCGTCATCGCCTCGTTTCACGTCCCGCTGTGCGCCGCCTTTGTCATTGCGCAGCAACCCGTCCACGTAAGAAGGAACGCCCCGCTATGCGCCCTACTGTGTGTTTCATACAGCGGGGCGCTGACACCAGACGTCGCAGTTTGCCTATGGCAATGACAAAAGCGGCGCATAGCGGGACGCATACCAATACGCATACCAATAGCGTTGGAGGTTGCTGCGCAATGACAAAGGCGGCGCACAGCGGGGCGTGAAACGAGGCGTGGACGGGTTGCTGCGCAATGACAAAAGCGGCGAATAGCGAGCAAAACCACTCAAAGCTCCTCCCACCTGTCCCCCTGCGCCACGATGAAGACTGCACCTGGCTTTGCCGGCCACTGTTTCATCTCGACCCGGCAGCCGTTGCCGTCCGTGCGGAAGCGGTACTGTGCCGTCTGGTAGTCGCCGAGTCCCATGCCGTAGAGCCACCACCAGTTGCCCCACTGCTTGAACTGTAGCCGGAAAATGCCCGTTGCACTGTCCCGGCTGGCGGTGAACCCGTCAGTCGGGGAGGTGAGGTTGAACTGGGCGATTTGGTGAAAATTGCCATCCGAGGGCTTGTCGGCGAGGTAGCGGAGGGCATGTTTGATGGCTAAGTTTTCCCTGGAGAAGTCCTTGAACATCGGCAGGCCGTGGTAGTTCTCCGGGGAGGCCAGCACATAGACCTCTGGGGCGTCTTGCCAGCGGAAATCGGCGAGCAGATTAGTCACGATTCGGGCGCTTTCTTGCCAGTATGTGGTCATTTTTTGGAGAAAAAAAACAGAAGTGAATAGCCAGGCTGCGAACAGCCCATTGCGAAGCCAACGAGGAAAAAAATCGAAAACTGCTACCAGCCCGATGAAAAAAAATAGCGAAGGCAAATAGCCATAGCGGTCGTTTTCGCCATGGAGCACGTAGGCCACGTAGAGGTTGGCCACCGGGGCGAGGGCGAGGAAAAACAGCAGCCAGCCAATGACCATGAGCCGCAGCTTGTGGTCGCCCAATTTATTTGGCTGACCGATAAAGCCGTCCCCACGGATTTTTGTTTTTGCGAACAATTTTAAACGGTTGGCCCAATAAATTGGGGGACCACAAATCCCTAAAGCGACCACAACCAAACCCACCGCCAACCCGCTCCAAGCCACCGCTGATTTTTCAAAAAAAAGCACGAGCCACTCCTTGCCGCCATGAGGCCATTCCCGCCAAAAAAGCAGGTATTTGGTGAAGTATTTTAGACAATTAGCGGCGATGATGCGTAAATCGAGATTGAGGTGGACGGCCTCGCCATAGTGGCCCGCCCAGCCACCGAGGAGGAGTTTGTTCAGCAAAAAATAGCTGGCAACGAGCAGCAGGTGGGGGAGTAGGACGTGTGTAAACCGCTGACCTTGCCCCTGACCCCTAAAGGGGGACCTAAGTGCGCAAACTCTTCGGAACTTCGACATGGACAAATGAGGCACGGAATGAACGGAATAAGGTTCCCCTTTAGGGGTCAGGGACAAGGTCAGGGGCAACACCAATGCCAACAACGGCAGCGCCAGCGCCAGCTCAAACGTAAATAGCGCCACCACAAAAAGCCCGTGGGCAGCCAGCAAATGCGTCGGCTTTTTCCCTTCAAAATATTTTAACAACAACAGCAGCGAACCGAGCATGAGCAGCGTGCAGAACAGGAAGTTAAAGCAGACCCGCCACACCACCACCTCGGCTTGGTAGGGCGAGAGCAGAAAGAGCAAGCTGGCCATGAGCGCTGGCGAAAAGGGGCGACTGTAGCCAGCTTTTTCAAACATTTTTTTTGCCAAAACAAAGCCGAGGAAGCCGTTCGCCACGTGCAGCGAGGTGAAGGTGAGGTACCAGCCAATGCCCTCCGTGCCAAACCATTTTACAAAAAAGTAGAGGAAGAAATTGGTGACTTGGTGCAGGGCCGGAAAGCCGAAACAGGTCCACACGCCACTGAACGTGGCTCCGTCCATTCGGTGCAGCAGCCCGGTGAAGTCGGTGACGAATCCTGCCTGCGCCGTCCGGTAATACAGCAGGTGTACCAGCGTCAGGAACAGGGCCGCTACAAGGGCATTTTCACGAAAAACAGGGTTCTGCCAAAGTGATTTCATTGAATGTAGTTCGGAGTGCGTAATTTTGACGCCCCGAAGGAAAGGATTGGAGGATTGAAGACATGAATGAGAGAATACATGAAGGATAAAAGGCTTTTTCTGCAATTCAATCCTTCCCACCTTCAATCCTCCAATCCTTTCTTTTCGCCCGGCGAACTTCGGAAAACTTGTCCGGTTTCGGGAAAGACTTTGCATGATGCTAAAATTGCGATGCGTTTTTTGGTTGGTATTTTTGGTAAAGATGGCTGGGGTCGCCCAAGTGACCGGCAAGGCCGTCGTGGACAGTACCCGTGTGCTGCTTGGCGACCAGATGCGGCTGCGAATTGAATTGAGCGTACCCAACGACGCCGTACTGGAGCCGCTGAACCTCGACATGGTGGCCGCCGACTCCGTTTTTGAGGTTTTGGCGGAGAGCAAATGGGACACGCTCGGCACGGCGGGCGATAAGCTGCGCTTGCAGAAAAACCTCCTTTTCATCGCTTGGGACTCTGGCTACCACCGGCTTGCTGCCATCCCCGTGGTGTACAAGCTTGGTGGCATTACGGACACGTTTTTCACGAGGGATATTCCCATCCAAGTTGACCTGCCCAAGGTGGACACGGCCTTGGCCGACATAAAGCCCATCCTGACGGAGCCTGTGAAATTGCAGGATTTTGTCTGGTACATCGTTGGTGTGGCGCTGCTGGTGCTGGCCATCTTGCTGGTGCTGTATTTGCGCAAGCGCAAAAAAGACTTGGTGGTGGCGCCCCCGCCAGTGGTGCAACTGCTGCCGCACGAGCTGGCGCTACAACAGTTGGAGGCGCTGCAAGCCCAGCAAATTTGGCAGAGCGGTGCCGTGAAGGACTATCACAGTGCCCTGACGCACATCGTGCGGGAGTACCTCGAAAACCGCTACGGCATACAGGCGCTGGAGCAAACGACGGACGAGATTTTGGTGCAATTGCGCCAGCGGGACTTCGATTTGGCGCTGGCGCAAAAACTGGGGGACGTGTTGCAAACCGCCGACCTCGTGAAGTTTGCCAAGGCGCAGCCGCCCGCTGAGTTCCACGAGCAGGCGATGGCTTACGCACGGGCGTTTATCCTTGAAACCAAGCCTGCCATGCTCGTGGCGGACGCAACCCTGCCGAAAGATGTTTAGTAACTTCACCTTCCAGCACCCGTGGTTTTTTCTGCTTTTTCTGGTGCCGCCGCTCCTGGTTTGGCTGCGCAATAGGCGTGGCAGCCGGCAGGAGGCGACCGTGACGATGCCGACGTTGGCGGTGGCCGCTGGCCTGAAATCTTGGAAGGTGGACTTCCAGAAACTGCTGCCATTGCTGCGTTTGCTGGCTTTTTTGTCGCTGGTGGTGGCGCTGGCTCGGCCACAACGAACCCTGAAGGAAGAAACCATCAAGGCGGAGGGGATTGATATTTTCTTGGCCATTGACCTGTCGAGCAGCATGTTGGCGCAGGACTTCGACCCCGACCGGCTGGAGGTGAGCAAGCGGGTGGCCGTGGAGTTTGTGGAGAAGCGTCAGTACGACCGCATCGGGTTGGCGGTATTCTCCGGCGAGGCTTTCACGCAGTGCCCGCTGACCACCGACCACCGGGTGCTGACGGACTTCATCGAGGGGCTTCGCTGCGGCATCTTGGAGGATGGGACGGCCATTGGCATGGGCTTGGCCACGGCGGTGAACCGCATCAAGGACAGTCCCGGCAAGAGCAAGGTCGTCATCCTGCTGACGGATGGGGTGAACAACGCCGGGTATGTGAAGCCGCTCACTGCTGCGGAAATAGCGAGGCAGTTTGGCGTGAAGGTCTATACCATCGGGGTGGGGCAGGAGGGTACTGCCGTGTCGCCCATCAGCCGCCGCAGCGACGGGAGCTTTGTGATGGGCATGGCTAAGGTGGAGATTGACGAGGAGCTGCTCAAACAGATTTCCGAAATGACGGGCGGCAAGTATTTCCGGGCGACCACGGCCCGCAGTTTGGAGAAGGTTTATGAGGAAATTGACCGGTTGGAAAAGACGGAAATTGAAGTGACAAGCATAAAACGGTACAGCGAGGAGTTTTATCGGTTTGTGTGGCTGGCGCTGTTTTTTTTGGTGCTGGAAATGTTGCTGCGCTATACGGTTTTAAGGGCTATCCCTTGATTGAGGCTATTATACTTTCGAGCGTCAGGTTTTGTCCATTTTCAAACAAGGTTGATTCGGGCAAAACCTGACGGTTCAAAGTATAAAAACTAAAGAGAGAGAACCACACGATGGTTTTTCGTGATTTACTGCTACCCCTCTTTCAAAAAGAGAGGTTATAGCAAACACTTATTTCCGACTAAAAATCTGCGGAGCGGCGCTATTATTCGTCACCAAAATTACCGTTTTACCGCCGGGACCACGCAATAGCGCCAAATCACGAACTTCCTTGGATGCCCAGAATCCAGAGGCTGTGTTTTCCACAAAAGTAAAATTGCCCTTGCCGTCACCACGCAGCAATACCCCGTTGCTTGCATCGCATCGGTTGATATCTATTTCGAGGCCGTATTTGTTTCCTGCCATTAAAATGTCAACGAGGCCGTCGCCAGTAAAGTCATCCACGAGGATTCCCTGTACAGGGGAGGTCTGGGCAGGGTTGGGCAGTTTTCGCTGCACGAACTTGCCGCCCTGATTTTCCCACCAACAGGTTTCGAGTGTGTATGCCTTCAAATTCAGGGAAGCGTCAAGCTCTTTTTGAGGATATACTTTGTCTATTGTTGCCTCGCCATAAACCTCGGCATAGATGAATTTTTTCTTCAACTGTGGGATTTGTTTGTGTAAGACATCTTTTTGCACTATTGGGTAGTTCTTTCCATTTTCGGCATAAGCCATTAATGGGTCAATTTGCCCGTTGCCGTCAAAATCTTTAGCGTAGCAGGTTAATGGTAACTCGGCGGATGCGACCAAACGGGTATTCAACCCAAAGTTACCCGTCACTATATCATTGTCGCCATCTCCGTCAAGGTCTGCGACAGCGGCACGAAACCATAAGCCATTCGATTTGCTGAGGCCAAACTGGTCTGTTACGTTTTCCAGTTTGTTGTTTTTCATTTTAAAAATGGTAACCGGCATCCATTCTCCTACGGCGATGAGCTCTGGTTGAGGATCGTTATCAATATTTGCCCAAAGGAGGTCGGTTACCATGCCGCACAATTCAAAGGCCCCTCCAACATTGGTGGTTACGTCGGTAAAGCTACCACTGTTGTTCTGGAGAACAAGACCGTGAGGGGCAAGTGGCCATTTACCTTGTGTAACGCGACCACCAATGAATAAGTCAAGGTCTCCATCGTTGTCGAAGTCGTAGGGTGCGACCCGGAAGCCCACATCCTTACTTGCTGGCATTGGGTTGGGGGATTTTACGAATTTACCTTTTCCATCCTCATTGATGTACAGGCGGTTTTCCCAGGCCAATGGGTTGTTAACTTCCATGCCTCCACTTACGACAAACAAATCCATATCGCCATCCATATCAACATCAAAAAAGAGTGCGTCATGGTCTTCATAGCGTTTTTCATACTCCCATAGCGGTATGTTAGTTTGTTGAAAGCTCCCATTAGGAGTTTGTACGAACAAGGCAGCGGGGGTATCAAACGAGCCTCCCACAAAAAAATCGTCAAGTCCATCCCCGTTCACGTCACCAATGGCAGCGAGAGGCCCAAGTTCGGACGCTGACCAAGGGTTGAGCAACCAATTCGTAAAGTCGTTAAAGTCGTTTTCTTTGTGCACCCAATTAAGGCCAGCTTTTTTTTCTTCAAAAAATTGAGGTGTAGGAGGAGGAGGGCCAATATGGGCCACATATCCGCTTGCATCGGCGTATTTGAGCAATAGGCGCTGGTTGACAGGTACAGTGGTCAAATTTTGGGTTTTGCCATCGGGCCAGCGCACAACTATTTTGTCCACAGTCTCTGTTTGACCCATGCCAAAGTGCAACAAGTTTTCCACGGAAGAAAATATACCACGCACGGGATTCAATTCAAGGTACTGCACCTTGTCCCCATAGTAAATCGCTGCGGATGCACCAACGGCTTGGGGGTTTTGGGCGCTGCCCTGAATTTTCAATTGCAGGTAATTTCCTTTGTTTTGCTCACGTGAGAGGTTTTGATAGATATATGCATGGTCTTCCAAATTGTTGATTACCAGTTCAAGGTCACCATCATTGTCAAGGTCAGCCCATACTGAGCCACACGACCAAGAAGCAGGCACTGTCATCCAATCGCCGCTTTTGTCGGGAAACGTCCAATCGCCTTTGTTTTGATAGCAAAAATTTCTTGTTTTCAGTGAAGGCACGTATGGTGCCAGCTTGTACAGGTCTTTGGAGGCATCTTTCGTCCAAACGCCACCGTATTTTTCCTGAATTTTGGCGGCCTGAAAGTTAAAGAAGTCACGGCTGTTGATTTCACGACGGTAGCCGTTGGTGATGTACATATCACGCAGACCATCGTTGTCCATGTCAAACAACAGGCTACTCCATGACCAGTGGGTTTTATAAATACCCGCCATACAACCGATGTCGGAAAACGTGCCGTTGCCATTGTTGCGTTGAAGTGTGTTGCGGGCTATTTGTTCGGGGTATCCATTCTGAACCGTAGAAAGATAAATGCTCAGTTCGGGTGAAGAAGCAGAGGTTTTGCGGTGTTTGTTGTCAGCAGGGAGCATATCAGCTGCCAGCAAATCTACTTGTCCGTCGTTGTCGAAATCCGTCAAATCAGCTCCCATTGTATTGCGGGAGGTGTGTCGAAAATAATCGTTAAGACGGTTGGTGAAAGTTCCATTTTTGTTGTTGATGTAAAGGATGTCGGGCTGTAGGAAGTCAACGCCGACATATACATCTGGCCAGCCATCACGGTTCAAATCAGATACCAAGACACTTAGCCCCCAATGATAGGTTTGTACCCCTGCCTCTTTGGAAATGTCAGTGTACTTGCCATTGTCATTTCGGTAAAAGCGGTGAGTGTCCAATGGGCCACGAGGTTTTACATTAGGGATGCGGGTTTTGCCGTCTGATGCAAGAGTGGATTCTGTTATATTGGGGACGATGCTTGATGTAGGATAAGTGAGCAGGTATAAATCAAGGTCGCCATCGTTGTCGGCATCAAAGAAATTGGCACCTGTGCTGGGGCTAATGTCGTCAATCCCGTACTCTTTTGACCGTTCAGAAAAAGTCAGGTCTCCATTGTTGACGTATAGCTTGTTGCGCCTTGCCTCGTTGTTCTTTGGACCGGCACGGCAAACGTAAAAATCAATCCAACCGTCTGAGTTGATGTCCACCGCAGTCACCGCTGTTTCAACGCCCTCCTCAGAGCCTACCCCCGCTCCTTCTGTGATGTCCTTGAACTTCATGCCACCCTCGTTGAGGTAAAGCGCGTTTTTCCCATTCGTGTTGATAAAGTAGATGTCCTGCAAACCATCGTTATTCACGTCGGCCACTGCTATGCCACCGCCAGTGTACTTATAAAAATTGGTAGCAAAGTTATCCTCCTCGTCTTCGATGATGATATTCTTAAAATTAACACCGGTTTGCGCAGGTGTCAACAAGTTGAGCAACGGATTGGCCGCTGTGAGAGTAGGTTCTATTTCATGTATGCCTGCACCATCAAAATTGTTATTTTCTTCATTGCAGGCCTGAATTAGCAAGCCGCAGAGGAAAAGTGAAAAAAAAAGAAACCGAAAGGGAAGATGGAAGGGCAATACTTTAGCCATGATTGAATTTTTTAAAAAAAAATTAACAAGGTAATTAATCTAAAAGTCCGTGTGTGTTTTTGGAAAAAAACGATGATTTTTCACCAAATTAAGTAGTCACTCAATTGGGTTTAAAATATCCTGCGACCCGTTGTGAATTTCGGCAAATTTATAAAGCGTTGTTTCATGATGTCAAAAACTTTCCGGTTCGCCGTATAAAACCCCTATTTTCTTGATGCTCGGTCTTGCTCCACCGCCTTTTTTGTTATCTCCCAATATGGTGCATATTCGGCTTGCATTTCAGCTGGTGTACGCACATTATTTACGAACGGCAAAAACCTGAATGCGGCCAAAGGTTCGCCTGGCTCTAACGGCTTGGAGCGTTCCTTTGCAAAAAATATCTTTCCATTTTCCAAGTAGCTGAATGCTTCTTTAACCGTGCGCTCTGGCATTTCACGTCCTTCTCTGAATCGCACCAATTTTAATTCATCATCCACTATGTGGAACACCAACCACGTTAGCACTGAATCTGTAATAAATATGGAAGATATGCGCTGAAGCTTGCCATCAAGCTCAATGTACTTAACGGTATCCCGTTGGCCTATGGGTACTATGTGGAAATTTGGCCCTTCCTGTGTCCATTGTCTGTCTATTTTAAAAGCTAACGTATCAATTAATGCAGCTTTTACAGTGTCCTCAACTGGTTGTTGATTTTCGCTTGTACTGTTACCATCGTTGGGTTCAGAACAAGCGTTGAGCAAAAAATAAAATGCAGTTAGTGTGAACAGGAAAAATCTCATAATTTTTTATGCTGTTTTAGTCTGAGATAATGGGTTATGCTGTTTTTGAAAAAAGCATAAAAAATCTCATGCCAATATTGTCCCCTCGCCTCCTTCGATGGCGCTTCCGGGTGGTACAGTCCGTGGGCGGCAGCCACCCCAACCCCAACCTACTGATTCCCAAAAACCTGAAGCTTATCATTATTATTGGAAACCATTATCTTAATCTTGCCATTTGCAGCTTTCAATAGCGCCAAGTCCCTCACCTCCTTCATGGCCCAGAAGCCGGACTTCGTATTTTCAACAAAGGTGAATTTGCCCTTGCCATCACCTGCCAGAAATATGCCGTTTCCAGCGTCGCAGCGGTTCGTCTCCACCTCCATGCCGTATTTGTTGCCCGCCATTAGGATGTCAAGGTTGCCATCATTATTGAAATCGTGGACGACGATGCCAAAGACTGGGGCTATCTGCGCCTGTATTGGGAGGCTGCGCCGAATGAATTTTCCACCTTGGTTTTCCCACCAGCAGGTCTCCAAATCATATACCTTCAACACCTGAGCGGCCTCGAACTCCTTTTTCGGCAGTATATCCTGGATAGTGGCCATGCCGTAGTCGTGAAAATGGACATACTTTTTTTTCAGGACTGGCATTTGTTTGATGAGCACATCTTTTTGAACGAATGGGTACTGCTTGCCAAGTTCGTAAAAGGTCAAAACGGGGTCTATGCTGCCATTTTTGTCAAAATCATTGGCAAAAAAGGTCATAGGCTCCTTTTCGCTGGCACGGTAGCGGGAGTTCAGCCCAAAGTTTCCGGTGATGATGTCCAAATCCCCGTCGTTGTCGAGGTCAGCCATTTGGAGTCGGTTCCACAGGCCGTTCGACTTGCCGAAGCCGAGCGCTTCGCCGTCCATTTTTTGCAGTTTACCGCCGTTTAACTTGAAAATCGTCACCGGCATGAACTCGCCCACCACGATTAGTTCAAGAGCAGGGTCACTGTCAATATTGGCCCAAACGAGGTCGGTGACCATGCCCACTTTTTCAAAATCAGGTGCTACATCCTTTGTCACGTCCACAAACACCCGGAGGTCATTGCGGAGCACATAACTATATGGTGTGCTGGGGTATTTACCGGGGGATACCCGACCGCCAATGAAAAGGTCAAGGTCGCCGTCGCCGTCATAGTCGAACGGTGCCATGCGCAGGCCGATGTCTTGCATCTTTGGCAATGCCTTTCCAGCCCCGGTGGTTAAGCCGATGCCGGTGAACTTGTTGTTCCCCTGGTTGATATAAAGGCGGTGCGCCCACGGGGACTTCCCTTGCAGTTTGGAAGTGTCGCTGTAAACGGCCTCTACGCCACCACTGACCACGTAAAGGTCCATGTCCCCGTCCATGTCCACGTCAAAGAAAGTAGCGCCGTGGTCTTCGTAACTGTTGTCCTGTTCCCATGTTTCGGCTGAGACACGGGTGAACTTGCCGTTTTTGTCCTGCACGAATAGCCCGCCGGACTGGTTGAAGGAATTGCCGACGTAGAAATCGGTCAGGCCGTCTCCGTTGACATCGGCGGTGGCGATGAGCGGGCCAAGTTCGCTGACCTTCCAAGGCTGGAGAAAATAGGACTCAAAATCGGAGAACACATTTTCTTGGTGCTCAAAATTGAGGCCGGATGCCTGGGTTTGGTTTTGTAAAATGGTGGGGCCTTTGTACCACGACTTGGGCGGTGCCGTCTCGTTTGCGTCAGCGTAACGGAGCGTCAGCCGTTGGTTGGCAGGCACGTTGGTCAGGGTTTGCGCTTTTCCATCCGGCCAGCGCACCTGTAGGCGGTCAATCTGCTGCTGCTTGCCGAGGCCGAAATGTATCAGGTGTTCAACGGCGGAGAAGATGCCCCTGTTGGGGGTCAACATGGCGTATTGCTGTTGGTCACCATTATATATAGTGACGGTGGCTCCAGTGCCCATCGGATTTTGTGGGTTGCCCACGAATTTGCACTGGAGGTAGTTGCCGTCCAATTTCTGGCGGGCACGGTTTTCAAACACGAATGCTTGCTGGTCAATGTTGTTCACCAAATAGTCAAGGTCTCCATCGTTGTCGAAGTCGGCATAGGCGGCGCCATTGGACCAAGATGCCTCCGCTGTCACCCATTTGCCAGCCATGTTCTCAAACTTCCAGTCCCCTTTATTTTGGTAGTAATAGTTCCGGATTTTATAAATGGGAATGAGTTTCAAAAAGTCGTAAGCGGTTTTGAACTGCTTCTCCAAAGGGATATTTTTTTCCTTTATTTCCGTAAACTCAAAATTGATGAAATCTGAGTTGGTGATTTCCCGGTGGTAGCCGTTGGTCACGAACAGGTCTTTGTGGCCATCGTTGTCGAAGTCGGCAAAGAGGCCGCTCCAGCTCCAATCCGTCCTGAACACGTCCGTGAGGCAGGCAATGTCACTGAAAGTGCCGTTGCCGTTATTGCGCTGAAGCACGTTGCGCACTACAGGCTCGAAGTAGCCGTTGTTGACGAGGCTGGTGTACTTTTCTTGTTTGTTGTTGTTTACGGTGGTCTTGGTTCGGTAGTTGGTGTTGGCGAGCATGTCCACGGCAAAGATGTCAAACAGCCCATCATTGTCGAAATCGGCCAACTCGGTGCCCATGGTGTGCTGCGAAGTGTGCCGCACATACTCGCCGAGGCGGTCGGTGAAGGTGCCGTCACCATTATTTATATACAGCAGGTCAGGTTGGATGAAGTCGTTGCCGACGTAGATGTCCATCTTTCCATCTCCGTTGAAGTCTTCGATGGAGACGCTGAGGCCATAGGCAAAGTTCCAGATGCCGGCTTCTTTGGACACATCCTTGAAGCCGCCCCTGCCGTTGGCCGGAGGGCCGTCGTTGCGGTAGAGCCGGTCGCTATCGTATGGTTTTTTGGGTTTTAGGACAGGCTCCATGCCCTTGCCGTCAAGCCTTGTCCTTGATTCAATCCTGCTGGTAAAGCTGAAGTCCACCGGGTAATTGAGCAGGTAAAGGTCGATATCGCCATCCCCGTCGTAATCGAAGAAATTGGCCCCAGTGGTGGCGGAAATGTCGTCAATGCCGTATTCCTTGGCACGCTCTGTGAAAGTCAAGTCCTTGTTGTTGACAAAGAGGAGGTTGCGGCGCTCGTCGTTTTCGAGTGGCCCCGCCCGGCACACGTAGAAGTCCAAGTAGCCATCGGCGTTGATGTCCACCGTGGACACGTTGATTTCAAAGCCCTTCTCTGAGCCGACGCCAGCCACATCGGTGATGTCCTTGAATTTCATGCCGCCCAAGTTAAGGTAGAGTTTATTTTTGCCCGAACTAGAAACAAAATAGACATCGGGCAAGTCGTCATTGTTGATGTCGGCGATGGCGACCCCGCCTCCATTTGCAACATTGATGTGGGTAGTCACATTGTTTTCAAATGTTTCGTCAATATGGTTGACGAAGTCTATGCCGGATTCTTCGGTGGTGAGCATCTTCAGCAGCGGGTCGGAGGCTGTTAGTGTTTCTTCGCCAATTGAACTTGGCTTGCTTTCCGAAGCCTTGTCCTTGGAGCAGGATGGCAGCGAGAGAAGGGCTACCAATGTCAATGCGAATACTGAAACCACTTTGTGGGACAACCTTGAAGGATGGGACATACTGTTCATTTTTGAGAAAATAAGGTCAAAAGTAATATTTTCCTGTTACGTACATTTGCAAGGGTTTGTTCAACAATGACGGGCTGCAAGTTTGCATTCTAATGATTTCTTTAGGATTGTGAACCTTGTCCGAAAAACTGGAGGCCGAATACGAATCCAAGATAAACACGTAGGGTAGCCATCCCTGGTTTGGGGCTGATTCAAGGTTAGGTCACTGTTGTGCTTGAAACCAGGGCAACCGTATATAATGGTGTAACCATTTTTAGCGCCCCATCGTGGGCGAAGTGTTGACAGTTCTACCGAAGTTTTGCCCTGCCATTGGCTTCAAGGAGTGGCCTATGGTGATGGTTATACCGCACGCCGTCAAGTTTTGTGCATAGGGGGCNNCCCCATGCCCAAAACTTGCCAGCGTGAGCTATAAATAGATTTTGACCCCATTTCTTACATTTTAACAATAGAAAGAGAATTTTTTTTGAAAATAGCTTTGTGATTCCACAATCATTTCTGTACCTTCGCAACTGATTTTGACAGTAAGTCCTCTCAAGTGCCAGCATTTAAAAAAAATGCAATGTTTTAAATACCGAAACAGGGTATGCATTTGAGGGCAACATGGAGCTAAATTTGTATTCTCTTTTGAAGAATATATGAACCGAAAGGTTTAGACAGTAGAACATCAGAATTATAATCCAAATCCGTGAACATTTTATGATCCAAGTTTACATTCTTTCCAGGGACCGATTTCACATCAATTCATCGCAATGCCAACCATTGGCAGCTTCCGTTAAAGACGTCTTCCTTTACTCCGTCAAGTCCCGACGGCCCGTTTCCGGTTAGTTTATTTTTTCTGATTGTTTACTTTGTGATACAAAGTTTGGGTTTGTTTTAACCATTATACACAACATTAGGGGGTTACCTCTATTTTTAAAGATTTGCTATTAGCAAATTATAATCCATGGCAAGTTATAATCTCATTTGGAAAACGAATCTTACACAATATGCTTTCCCTTAGTGCGGAAGGTAAAGGCATTGGTCAGCCCTTGTGGCGGGACTAATGCCTTTTTTTTGGAATTCAACTGATGTTCGAGTAAGGCTTTCAAAAATACAAGAAATTGATATTCAGTTAGTTACGTCAATTTCTTCGGCAAAATGGCTTAACTTTTTTTTCAATATTTTTTAACTAAAATCTTTATTCTTATGAAAAAAGTGATTTTCGAGAACGTCCTCAGGGCATTTTTGGCCACTTTCTGTTTCCTGCTTTTGGGAACGGTTGCGGTCAGTGCCCAGGGCAAATTAACCTCGGTCGCTGTGGTTCCAGGTGTGAACAACCCACCTGCGCCAAGCTCACCGCTTTACGAGCTTCCCCAAGGGAACTTCGTGAATACACTGACGGCACATTCCAAATTGGATGCTGCCATGTTGACGTTAAAGACCGACGTATTGTTGGCCTCTAACGTGGGCGATCCCATTTTCGAAGCTGCTTTGATTGAGTACAAGTACTATCAGAGCATCAAGAACCACCTTTGGGCGGGCGCTGACACACGCAATGCAATCGCTGCTGGCTTGTGGATTTTCCTTGATAACGCAGTACTTGGTAGCACGCCACAATCTACCCAAGCTGCGCTTAAGGCGAAGGCAGTTGCATTACTACAACAGTAATTGATTGCTTTTTTTAAGTGGTTCTACGGAATGTTTGATTTTGTTCATCTCAAGGATTACCAAATCGCAAGTTTTTGAACATCAGGAATTTCAAAGAATCTCTTCATTCTTTAACTAACACAAATTTCGATCTCATGAAAAAAAGAATTTTAACATACCTTGGTATGGCGTTCTTGGCATGTATGGTCTCGGCACCGCTTTTTGCGCAGCTGAACTTCAACATGCCATTCAACACGGGTCTCACGACCGTAACCGTGGGTGGCGCGGGTAATAACCCCGTCAACTTTTTTGACAACGGTGGCCCGGGTGGCAACTACAGCGACAACTCTAACCCGGCTACTTCTGGCGTGACGTTCATCCCAGCTACTGCTGGCCAACGCATCCGCGTGAACTTCACTTCATTCTCCACTGAAGGTAGCTTCGATGCCCTTTATATCTACAATGGCACCGACAACCTTGCACCGCAGATCACTACTGGAACTGGTGGCAACATGTCTCCATGTACTGCCATCGCTGGTACGCCAACTGGTGCGCCTTTCCAAGGTGGTACTGCTGGTGGCTTCTGGGGCACGATGCTTCAGGGTCGTCAGGTGTTCAGCACCTCTCCATCTGGTCGTCTGCACTTCCGCTTCGTTTCTGACGGAAGCGTGACGCTGACTGGCTGGACTGCTATCGTAACACAGGAAGTTGCATGTGCACCGATTGCACCTGCCAACGTTGTTGTAGGTGTTGGTCCGAACTGTGGCCCTGCTTCTGCCACGGTCAACGTTCCTGCTGTTCCTGCTTGTGCAGTAGGTGGTTCTATCCGTTACAGCGTTGACGGTGGTCCTGCTCTTCCTGCTGTTCCGCCAACTATCAACGTAGGCCCACTTACGCCTGGCATCCACATCATCACTTGGTTTGCAGTTGATGCTGGTGGTTGTTCTGTTGGTGCTGTAACCAGCACGGTTAACGTACTTGATACGGAGCCGCCGGTAATCACTTGCCCAGCCAACTTGACTTTCAACTTGGATGCAGGTGAGTGTAACCAAATCGTAAGCTACAACTTGCCTACGGTTTCTGACAACTGTCCTTGGGGTCCAAGCCCAACACCAGTTCAGATTCCTGCTTCTTTCATTGCTCACGGCGCAGGTGTTGTTACCTACGCAGGTAACAATGCTCCAGGTGGTTTATACTACAGTATCACAAATACCTCTAACCAGGTTCGTACTATCAATGGTTTTGGCATTCGTTACGGCGACCCTAACTTCGGTTTTGTACCTAATCCAGTCAACATGCAAGTGTATGCACGGACAGGTGGCTACGCAGGTTTCGAAAACAACAACGCTGGTTGGACAAACCTTGGTCCACAAGTGGTTAATACTGTACCTTACTTTCCTACTGGCACTGGTGCTTTGGCTCAGATGTCATTGACTGCACCACAGACACTTGCACCAGGTGCTACAGTTTCTTTCCACATATTTGGAACTAACGCTTGCCCTATTGCTAACTGGAATGGTGGTGTACAACCGGCTGTTATGAATGGTGGCTTCACTGTTACTGGTGGTGCTTGGGCTTCTGGCCTTTTCACTGTCGGCGTAGCTGGTGGTACTACTCAGCCTAACATCCAGATCAACTATGCAGCTGTAATTCCAGCTCCAGTACCTGTACAGACTTCTGGCCTTCCTTCTGGTAGCCAATTCCCAGTAGGTACTACTAACAACTGCTTCAGCGTCACTGACTTCGCTGGCAACACTTCTTCTTGCTGCTTCTCTGTAACGGTTCTGGAGTTCACGAACCCAACACAGCAGCTTGCTTGCAACGACCACGTACAGATCAGCCTTGACCAGAACTGTATCGCCAACATCGGTGCGGACGACATCCTGGAAGGTGGCAACTACGGTTGCTATGACACTCGTTACTCGGTAATGATCATCACCCCAATGGGTGGTACCATCAGCCCTGCGATTGTTAACGCATCTTACATCGGCAACGGCCCACACACAGTGAAAGTAACTGACGTTGTGACTGGCCAAAGCTGCTGGGGTACGGTAACTGTTGAGGACAAACTTCCTCCAGTAATCGTATGCCGCGACATCAACGTTGACTGTACTGCTGACCTGAACGATCCTGCTATCAAGCAGCCAGCTCCATTCGTGTTCGATCCAGCGGCTCCAGTTCAGTTCCCTGCGTCATTCGTTGCTCACGGTGGTGGCACGGCTTACACGCTGGCAACCAACAACGGCCCACAAGGTGACTTCTGGAATATCACGAACAACAGTGCTTTGCCAATTCAGATTTTAGGTTTCGGTTTGCGCTCACCAAACCCAGCGTTTGGTGCTTACCCAAGCCCTGCGTCTATCAACCTGTACACTCGCCCAACTTTTGTTGGTTTCGAGACGAATCCAGCTGCATGGACGAGCCTTGGCACACTGTCAATGGTTACTTCTGTACCTGCTTACTTTGCTACGGGAACTGGCCCACTTCCACAAGTGGTTCTGAACAGCCCTGTCACCATCCCTGCAGGTGGTACAAGAGGTTTCCACATGTACAGCCCGAACTTCAGCTTGGTGTTCAATTTCACCTTTGGTGTACAGCCTCCAGTTACAAACGGTATCCTGACGCTGCTCGGTGGCCCATCGTCTTTCGGCGAGTTTGGCCCATTGTTCCAGCCACAGAACAATACCATTCCGAACATCCAAGTTAACTACGCTGTCCAGTTGGATGCAATTCCAGTGACGGACAACTGTACGAACCCAGTCAACCTGACAAGCGTTGACAGCTACACGAACGGTCAGTGCGGCAGCTTCGCCGGTAAAGTGACCCGTACTTGGACTGCAACGGATGCCTACGGCAACAGCGCAAGCTGTGTACAGATGATTACCATCGACCGTCCAGTACTTGCTGATCTCGAAGTGCCAGCCGACGTACAGTGGACCTGCGAGCAGTACAATGCTTTCCCGAACATCATCGGCCCAGCACACCTGCACCGCTTCATCACCGACACGGACCCAAGCACGGAAATCATCAACGTGAACCTGGACCCGAACAGCGACGACCTTGACCTGAACCTCGGTACGCCGAACACGCAGGACAACCCGCTCGTGAACTCGACGAACATTGCCAACGGCGGTCTCGGTAGCCCAGGCTCCAACCCGTTCAGCAATCCTCCAACAAACGGTCTTGACGATGCGGACGTACTTGCCCTTACTGGCTCTGGCGTACCTACCATCGGCGGCCTGCCACTGAAGGCGCTTTGCGGTATCACTTATGAGTACACGGACCTTACGGTCAACGTTTGCCCAGGTACTTTCAAGATCGTTCGCCGCTGGACACTCATCGACTGGTGTGCAAACCCAGTTGGCGTTGTCCACTACGACCAGCTCATCAAGGTTGTTGACGACAAGGCTCCTATCGTTGACCTGTTCGCAGTAGCAGGTGCTGACAACAGCAACTACGGCACGAGCGACATCCCAGCATTGGGCAATGGCGGCGGTTGCAACCAAGAGCCACAATTGAGCGGCGGTACGCAGTACCTCGCCCACGTACAGCTTCCTGGCAGCGCAACGCCTGAGTTCTTCAACAACGTGTCTTTGGACAAAGTATGGGTAGAAGTTGACCACGCACGTTTGAGCGACTTGGTTATCTTCCTGAAATCTCCTGCTGGCTTCCTGCTTGAGCTTACCTCAAACAACGGTGGCAACGGCACGAGCTTGGCCGCTGACTTCTTCGACGCTGCTACTGGCAACGTTACTACTAGCCAGTTCAACACGATTGGCAGCTACAAGCCAGAAGGTTCCAACAAGGTATCTTGTGGTGGCCTCACTGGCAACATCACTACCATCGCTGGTTTCGACAGCCCGTCACTGCCATGGCAGAACGAGGTGTTGGGCAACTGGGAACTCATCGTCTTTGACGAAGTAGCCCAAGCTACTGGTAAATTGGTTAGCTGGAAACTGTTCTTCAAGTACAGCTCTATCAACATTGACGTTTACGACGCTGCTACGCCACAGAACAACAACGCACCTCACGCAGTTTGCCAAGGCACTGTTGTAGTTCCACCAGTTGACGCTTATGACAACTGCAGCGGCGTATCTGGCTTCACGACTGAACTGTGGACAATTGTTCCAGGCAGCAACCCAGCGCTTCCTATGAGCCAGCTTGGTTCTGTTAACGGCAACGGTGGTGCGTTCTTCAACATCCCACTTTTCGTCAACGGTGCAGCAGCACGTTACATCATCCGTTACTATGTAACTGATGGCTGTGGCAACCAGAGCTTCGTGGAAACGGTAGCTACGTTGAGGGATAAAGTTCCACCAGTTCCTAACTGTATCTCTTTCACGGAGGTGTCTATTGCCAACGATGGCCTGAACACTGGCACGAGCTGCGCTCGGGTCTATGCCAAGGACCTCGACAACGCAAGCTACGACAATTGCAAGCCTGTTTACTTCCTGATGGCGAAGATGTCCGATGCTACCAGCCCGAACATCTTCAACCGTTGCTACTATCCTTACAGGGATTTCTGCTGCAACAACATCGGCGACAACAACGTGATTTTGCTTGTTCTCGACCAAGACCCAACGCCGTTCTTCTCTACGTTGAACAGTGCACCACTGGGTTGCGACGGTACGCCAGGTTTGTTCCTGAGCCAGAACTTTGCTTTCAACACGAGCGGCTTGAACTTCAATACTTGCATGGTCAACGTGAAAGTAAGCGACAAACTGCCTCCGGTACTTGTTAGCTGCCCACCAAACCAACGCATTTCTTGCGACTGGTATGCCAACAACCTTGAGACGCAACTTGCCACGCTGACTACTGCAGCTCAGCGCAGCGCATTGTTGACTTCTTTGGGCTTCGGTTCACCAATCTACTACGACAACTGTGCAATCAACACGACTGCCAACTTCTCCAGCAACCTCGACCAGTGCCTCGAAGGTACTATCACACGGAGCTGGACGACTACTGACAACGCCGGCAACACGGCACTGCAACCATGTACTCAAACCATCAACGTTGACCACGTATCTGACTGGGCTGTTCAATTCCCAGCTGACATCACGGTCAACTGCGGTGCCAACGTACCTGGCTTTGGTGAGCCAACCATCTTCTACGAGACTTGCGAACTTATCGCTATCTCTCACGACGACCAGTTGTTCCAAGTTCAGGGTACTGATGCTTGCTACAAGATCGTACGTCAGTGGACAGTTATCAACTGGTGTGTAGTTGGTGCTGTAGTTGACCAAGAAGTTGTAGAGCAGCCTGAGAACCAACTCGGCCTTCCTTTCCCACAGTGTGACGTGGACAGCGATGGCGACTGCGATGCACGCACGTTCCGCGATTCTTGGAGGGGCACTGCTCCGACGCCAAACCCATTTGCTCCAGCGGCTTACCGCTTGCGCCCAACGGTGATTGACGCTCATGGCAACTCTCCATACACCAACCCAGACACGGACCCAGACACGGATCCTTGGGATGGTTACATCACCTACCAGCAGGTGATCAAGGTTCAGGACACTGTTGACCCGATCTTCACGAACGGTTGCACTATTCCTGATGTTTGCATCGTGACCAACAACTGCGGCGCTACTGTATTGTTGCCTACACCAGAAATCACTGAGTGTACTGACCAGTACAACGTGACTGTACAGATCAACATCGGTGGCGTATGGTTGAGCGGCTTCGGCCCATACCTGAACGTTGCTCCTGGTACCTACAACGTTCGCTATGTAGCGAAAGACTACTGCAACAACCAGCGCGAGTGCCTCACTACGGTAACCGTTAAGGACTGCAAGAAGCCTACGCCTTACTGCAAGAACGGCCTTGTCGTGGAACTGATGGTTCCATCTGGCATGGTTGACATCTGGGCCAGCGACTTCGACGCAGGCAGCTTCGACAACTGTCCGGGTGCGCTCAAGCTATCGTTCTCTGCGAACGTGAATGACATCGGCAACACTTATACCTGTGATGACCTTGGCCAACAGCCAGTTCAAATCTGGGTTACGGATGCTGCTGGCAACCAAGACTACTGCGAGACTTTCGTTATCATCCAAGCCAACATGGGCCAGTGTGAAGACGATCCACTCGTAGCTGGTACGATTGCTAACGAATCTAACGCAGGTGTTCAGAACGTAGTTGTTAACGTGAACAGCCCAAGCGGTTTCAACCAGAACCCAGTGACCAACAACAGTGGTGTTTACTCTACTGTAGTTGCAAACCTTGGTGACTACACCATCACGCCACAGTACGACCAAGACCACCTGAACGGTGTTTCTACTTTCGACCTCGTTCTCATCAGCAAGCACATCCTTGGTGTGGCTCCACTTGGTAGCCCATACAAGATCATCGCTGCTGACGCCAACAAGTCGAACTCAGTGACAACGTTTGACCTCGTGGAAATCCGTAAGTTGATACTCTTCATCAACACTGAGTTCCCGAACAACACGTCTTGGAGGTTCGTTGACAAGGCATTTAGCTTCCCGAATGCAGGCAACCCATTTGCCACTGCGTTCCCAGAGGTTATCAACCTGAACGACGTTACTACTCAAATTTTGACCAACAACTTCGTTGCCATCAAGGTGGGCGACGTCAACGGCAGCGCAGCAGTTAACCTGCTTGGCTCTACCGACGACCGCAACATGGTTGGTGACTTGGTGTTCAACGCTGACGATGTCAACGTTGAAGCTGGCAAAATCTACACGGTTGAGTTCAAGGCTACTGACTTCAACGTCAGCGGCTACCAGTTCAGCCTGAACTTCGACAAGAAGGCACTTGAATTTGTAGATGTGGTTTCTGGTGTTGCTGATGCAAGCAACTTCGGTACAACAATGGTGAAGGAAGGTGTATTGACTGCAAGCTGGAACAGCGATGAGGCCAAGCGTTTGGCTACCGGTGAGGTAGTGTTCGGCTTGACTTTCAAAGCACTCCAAGGTGGTCGTATGAGTGAATTGATGAACATCAACAGCAGCTACACGGTTGCTGAGGCCTACAACAGCAGCAACGAGCTGATGAACGTGGCCATGTCGTTCAACAACAACTTGGTATCAGGTTCTTTCGACCTGTACCAAAATACGCCAAACCCATTTGCCAGCGTTACGACGATTGGCTTCTATCTGCCCGAAGCAACTTCTGCAACGCTGACGATCAGCGACGTTCAAGGTAAAGTAGTGAAGGTAATCAAAGGCGAATACAGCAAAGGCTACAACACAGTGAAACTGAACCGTAGCGATGTTGGCGCCAATGGCGTCCTTTCTTACCGCCTCGACACGGATAGCGATTCCGCTACCCGGAAGATGATTCTGGTAGATTAAGACTTATAGTGAATGTGTGCGGTTGGCAATTTTGCCAACCGCCACTTTCCACTAAGGTCATTTGCTAGCAAACGAATATGAAGAAATACACCACAGACCGTTTTCAGTAATGAAATAAGACTTAAATCGGTTTTTGGGATGGCCTCTCTCCGCTGAGTGTTGGAGGGGGGCTTTTTTTATTTGAATTATTTTCAAAGCCTGCGGTAACGACCGTAGGCTTTTTTTTGTCTTAATATATTAAAAAAATAAAATAGGCATGATTTTTACTATTTGATAAGAAGAAACCTAAAGATGCCCAAGGCAAGGCAGGGTTTCTCCGAGAAAACAAGCACTTCCACAACACTTCTACTTAGCATTTCTTATCCAAACTTTGCACTGACACAAAATTTATTGCGGTAGCACTGGCTACTTTTGAGAACATCTGCACAATACCTGAGGGGGAGCACTATTCGTATTTGAGAAGACTACCTTTTTTCCCACTTCGGCTTTGAGTCATTCCTGACTCGGCGTATTTCTCCTTATGTAGCACGGCGATATATTGTCTAATTTACTGGTTGTCAGTTCATTAGGCTTAATACTTACAACTTCGATAGCTGTGAGGGTAACTTTCTTTTGCCAGAAACCAACCAAGCGGCAGGAAGCATATAATCCAGATTCGTTAACAAATTTTAATTCAATGAAACAGAACAAATCCTCCCGACTGGGTACGTTATGGGCGTTTTTTCTCGTCCTTTTTTCCCAAATCCCAGCCCAAGCTGGACTGATTACCTGTGGTGACAACCTCAACGTTTCGCCAGGACTCGGTTGCACCATCACAGTGGACGCTGATTATGCCATTATTACCTCCGATTGTACAGGGCCTTATTGGCTCATCGCCAAACAATTGAATGGGGACACCATCGTTTGGGGCGTGGGCATCATCAATTTTGATGCGACGGCTTTTCTCGGAACTACCATCGTGATTGAGGTGAAAGACATCCCCTCCGGCAATGCTTGCGAGAGCAATTACGCGGTTTACGATGGCCAGAACCCGCTTATTGCCTGTCCGATGGACACCGTTGGCTGCACCGCTTCGTTAGACCCCAGCGACCTCAAGGACGTGGTCTATAGCGACAACTGTGGCGTGGACACGCTGTTCTACCAAGATATTGTGATTGGGCCGGCCTGCAACTTCACGCCAATAGCATTTATCGCAAGGGTGGACAGGACTTGGACGGTGCTGGATGTTTATGGCAACGAATCGTCGTGTGTCCAAACCATTCTGGTGAGCAGGGCGGATACGTCCATGGTGCAGATGCCTGCGGACATTACCATAGACTGCTCGGCCTCCACCCTTCCCGATTCTACGGGTCGGCCTACCATCAACGGCTTGCCAATCGTCAATGGTGGCTTGTGCAACATCAACGTGACCTTCACCGACCAAGAACTGGTGTCGGATTGTGGGACGAGGCCCATCCTGCGCCGATGGGTAGTCAGCAACAATTGTATCATTGCTGAAATAAAAATTGACACCCAGTTGATTCTGCTGCGGGACATTGAGCCGCCAGTCTTTACAGGCTGCGGGGATTCCCTATTTTATCAGACCGACGCTGGCGTTTGCAATACGGACATCGTCTTAGACATGCCAAGCGTGACGGACAATTGCAGCTTATTTGAGGTACAAGCCAGCATACCAGGCTTTCCGGTGACGACTGACTTTACCTTTCAGGATGTCCCAAAAGGAATGCACCTTGTCACATTTGTGGCAACTGACAGTTGCGGTAACATTTCGGCGCCTTGTACCCGGAAAATCTTTGTCCTTGACAACGAAATACCGACTGCCGTTTGCAAAAACTTCCCGGTGATTTCCTTGCCTTCCAATGGCACAGTATCTATCCTAGCAAGTGTGTTCAACGCTGCAAGCACCGACAACTGCCCTGGCCCATTGGTATTCACGGGCAGCCGCAACGGCATCAATTTTACGCCAACCATTACTTTCAACTGCGCCGATGCGGGCGACACGGTTATGGTGTTCATCAGGGTAGCGGAGTCGGGGAACCCAGCCTCCTTCAATACTTGTATGACACAGGTGTTGGTACAGGACAAAATTCCCCCCGGCATCTCTTGCCCAGCTCCCCAGACCATCCAATGCACTGCTGATTATTCCGACCTGTCGGTGTTTGGCAGCCCGTTTGTGTACGACCCCTGCGGCTACACCCTGGTGGTTGACTCAACGATTGACATACAGAACTGCGGGGTGGGCACTATCATTCGAGAGTTCACGGCGACAGACTCCAGCGGCAACAGCAGCAGTTGTACACAGGTGATTACGGTGATAAATTCCATGCCCTACAACGGTCAGGGCATTGTATGGCCATTGGATACCATGCTCGTGAATTATTGCAGCGGCCCCGGTTTGCTTGGGCCAGCCAACTTGCCTGCACCCTACAACTTTCCGGTGACGCCGACGACGAGTTGCGCCATGTTGGCAACCAATTATACGGACCAATTTTTCAACATCTCCTCCCCTGCATGCTACAAAATCGTGCGTAACTGGAAAGTGATTGATTGGTGCCAGTACAACCCTGCAAACCCCAATGTGGGTGTATGGAAGCACCAGCAGATAATTGCGGTAGTGGACAATATTGCCCCGGTCATCACCTATTGCCCATCAGATACAGTCGTGACGGTAGGACTGGACTGCGGTATTGCGTATGCTGAATTTCCAGCGGTGACGGCAACGGATTGCAGCCCAAACATCACCTTTACCAACAATCAAACATTTGCCATCAACAATGGGCCTGATGCTTCCGGCTTTTACCCGCAAGGCTTGCACCATATCGTTTTTACGGCAAAGGATGGTTGCGGCAACAAGTCCACCTGCGAGTTCAACTTGACCGTCACGGACCTCAAGAAGCCGACGCCCTACTGCAACACGGGCATTGTTACGGAATTGCAGGCGATGGCTGGCCAGATTATGTCCTCGGTGCAGGCCACCCAGTTCAACGACAACAGCTTTGACAACTGTACGCCAAAGAGCAACCTTGTCTATACCATCCGGCTCCAGGGAGACCCCAACCCGCCAACTTCTGGATTGGTATTCGACTGCGAGGACATCGGGCACTATCAAGTAGAGGTTTGGGTGACGGATCAGGCAGGCAATGCGGATTTCTGTGTGACCAACGTGTTCATCCAGGACAACATGGACCTCTGTCCGTTTGTGGACGATACCCTCGTGGTCAATGGCGCCTCCATTCAAGGCAACGTGCAGTCCATGATGGGCGGCAACATGCCAGCCGTGGCAGTAGCCGCAGCCAACACCGGCATGACGGCGGCCACCAACAACACCGGAACTTATGCCATCAACGGGCTACAGCAGGGCGGGAACTACAGCATTGTTCCGAAAAAAGATGTGTCGCCACTAAACGGTGTCACCAGCTTTGACTTGGTGCTGATGACCAGCCATGTGCTTGGCACCACGCCGTTCAATTCGCCCTACAAGCTCATAGCCGCCGATGCCAACCGAAGCGGGGCAGTGACCACGCTCGATATTTTGGAGGTGCGAAAACTCATTTTGCACATCACCGACGAATTTCCCAACAACACCTCATGGCGCTTTGTGCCAAAGAGCTACTTGTTCCCGAACCCGTCGAACCCGTTCACGCCGGCCTTCCCGGAGGCCATGAACCTGACCGCTGGGCAGCAACCCGCGACCGCCGATTTTATTGGGATAAAAATCGGGGACGTGAACGGCAGCGCCAACCCGAGCCTCACTGGGGATGGCACGGAGGAGCGCACCAGCGCCATCATGGCCCTCGTCACCGACGAACGGGAACTGGTGGCTGGTGAGGAAATCACCGTGCCGATAAAAGCAATGACTGCAAGCGAGCTGCTTGCCATACAATTTACTTTAGAATTTGAAACTGACGATCTGGAATTGCGGAGCCATGAAAAGGGCGTGTTGCCGATGCTTGGCGATGATGCCTTCGGCAAAACGCTGCTCGGGCAAGGAATCCTCACGGCGGCTTGGTTCAATCCGACACCAGCCGTGCTTAATAAGGACGACGCCCTTTTCAACCTCCGTTTTTTGGTGAAAAAGCCGGGCCGCCTGAGCGAGAAGCTCTCTATCACCGCCCGTTACACCGATGCTTTGGCTTACCAGCCCGATGGACAGCCGTCCAAGCCTGTGCTGGAGTTCGCCAACCAAAACGACCTGCAAACCAGTGCCGGCTTCCAATTGTACCAAAACCAGCCCAACCCCTTCCGGCAATCCACCCGCATCGGGTTCACGTTGCCAGACCGGAGCGAGGCCAAACTGACCATCTACGACACGGATGGCCGGGTGCTGAAGGCCATTCAAGCCGATTTTGAAAAGGGCTACAACGAAGTGGCCGTCGAGCGGGCTGATTTGCAATCGGGTGGGGTGGTGTTCTACAAATTAGAAACACCGACACACACGGCGGTGAAGAAGATGATATTGTTGTAAAAAGGTAGGTGGGCAACGTGCACCTAATGGCTGCACTGCTACATCCAATTTCAAAAAATAGCCCCTCGTCAACATCAGTTGACGAGGGGCTTTGCTTTCTCATGTATGGTGGTCTATTTCTCGCCGTCTGGCTCAGGGAGTGTTGAGCGAAGCGGCACCTGCATTGTGCCTATCATCCCCTCGCAAGTGTCGCTTTGCTGAACACTTGCGTGAACTTTGAGTTAGGGGAGACTTGGCACAACCGGGAAAAACGGCAAAAGAATTCGGTGACACCTTTGTGAAAGATGTCACTATTAGCTTCCTATTTATGTTAACCGTCATGAAAGTCTCTTTTTCTTATACGGTTTGCCAAAAATCCTTTTCCAACTAACAAAGGGCGGCACCTGCTATGCACCGTCAACAGCAGCATCATTCCATTGCCCGATAGTTGGCCTTGCGGGAGTTTATTTTTTAGAGAAGAAAAGACGGTCGTCGAAGTGGAAAACGTTTATAGATTTCGATATGATTTTATGAAAATCGGGATGAAGCGGATTGACAAGAATATTGTCTTCGTCAAAAATAATCGTAGAAGGTACCCGAAGCAATAAGGAACTACGATGTTTTACCCATTCGCTACCGATTGCTTGAGTTTCAAATATTGAATGGCTTTCATAGAGATACCTCAGTTTCTTGTGTGTAAGTACCTCCGTTGAATTAGTTTAGATTATTCAAGCCAAAGCAGTTTGCATTTCGGATAGGGGGTTTGGGGGCGGAATGCCCCCAAAAGCACCCTTACCCCCGACGAGCCGCCGAAGAGCCTGCCCCGATTTCTCGGGGCGGCGAGGAGGGGGAGAAAAGCAAGTGAAGCGAATAATCTAAACTAATTGCAATGAACTACTTAATTCCCAGTTTTGTGAACGAAAGGATTGACGGGGTGGCTACTTTCAGTGTCAATATGCTATACTCGCCATCGCTTGGGACGTCGGCGATATGAACGAGGTTTTCCAAAACTGCCAAAGCCCTGCTTGGGGTCGTATACAGCATTGGAACACCTTTTTTGTTCCAGCGGCCACCAAACGTCATTGCGCCTGTACCGGTGAGGTCATGTATAAAAGTGGTTTTAGAAAGCCTGTGCAGTTCCATCAGTAGAATATGCCGTGTTCGATTCGACCGAGTTCGTCAAGAATCATTTCAATGCCTGTAATGGTGTCTATATATTCGATGGGCTTTTTGCCTTGGAAGGCACCTATGGGTGTGTTAAGCCAGCGTTTGAATTTTTCTTCGTTTTCGAAGACTTCTTTACCTCTACTGATGAGTTCAGCAAGCTTAATTAAATGTTCAGAAGTTCTTTTATTGAAAATAGGCTTGGCTTTAATAGGCTTATCCTTGGTCGAAAGTGCTTTGCCTATGACCCTACTTTCTGGCTTTCCGCTCAATATCTTTAAATCAGTTTTGAAAGTATAAATCCCTTTTTGCTCAAGCACATTGCCACTAACATCCAAATTGACCCAAGCGAAACCCTTGTCTTTCTTTACTATTTTCTCGAAAGGATTCTTTAGGGAAGGGCTTTCCAATACTTCTTCCATCCGTCCAAAAGAGAAATTGAAAAAATTAGCGATATTGGTAAGCGCCTCAAGCCCAACTCCTTTCTCCGCAATCCCATGTAACTCTGCTTCATTTCGTGGAACATGGCCTATAACTTCTTTGCCACCAAGTATAGAAGTTAAGTTTTTATAGAAGTAATCTGCTTGCCTCATTTTATCAAATTTTATCCAAAAATAAGGCTTTCAAGTCATCTCCCCAAGAAAACGACCTGAAAGCCTTATTTCTTACACCTACCCCATCTCCAAATCCCCATTAATCTCCTCCTCCCAAGGCAGCCCGTACTCGCCGAGCTTTGCCAGGAATGGGTCGGGGTTGAACTGCTCCACGTTGAACACGCCTTGGCCCGTCCACTCGCCAGTGAGCATCATCATGGCACCGAGCATGGCGGGCACGCCCGTGGTGTAGCTCACGCCCTGTGTGCCGGTCTCCTCGTAGGCGGCCTTGTGGCTGCAGTTGTTCCAAATGTAGTAGGTCTTTGGTTGGCCGTCCTTGATGCCGCTGATGCGGCAACCGATGCTCGTCCAGCCCGTGTAGTTGGTGCCGAGGTCGCCGGGATTGGGCAACACGGCCTTGAGGAACTCCAGCGGCACGATGTCCATGCCGTTGAACTTGATAGGCTCTATGCCCGCCATGCCGATGTTCTGAATCACCCGAAGGTGCGTCAGGTACTCCTCGCCAAAGGTCATCCAGAAGCGGGCACGGCGCAGGGTGGGGAAGTGCTTCACGAGCGATTCAAGCTCCTCGTGGAAGAGCAGGTACGATTGGCGTGGCCCGATGTTCGGGTAGTTGATGGCCTTGCCGATTTCGAACGGCTCGGTTTCCACCCATTGTCCGTCCTGCCAGTATTTGCCCCGCTGCGTGATTTCCCGGATGTTGATTTCCGGGTTGAAATTGGTGGCAAACGCCTTGCCGTGCGAACCAGCGTTGGCGTCCACGATGTCGAGCGTGTGCATCTCATCGAAATGGTGCTTGGCCGCACGGGCAGTGAAAATGTTCGTCACGCCGGGGTCAAAGCCGCAGCCGAGCACGGCCAGTAGGCCAGCCTCCTTGAAGCGGTCGTGCAGCTTCCATTGCCAAGAATATTCAAACTTGGCCTCCTCCTTTGGTTCGTAATTGGCGGTGTCGAGGTAATGGACGCCCGTTTGCAGGCAGGCTTCCATGATGGTGAGGTCTTGGTAGGGCAGCGCCACGTTGATGACCATCGCTGGCTGGAACTGGCGGATAAGGTCGGCCAATGCTGGCACGTCCTCTGCGTCAATGGCGGCGGTAGTGATGTGCTGGTGGCCGGTGGCGGCTTTGGCGGCCTCGGCTATCACGTCGCACTTGGATTTGGTGCGGCTGGCCAGCAGTATTTCACCGAAAACTTCGGGGTGCTGTGCACATTTGTAAACGACGACCCGGCCTACGCCGCCCGCACCGATGATTAGGACTCTTTTAGACATAGTTTTGAGTTTTGAGTTTCGAGTTTTGAGTTGGGAACTGCGGTTAACTCAAAACCCGCAACTCAAAACTCAAAACTTCTAAGCCCGGCAAAAGTATCCATTTAGATAGAAAAGGACGGGCGGGGTCATTTATGCAATGTTAATTTTTTGCGAAGCCAGCGTTGGGCAAAGCGGAAAGGGATTTTTCCAGCTACCGAATGGTATGGAAATGGGGCAAAAGAAAAAAGGCTAAGATGTTGATTTCCAACATTTTAGCCTCTTCGATTTTGTGAGTGAAACCTTTTTTTGTGAGTGAGTTCGAAACTGTTTTTTACGTGAGACCTTTTTGTGAGACTAATTTACGTGAGTTTGAAACCGCTTAATTCTATGTGTGAATGAGACTTTATGTGATGCTGAAACTTGAATACTTTCCGTTTTTCAATCAATTACTTTGAAGCCATCGTTAGGCTTTCACGCAGTTCGGCTGCTTCCGTGCTGTAGTTGCGGGCATAATTGTAGTAAACCATGCCACCCTTTGCACCAAGGTCAATCACGCCGAGGTCGTTGCCCGGGTTGCTCCCGTAAGAGTTCGGCGTCATGAACGGGTCGTTCTCGTTGTCGAACAATGCGATTTGGCCATTGAAAGCTCCTTCTGTCGCAAAGGTGAAAAGCAGCGTCTCCTCATTTGCGTACAACTTGATGCGTGGGTTATCCACCACAAAGCCAAAAGAAACATAAGCCTTGTCGGTAGCTTCTACTGGGCTGTCCACCCGAGCGTTTTCAATCCAAGTGCCGGAAACATTTGTGAAATTGGTGTACGTGAAGTTTGACGGCACGACCAAGGTTACTTGACCGGAGCCAGTTTGCGTTTTACCGCTTGGCGAAACAGTGTGGTCAGGTTTTACGAACACGCCGTAGTTGCCATCAGCCAGCAATTGGATTTTGAATTCGAGGTTGTTTTGAAATTCAGCGTACTGAGCGGAAACGATGCTCGTAGTGAAGAAGGCCAGGATGCAGATGCTAAGTGTGCGGAAAGTATTCATTGTTCTAAGTTTTTGTTTGATTGACTTGCTTAATTGCGTTTGATGGTACAAATATGCGCTCCGCAATAGCCCATTTTTTGCCTGTTTTTGGGAAAATGTGACAAGCCAAACCCGTGTTTAATTGTTATAAAACATTGTAAATAAAGGTTTTTTGCTGAAAATCTGTGAATTAAGCCTGCCCTGCTTTTTTCAAAAAACTTGAAATTTCTTTTGCCTGGTTCAGGTGCCGCTCCTCGTGCGCCACGATGATGTCGAATGCCCGCCCGATTTTATAGACAATAAAGCGGTTGGCGGGCGATGAAATCACCGCTCCTGCTTCCACCAAATCACTGCTATTGGCTATAAATGCTGCAAGTTCCCGGTGGTGGTCCGCATATATTTCCACGATGTCTCCCCAAACGTCGCTATCCTCCGGCTCCCATACAGGGAAGGTCTTGATTTTCTTTTTGCGCTCCGGCTCCACGCCTTTTAGTATAAAGTCGCCAAACCAGTTTACAAGAAACGGCACCCGCCCCGTCCACGGCGTCCGGTATGTGCCTGCCCGAAGCTGCTCCACTATCGGATAGTAGCTTTCGTTTACCAATATAATATGTTCTATCACCTGCCCGATGCTCCAGGTCGTGGCGTTGGGCTTTCGGTTCAGTTCTTCGGCAGTAAGGCTACCGAATTCGTCCGTGAAGGCCTTCGTCAGCCTTTCGAGTGCCGAAATCCATCCGTTTACATTATTTGTTTTCATGCTGAAAATGGAATTTTGCTACACCTACCAATACACCAACCCGCCAATGCCAACTTGCCAACTCGCCAATACGCCGTCAATTCACCAAAAACACCGCATTGCTGAACAGCAACTTCCCCTCCTCCCAAAAGGAGCGGAACAGCGGGTTGTCCACCAAATAAACCACTTGCCCGGCCCCCTTGCGCTGTACAGCGAACACGGCAGAGTTCTTCAAGGCCCGCTTCACGTTTGCACCGATGAAGCCGTGCGACACATAATCCCCCTCCAAATACCCCACGTTCCATGCGTCCTTCAAGAGGTCGAAGCGCAGACTGCTGGTTTTCAAAGAGAAATAATAGTCCTTCAATCCAAAGGCCAACGGGTGCGATTTGTCCATCTTCACCCGCACCACGGCACCGGGATTGAAGTCGGAAATGCTGCTCCGGTTCCTGTCCTTGTAGGGCATCGTGCGATGGTCAAGGGCGATTCGCTCGGCCTCGGTCTTGGCGGATTCTGCATCCGCCGAATTGGCGAACTTGGCAAGGCTGAACCCCTTTTTTTCGGCAAAGGAGGTATTTGCATTTCCAATGACGATGAGCTTGCCGCCCTTGCCTACCCACTCGCCGAGCTTTTCGAGCATGGGGTCGTCGAAGCCGTAATTGCCTTCGGGCAGCACCAACGTGTTGAAGTTGGAGAGGTCGAGGCCTCCCAAATCCCCGGCATTCACGACAGTGGCGGGGTAGCCCGTTTCTTTGTCAAAATAGAACCACACCTGCCCAAATTCGTTGTCCTGCGTTTTTTCGCCAGAAAGCACCAGCACTTTTGGAGCGCTGATGAGGCGCATGGCCTCTGAGCCAAAATCACGGCCAGCGTCCACGAAGCCTGTTTGGACAGTGGTGAGCGGATATGCCAATTCGGTGGCGACAGCTTTCATGGTTGCGTCAAAATTGGGGTGCTTGCGGTTGTCGGCCCGGGTGGCCACCAAGGTCCCCGCTGGCCACGAATTGCCCTCCACCACGAATGCCGACTCGGCATAGCGGCACACGATGCCCTGTTTCAGCAGCGCCGCCAGCAGCCGGATGCTCTGCATCGAGTTCCAGGAAGCGAGATAGGCGTAGGGGGTAGCGGTAGGGTAGTTCGTGGTCGTTTTCCCCAAATCATACCCAAGCCGTGCGGGGTTTATGCGCTGGCTGGTGGCAAACGCTTCCAGTCCGTGCGCATGAAGCAGCGACCAAGCGGTGATGTCGTAGGTGTTGGAGTCCACGACCTCGGCCTCGGGGTCGAGCAGCACCTGTGCAAGTAGGCCCTTGGGCTGGTAGGCGCTCACTACGAGGTCGTTTTCGCCTACGGCAAAACTGGTATCCAGCCCGGTTGCATAGTCGTAGCCGCTGAGGCCAGCACTGGCCTTCCCGGCCTTCCCATAGCTTATGCCGATGCGGTCGAGCTGCGCCATAAACGCCTTGATTTTAGGCGCTGGATTTGAGCTTTTTACCACATACGCTTTGTACTCCCCCGGCGGGCTGTTTTTTGATTTTTGGTAAAAATCAACGAAGTTCTTCACGATGCGCCCAGCATTCTTCGAGGAGATTTCGACGGTGGAAAGTGCGGTGGCCCGGTGGTGCGCCACCCGGTCGGCAAGGGTCAGCGTGTCGCCGTTCGGCAGTTCGATGGCCCGGCCCGCACGGGAGTGGCCGCCCTGCTCGTAGGTCATGCCGATGGCGCCGTTGAAGCAGGGGTAGGTGTCGCCATAGCTGGGGTACAGCAGGTCGAATATTTCCTTGGTGTAGTACAGCCAGCCGTTCCGGTCGAAGTATTTGGCGTGGTTGCGCCCGATTTCCACTTGAAAATCGGCTTGCCACTGCGTGAGGTAGCGATGGTAGGGTTGTGCTGCTGGCGCAAAATAGTAGGGTGCATCATAGTACTGCTCGTGGAGGTCGGCCACGACCTGTGGGAGCCAACTGTTGTAAACCACGAGGCGGTTTTGCGTCTCGACTTGTGTACTCCAAGCCCAGTCCCGGTTGAGGTCGAAGAGGTAATGGTTCACCCGTCCGCCCGGCCAGGGTTCGTTGTGCTCGTTGGCCTTGGGGTCGGGGTTGGGGAGGGCGGGGCTGGCCTGCCGGTACCATGCGGTATAGCGGCTGTACCCGTCGGGGTTCACGCTCGGTTCCATCAGCACGATGGTGTTCTTGAGCCACTCGCTGGTTTCTCGGTTGTTGGGGTTGACGAGGTCATGCAGCACAGGCATGGCCGCCTCGCTGCCCGCCGCCTCGTTGCCGTGTACGCTGAAGCCGAGCCATACGATGGCGATGGGGCTGCCGTTTTCGGCATTGCCCGGTTCTATACCAGCATTGCGGAGGTTGTTCAGCCGGATATCCTCGATGCGGCGCAGGTTTTCCGGCGCGCTGACGATGGCTAAGATTTGTGGCCGCAGTTCGTTCGTCCTGCCGAATTCCACCAGCTTGATTCGGTCGCTGTTGGCGGCGACGTGCTGGTAGTAAGCCACCAATTGGCTGTGCTCGGTGAACTGGCTGCCGATTTTATGGGGCAAGAACTCGTCAGGGGTAAGGAGGCGGGACTGGGCGATGGCGGCCACCGTGAGCAGGGTGAACAGGGCGAGAAACGGGAGTTTGTTTACCATAAATAATTAATGTGCTTCCTAAAGCAGTAATTGATGCCAGCAAATGTAGAAAACCCCGCAAAATCCCCTCGCCAAACTTTAGCTTTGCCCGCAACCAACCATTCTGTTTTGGACAAACCATTTCACAAAAAGACCGCCATCATCACTGGAGCAGGCGTGGGCATTGGCTTCGAGATTGCCCGGCAACTGGCTGCCCAAGGTGCTGCCGTCGTGCTGAACGACCTCGACCCGGTACTTGCCGCCAAAGCCGCTGACCGCATTTCCGCCGAAGGCGGCAAGGTGCTGCCCGTGCCGGGCGATGTGAGCGACCTCGCTGTTTTGCAAAGCCTTGTAAACGAGGCGGTTGCGAATTTTGGGAGTGTTGACATCGCCGTGGCTAATGCGGGCATCACCACCTACGGCGACTTCTTCGAGTACACGCCGGAGCGCTTCCAGCAGCTCGTGGCGGTCAATTTGCAGGGCAGCTTTTTCCTTGCTCAATTTGCCGCAAGGCAAATGAGGGCACAAGGCACGGGAGGCCGCATCCTCTTCATGTCCAGCGTGACGGGGCACCAGTCTCACAGGCACTTGGCCACCTATGGCATGACCAAGGCCGGCCTGGAAATGCTGGCCCGTGGCCTCGTGCTGGAGCTTGCCCCGCATCAAATCACCGTCAATGCCATCGCCCCCGGCGCCACGCTCACCGAGCGCACGATGAACGACCCCGGCTACGCCGAAATTTGGCAAAAAATAACTCCGACGGGACGTGCAGCAACCGTGCAGGACATCGCCCATGCTGCCCTGTTTTTGCTGTCGCCAATGGCGGGCCATATCACCGGGCAAACCCTGGTGGTGGACGGCGGCTGGACGGCGGTAAGCCCGCAACCAACATAATCATAGGGATGAGGAATCAGGGATTAGGGATGATGGCCGAGGCAATGCGATAGGCTGGCTCCCATCCCTCAATTCTCATCCCCCATTTCTAAAAAAATGCATTACGACCAAATCCAAGAAGCCGCCGCCCATTTGCGGAGCAAAACCAACTTCGAGCCTCACTTTGGCATCATCCTCGGTACGGGCCTGAGCGGCTTGGCGGATGAGATTGAAGCGGTGGAAGCGATTGATTATCAAGCGATTCCGCATTTTCCAGTGAGTACCGTCAAGGGACATGCGGGCAAGCTGATTTTTGGCAAATTGGCTGGCGCAAACATCGTGGCGATGGCTGGTCGCTTCCACTATTACGAGGGTTACTCGATGCAGCAGGTGACCTTCCCCGTGCGTGTGATGCGGGCGCTGGGCGTGGGCACCTTGATGGTGTCCAATGCGGCGGGCAGCGTGAATGTCGACATGGAGGCGGGCGACCTCGTGTTCATCCGGGACCACATCAACCTGCACCCCGACAACCCGCTGCGTGGGGCCAACGACGAGCGCCTTGGCGTCCGTTTTCCCGACCTGCTCCATGCCTACGACCCTGAGCTGTTGGCGCTGGCCTCGGGCATTGCGCAAGCGAAAAAAATACGTGTGCACCAAGGGGTGTATGTGGCGCTGCCCGGCCCCAACCTCGAAACCCCCGCCGAGTATGAGTTCATGCATCGAATGGGGGCCGATGTGGTGGGAATGAGCACCGTGCCGGAAGTGCTGGTAGCGAGGCACGCAGGGATGCGGGTCTTTGCGGTGTCGGTGGTATCCAACAAAAGCTATCCGATTTTCACCATAAAAGCTACCTCGCACGATGAAATACTTGAAGCTGTGGGCAAGGCATCGGAACGATTGACACGGTTGGTGAAGGAGATGTTGGTGGAGATGGGAAAGGGAATTCCTAAAATGGAAAATTGAACGGTGCGAAAGTGAATACTGCCATTGCCCAATCCCCCAATTCCCCCCAATTTTCAAATCCCTCTCTTGTGTTTATCGTTAAATTTACGATGTTTGCAGAAATACGGCCCCCCTCGCTGAACAGGGGGTGACTTTCCGTCATTTTAGCATCTGAATTTCAGCGCAAGGGTGCATGGTGGACTCGTCCGCATCGCCGCTGTGCTATTTCAAAAACAAAAAACTTAGCAAAATGAGACCTGTAGTAATTCTTGGATTGGTAACCGTTGGTTTAATCATTGCCTTGTCGGGTGGTTGCTCCTACAACGGCTTTGTGAACAAAGACACTGCGGTGGAGCAGGCTTGGGGCAACGTGCAGAGTGCCTACCAGCGTCGTGCCGACCTCGTTCCGAACCTCGTGGAAACGGTGAAGGGCGCTGCCAACTTCGAGCAGTCCACACTGACGGGAGTAGCCGAGGCGAGGGCCAAGGCCACCAGCATTCAAGTGGACCCGACCAACCTCACCCCGGAGAAAATGGCCGAGTTCCAACAAGCACAAACGGGTCTTTCCCAAGCCATTGGCAGGTTGTTGATGGTAACGGAAAACTACCCGGAACTGCGGGCCACGGAGTCTTTCAAAGAACTCCAAGCGCAATTGGAAGGCACGGAAAACCGAATCAAGGTGGAGCGTGACAAGTTCAATGCTACTGTGGCAGAATACAACAATGCCGTGCGCCGCTTCCCGGCCAACTTCTGGGCGGGCATCTTCGGCTTTGACCGCAAAGCACCTTTTGAGGCGGACCAAGGCGCACAGAACGCACCGAAGGTTCAGTTCTAAACAAGGAATGTTGAGTGAGGGAAGGGGAATGTACACTGCATTTCCCCTCCTTCATCTCCAACCTCGCATCCATTTCAAATGATAGACTTTTTCTCAAAAGACGAAGAGGCTCGCATCGTGCAGACCATTCAAGAAGCAGAGCGTCAGACTTCTGGTGAAATCAGGGTGCACCTGGAGCGGGACTACGAGGGTACCATCCTCGGTGCGGCCACCCGCACGTTTTTCTCGTTGGGCATGGAACGCACGAAAGACCGCAACGGGGTGCTGATTTTCATCGCACCGGAACGGCACGACTTCGCCATTTTTGGCGACCGGGGCATCAATGCAGTTGTGCCGCCCCATTTTTGGGAGGAAGTGAGAAACGTCATGCAGGAGAACTTCAGGAAGGGCATGTTCGCAGAGGGTGTTTGCCAAGGAGTGAAAATGGCGGGGGAAAAACTCCAAGCCCAATTTCCTTGGACGGAAGGAGACAAGAACGAACTGTCGGACGAGATTTCTTATGGAAGGTAGGATTTGAGAGTTTGAGTGTTTGAGTGTTTGAGGATTTGAGAATCACCTCGCCAAAATTGTTAAATGAAAATTTTCTTTAAAAATATTCCGCTGTTCCTGTTGCTTTTGCTGCCGTTTATTGTGGCTGCAAAAGAAGTGCCGCCTGCACCAAATCCGCCCCGGTTGGTTAGTGACTTTGCGGGCATATTGAGCAGCGGCGAGGTGCAGATGCTTGAGCAAAAGTTGACGGCATACGACGACTCTACCTCTACTCAAATTGCCGTGGTCATTGAGCAAACGCTGGACGGCGACGATGTTTTTGACTACTCGCTCCGGCTGGCAACAGCGTGGGGGATTGGTCGGGAGGGCAAGAACAACGGCATACTTATCTATGTGGCCATTGCCGACCGCAAGCTCTGGATTCAGACGGGTTACGGCACGGAGGGCTTCCTGCCAGATGCTTTGGCCAAGCGCATCATCGAGCGCATCATCACGCCAAATTTCCGACAGCAGAACTATTACGTAGGCCTGAACATGGCCACCGACGCCATCATCCAACTTGGCAACGGCGAGTACGTGAACGAAGACGCAGGGCAAGACGGCAACCTGCCGCTTCCGGTCGTCGTGATATTTCTTTTGGTTTTCATCCTTATCATGATAATCATCGGCAAGGGCGGCGGCGGCGGCGGCTACAATAAGAGGGGCCGCTATGATTCCGGCGGCGGCGGCTGGATCATGTTTGGGCCAGGCTTCGGCGGTGGTGGCGGTGGTAGTAGTGGCTGGGGTGGCGGCGGAGGTGGTGGCTTCGGCGGCTTCGGTGGTGGTGGCTTTGGGGGTGGCGGAGCCGGAGGGAGCTGGTGATGTTAAAGTTGGCAGTTGGCAGTTCGGCAGTGGGCAGTTGGCAGCCAGTTTGACAGTTGTCTGGCAGCACACTCGTAGAAACGAAAATGGGTAGCATTTCAAAGGAATGCTATCCATTTTCATTTAGCCTGACTGCCAACTGCTGAACTGCCGAACCCGCCAAAGGCGGACAAGCTGCCAACTTGATAAAACTGCCAACTATTTTCTCACCACCGTATCCTCCAGCCGATTGGCCATGCGCTGGATGGCATCAATGATATTGTCCAATTGGGGCGGGTAGTCCACGTACTTAATGCCGAGGTTGTCTTGTCCCCAGATGGCGATGGTGACCATTTTTTTGTGCTCCCCATAGGTGATGGCAAGGCGGAGCGGGATGGGCGTTGGCTTTTCGCCCTTGCGTTTTTGGCATTGCTGGTTGGGGCAGTCGTAGGCCCGTTCAAAGTTGAAAAAACCCTGTTTCAACACATAGTCTGCGAACATCTCCAGCTCTTGCCGAGGGATGTTTTTCTTCGTGACAAGCAGGCCATTGTTCACGCTCTGGTACTCTTTGATGAGGCGACCGTCGGTTTTTATTTGGATAAAATCCTTTAGCACCGGGTCAATGCCGCCGTAATAACCACCGCCGATAAGCTCCACACTGATGTAAACAGGGGGCGGTCCGGTGGGTGTTTCCGGTTTGCGGTTCTTGCCTTTCAGCATGGCCAGCCAATCTCTTTTCTTCTTCTTTTTGCCAAAACGGGTGTTGTTTTGGTTGCCATCGCCATCGGCCTCCACGAGGACTTCTGGCAGTTCGTTGGCGGGCTTCACGAAGGGGGCATCCTTGCTGTCCACCCGCATGAAGTGGTATTGGTACTTGCCCTTACTGTTCTTTGGCGTGAACTCCAGCACCAGCACCGATTTGTTCAGTTGCACAATCTCGAACTTGTTGACGTGTTGAAAACTGTAAAATAGCGACCGCCCGTTCAGGCTCCAATTGCCACGGGTAAGCTTGCCATTCAGGAACTCCTGGTAGGTGTAGTCGTAGCGGAAGTAGAGGAAAAACTCGTAGGCTTTGTCGGCCTTGTGGATGATGGTATTGGATTCGGCGTGCAGGGTGTACGTGTACCGCCATTTCGACTCGACGAATAGCCGCTCGTCCGGCCCATTGAACACGGCTCCAGCCTCCTGTGCGGTCAATTGCAAGAAAAAGGTGGAGAAAAGGCATATAACCGCCAATCGCCACCAAATTGCATTTCTCATGGTAAAATGATTTGTCGGTACTGTGTTGGAGGGTATTAAGTGTATAGCAAAAACTCAACCACGTTGGGGCTGCAATTTATATTAGAAAAAAATGGGAAACAAATTTCACAACGTTTGGCCAAAAAATAGGGAACCAGCCAGCCGCCAAAATTTGATAGTTTTGCCCAAAATATTACCGTGCATGCGGCTTTTTCGACGCCCAATGCACCAATTTCAAGCAAAAATAAACCAGCCATACAACGTTAACCGTCAGCCATAACTTGAATCTTTCACTTAAAATAGCCCGGCGCTACCTGTTCGCCAAGAAGTCTACGAATGCCATCAACATCATCACGGGCATCTCGGTGGTTGGCATTGCCATCGGCACGGCGGCATTGGTGTTGGTGCTGAGTGTGTTCAATGGCTTTGAAGACCTTATCATCGGGCTGTTCAGCAAGTTCAACCCAGATGTGAAGGTGACGGCCACCATCGGAAAAACCTTCGAGCCGGACTCCCTTAAGTTGGCGCAAATAAAGGCGCTCCCCAGTGTGCTGCTCGTGTCCGAGACCTTGGAGGAGGTGGCTTTTTTTGAGTATGGACAAAGCCAGGACTTCGGCATCGTGAAGGGCGTGGACGACAACTACCACAAGGTCAGCGGCATTGATTCCGCCATTTTTCAGGGGCAGTATCGCCTTACGAGCGGCGAGCGAAACCTCGCCGTGCTCGGCGGTGGGGTGCGCAACAAACTCCAGGTGGACTTGGACGACCCCTTCGGCCTGCTCAGTATTTACATGGCCAAACGGGAAAAAACCAGCGGGCTGGAGCAGCCGTTCAAAAAGCGGATAACTTACCCCACGGGCAGTTTTAAGATACAGCAGGACTTCGACAATCAGTATGTGCTGGTCTCACTTGAGTTTGCCCGTGACCTCATCGGTGCTTATGGCGAGGTGAGCGCTTTGGAGATAAAACTGAAGCCTGGCACCGACCAGAAAAAGGCCATTGGCGACATCCGGACGATATTGGGCGAGGGGTTCCAAGCCAAGGACCGATACCAGCAGGACGAGGCATTCCTCAAGCTGATGAACATCGAGAAGTGGATGAGCTTTGCCCTGTTGAGCCTGACGCTGGTGCTTGTGGCTTTCAACATGATTGGTTCGCTGTGGATGATAGTGCTGGAAAAAAAATCGGACATCAGCATCCTGAAAAGCATGGGCGCAACCAACAGTTCCGTGCGTAATATCTTCCTTGGTCAGGGTTTTTTGCTTTGCCTGATGGGGTTGTTTTCTGGTTTCGTCGTTGCCATCGTGCTCTATGTTTTGCAAAAAATATTCGGCATAGTGCCCATCCCGGAGGGCTTTGTGGTGGACGCATACCCCATCAGCATGAGGTTGATTGACGTGGCGGCCGTGGCGGTGGTCGTGGTGGCCATTGGCGTGGTCGCTTCGGTGCCAGCCGCCCACCGGGCCAGCCAAATACCGACATTGGTTCGGGAGGAGTGAATGGATTTACGATTTACGAGTGGGGCCTGCGAAGTCCTTCACTCTTTGGGAATCCAGCAGTCACCCAATCGCAAATCGTAAAATCGTAAATACCTTATCTTTGCCCAATTTTTACAATAACCTTTACTTTTTCCTTTTAAAATGGAAGACTGGGAACTTGAATTTGAATGGTTAAAAGTGCGGCACTTGGTCAAGGATGCCCTCAAGCGGGACGTGTTGCCTGACATGAATGCCATCCTTTTTATGATTGGCATACAAGAGCTGGGGCGCTGGAAGACCAATTTCACCAAAGAAGAAAAACAAGACCTCATGCACATCGCTGTCTGCAATTTGATGAGCTACGATGGGTACTATGAGTTCAAGGGACGGGACGCCGACGGCTGGCCGCACTACGATGCCGTCAAGCCATTTACCCAAAAAGGGGTGCAAACCCAGGAAGTCTATATCAAAGAAAAGGTCATTCAATACTTCCGGGAATGGCAGGCCGCTCATGGCGAGCCAACTGGCAAGGGAATCGAATCACTAAATTAACAAGCTGATATTCAACCATTTACAAAAAAGAATCGAACATGAAAAAATTCCTACTTTTCTTTTCGCTTGCGCAACTAATCCTTTTGGTGGGCTGCAGCGGCGGTGGCCAATCCAACACAGCGGACGGCTCGGCACCCGTGGCTTCGGCCACTGGCGAGGCAATGGTACTCATCGAAACCACGCTTGGCAACATCAAGGTCAAGCTCTACGACTCCACCCCGGAGCACAAAAAGAACTTCCTGAAATTGGCCAAAGAGGGCTTCCTCGATAGCACCTTGTTCCACAGGGTCATTCCCGGCTTCATGATTCAGGGTGGCGACCCAGACTCCAAGCGGGCCATGCCCGGCCAACCCCTCGGCATGGGCGGCCCCGGCTACACCATTCCTGCCGAAATCGGGGCGAAGCACTTCCGTGGCGCACTTTCTGCCGCCCGCCAAGGCGACGAGGTGAACCCGGAGAAACGCTCCAGTGGCTCCCAGTTCTACATCGTGCAAAATGGGCCCGTGCCACAGCAGCAGCTCGACCAAATCATCCAAGCCAAGGGCCTCCAGTACACCCCCGAAGAGCGTGACTACTACCTGAAAGTAGGTGGCGTCGCCTTCCTTGATGGCGATTACACCGTTTTTGGGCAGGTAGTAGAGGGCCTCGACGTGGTGGACAAAATCGCCAATGCTCAGCGTGACCCCCGTGACCGGCCTTTGCAGGACATTTCCATGAAGGTAAAAGTGCTCAGCGAGTGAGAATGAGTCTTTGATCTTCAAAGTTTTTCATTCCACCATTCATCAATCAATAGTTAAATGGTTCGTTTCTTTCTTTTTTTATTGTCCCTAAGCATTTTGGTAGGTGCATCTTCTTGCGCCAAGCCAATCGCCGATTTCACCTTTGCCGATGGCAGCCATGTGGCCCCGGCTTCCGTGAAATTTGAAAACACGTCCCGAAACGCAGATGTCTTTGAATGGGATTTTGGCGATGGCGGCACCTCGCTTTTGGCGGCGCCAAACCATGTGTACAGTGCCAGTGGCAATTTTCCGGTACGGCTAAAGGTCTCAAAAGGCAACAAATCGGACGTTGCCGAAAAGCGGATACAGGTCACGGCGCCCAGTGCTTGTCTGGTCGAAATCGAGACAGAGTTCGGCACCATGACCGTGCAGCTCTCCAACGCCACGCCACAGCACCGCGACAACTTTCTGAAATTGGCCGAAGAGGGCTACTTCGACGGGATGCTGTTTCACAGGGTCATAGAGGGGTTCATGCTGCAAGGCGGCGACCCCGACTCCAAGGCGGCAAAACCAGACCAAGCCCTCGGCATGGGCGGCCCCGGCTACACCGTTCCTGCGGAGTTTGTTGACTCGTTGGTGCACGTGAAAGGGGCGCTCTGTGCAGCGCGCCAAGGCGACCAGACGAATCCGCAAAAGCGTTCCAGCGGTTCGCAGTTTTACATCGTTCAGGGAAAGCCGTTGACAGGGGATGAATTGGAACTGATAGAAGCGAGAAAGGGAATCCGCTATTCCAAGGAGCAGCGGGACGCCTACACCAGCGTGGGTGGCACGCCATTCCTCGATAGGGATTACACGGTGTTCGGACGGGTGATAAAGGGATTGGACGTGATAGACAAAATCGCAGCCGCCGAAACCGACCCCCGTGACCGCCCGAAAACCGACGTTAAGATGAAAGTAACCGTGATAAAATAGCACCGGGTTTGGAGTTGGTGGATAGCCTGCTCCAAAATCGCTGCCCGCTGTTTGAACTAAATTTGGTAAAACATGGAATCAAAGCACATACTTGGCATAGACGTGGGCGCATCTGGCATAAAGGCCGCCATCGTTGACATAGGAACGGGCAAACTGGTCTCCGATCGGGTAAAATTATCCACCCCAAAGCCAGCCACGCCCGATGCGGTGGCCGCTGTCATTGCGGAGGTGGTGGGAAAAACTGGCTACACGGGCGACCTCATTGGCTGTGGCTTTCCCTCCATCGTAAGGAATGGGGTGGCCTACAGTGCCGCCAACGTGGACCCGGCATGGATTGGCACCAACATCGAAACGCTGCTTAACGGAGCCTTGCAAAAGGAAGTGGTGGCCATGAACGATGCCGACGCCGCCGGGTTGGCCGAGATGCGGTACGGCAATGGCCGGGGCCGGAAGGGGACTGTCATCCTCATCACCATTGGCAGTGGGCTGGGTTCGGCGCTGTTCACGGACGGCCACTTGGTGCGCAACTCGGAGTTTGGGCATTTGTACTTCCACGGCATAATTGCCGAGCATTACGTTTCCAATACGGCCCGGAAGAAGTACGAAATGTCATGGGCTGGGTTCGGCAAGCGCCTGAACGAGTACTTATTGCATATTGACCGCCTTTTTTCACCTGACTTGGTTATTCTTGGCGGGGGCATGAGTATGGAGTACGAGCAATATGGCCAGCATATTGACCCAAAAATGAATGTCACGCCAGCCGCCATGTTCAACCATGCTGGTATCATCGGCGCTGCGCTTTATGCGTATGAGGCCAAGTTTGGAGAAGTTGAAGCGATTGCTGCCGAATAGGGGACAGCACTCGGCACAGATTATTTAAACGTTTTAAACAAAAAGAGATGAAGCTTTTTAAAAATTCCATTTTGTTGGTTTGCGTCCTTGCATTAGCTGTGGCTTGCAAGGAAAAACCCAAGGCAAGTTATTCCAGCGTGAAGTTGGACGAATTTTTTGAGTTGAAAATGAACCAGTCGGTGGTCGTTTTGGACAACGACCTGAAGCTGACCTTCACCGGGGTGCCCGAAGAGTCCCGCTGTCCGAGGTTTACGAACTGCATACAAGAGGGTCAGGTGAGATTGACGATGGAAGCAGTACATGCTGGCAAAAGCCAGGTAATTGAGTTCACCCGTACCCCTTCCGAAACGAGCAACTCTACAGTGACACTCGAAAAGTTCAAGATCCAACTCTATGACGTGACGCCCTTCCCGGAAAGCGGCAAGAAAATCAACTTGACCGATTACGGCGCCCGGATGGCGGTGCGAAAAGTTAACTGAGCAAAAACCCCAACTGAGTTTTCAAAAAAAGCCTCCCCTGCCTTGCTGGCGGGGAGGCTTTTTTTGTTGAGCGGCAGTTTTGGCCGATTCCACGACTTATTTCCACGGCTCGAATCGGGGCTTTCGTCGGCACGAACAGGTTGTTTATCAAAAAAACCTTGCTTTAAAAGCTACCATGTATTGCATAGTACCTTGCAGCATATTATCTTTGTCCCATCAATCAAAACAATGCAGACGGTTTGTCTTGCGCCACAAATCAGAACGAATGAACCATCAGAAATTTTTGCCAATAAAAAAATGAAAGTTCAAGGACTCTTAGACAATACAACCCAGCAGATGCGGAAAGGCATTTTGGAACTCTGCATCCTCTCCATCATCTCCGATGAGGGGGAAGCCTACCCGACGGACATCATCAAGCGGCTCGAAAAGTCGGAACTGATGGTGGTGGAGGGCACGATGTACCCGCTACTGGCCCGCCTGAAAAGCGCAGGCCTACTGGACTACACCTGGCGGGAATCGGTCTCCGGGCCGCCCCGCAAGTACTACACCCTTACCGACGACGGCAAGGAGTTTTTGGACGGCCTCGCCACCACCTGGCACCAGTTGGTGAATGCCGTGAGCGATTCAACTAAAAGTTTAACAGCTAATTGAAAAGTTCGGCAGTTGGCAGGGGGCAGACAGCGCAGGAAATTACCGGTGATTCTGTTCCAAATTTCACTAACGAAATCAATTTTATCTTACAATGACTAAGGTATTCAATATCAATCTCGGCGGCCTTCCACTCACCATTGACGAAGACGCCTATGAGACCCTCAGCAGCTATCTGAAAACCATTCACAACCACTTCCGCAGCTCAGAAGGCTACGAAGAAATCACGACCGACATCGAAGCACGAATGGCCGAGTTGTTCCAGGAAAAGCTGGGCAGCCGGCCAATCGTCTCGCTCAAGGACGTCAACAGCGTCATCGCCATCATGGGCACGCCGGAGGACTTCGGTGCAGAGCCGATGGAGGAGCCGACAGCCAGCGAGCCAAGGTCGAAGTTCGGGAAGAAGTTCAACATAAAGACCGGCAAACGCCTGTTCCGCAACCCCGACGAGGAGGTGGTGGGCGGCGTATGCTCCGGCATAGCCGCATACTTTGGGATTGCCGACCCGCTTTGGGTGAGGCTGGTGTTCTTGCTGTTCACTTTTACGGGCGGGTTTGCCATACCATTGTACTTTATCCTCTGGGCCATTTTGCCGAAGGCAGAAAGCGCCAGCGACAAGCTCGCCATGCGTGGCGAGCCTATCAACGCCTCCAACATTGGCAAAATCATCGAGGAGGAGTTCGAGCACGTGTCCAAGAAGGTGGTCGAACTCGGTGATGAAATAAAAGGGGAGTTTGGGGCGAAAAAAAAAAGCGCAAAGTCGCAGCCTGACGATGGTTCGTCGGCAGCCGATGCTTCCACTGGCGGACATCAATTCAGGGCCGCCGCTTCCGAAGGAATACATGTTTTGAGCGGCCTCATCGGGGCCTTGGGCGGCATCATCCGCACGGTGATTGAAACACTGGTGAAAATCATCCGGCCCGTCGGATTTGTCATTGGCGTGGGACTCGTGGCCATGCTGGTACTGCTCTGGGTGGTCTCGGTAGGTGGTCTGTTCATGGGGTTGCCGTTCGGGAGCTTCTTGCTGCCCGGTTCTACCTTTATGACAGCCTTGGGCGTGGTCAACATCCTTATCTTCCTCGGTGTGCCACTGCTGATGCTGGCACTGGGCATCATGCGGCTCTTCATGCGCACCAATTTCAAGCCCCGGTGGACAGTGGGCCTCTGGCTGTTCTGGTCGCTTAATTTGGTCAGCCTGATATTCGTCGGTGCAAAAACGGCGCAGCAGTTTGCGCATGGAGCGGATGTTGGCCTCGGTGTCAACACAGCCAATTTTGCTCCGACCGATACGCTGTTTATTGATTTTGAAAAGAACCCATATAGTGCGAGCTTCCTCCAGTTTGGGGGCGAGCTGTACGTATCCGACAACAAGCTCATCTCCGAAAACATCCGGGTGAGGGTGGAGAAATCGGAGAGCAACAAGGTCGAAGTTTACCAGAGCAACTTTTCTCGTGGCGAGGGCATGGAAGAGGGCCAAAAATTGGCCAGCCAGATTGCCTACCAATACCGCATCGAAGGCAACCGACTGATTTTGCCCCGCTTCTTTGAAATACCTAAGGGCGAAAAATGGCGTGGCCAACGGGTGAACCTCACCATTAAAGTTCCGGAGGGCAAATGGGTGCGCCACGGCAACGAGGTGAGGTGGCAGGACCTTGACCTCCAAGTGGACGAAAAATACCCCTTCCCATACTGGGAGAGCGACTACGCATGGAAAATGGGCCCGAACGGCCTATTCAACCTCGAATATGCGAAGGAGCACGAAGCGGAGGAAAACCGTGACATGACGTTCAGCAATTTCAGTAAAATCAAATTGGACGGGGACATCAAGCTGGTCATCCGGCAGTCGGCGGAGTACAGCTTCAAGTTCACACAGGGCGGCGATGAAAACAATAAAATTGACATCACGCAGCAGGGCGACCAACTCGTGATAACCACCAACCAAGAATTGGAGGGAACCGTGGTGCTCGAAATCACTGCCCCGAACCTCACTGAGCTTCACTTGGTCAACTCCAACAATGCCACCCTGACCGACTTTGACCTCGCCAGCTTCCGGCTCGTAAACGAGGGCGAGGGAAGGGTCAAAATGAAGGCCAACGTGAACAACCTTGACGTGCAGCTCACCGGCGACAACGAGCTTGAACTCACCGGCAACTGCAACCACCTTAAGGCCGTACTCGACAACGATGCCCGCCTCGACGCCGAGCGTGCCTCGGTGCGGGTGGCCGACATCACCGCCTCCAACGATAGTTGGGTGAAAATCTCTGCCACCGATACCTTGTACCAACGTTTTGACGAGAGCAGCGACCTGGTATCCAAGCTGAAAACTTCGGTGGTGATTGAGAAATAGGCTGAATCATTGCAGCAGTTTGAGGGGTTCGAGTTGCTACTTGAACCCCTTAATTTTTGACGAAAAACAAGAAAATGAAACGACTGGTGACTGCTTTGGCAATAATTGGCGCTTGCGCAATGTCCGCCCAGGCGCAAGGCGAAATGAGCAAAGCGGCTCTTTTTCAGGAAATTTTCACCCTGGACAGCCTGCTATTCACGGCATTCAACAACCGGGATATCGAGCCGATAAAGCACCTGTTCAGCGAGGGCCTTGAATTTTTCCACGACAAAACCGGCCTGACCGGGTATGCGCAGAACATCGAAATGCTGGCCAACAACTTCGAGCGGGACAACTCACCGACCCGGGAGCTAATAAAAGAAACCATGGAGGTATATCCGGTGCCAGGATATGGTGCGGTGCAGACCGCCAGCCACCGTTTTTGCCATTTAGAAAATGGACAAATGGACTGTGGCACTTTCAAGTTCGTGCATATCTGGCAGCAAAAAAATGGGCAGTGGAAGCTGGCAAGGATTGTCAGTTTTGACCACTGATATAAAAGCTAAAAATGGTGAAGGGGGTTGTCAAGAAAGTGCGGAATGCGCTGATTGTCAACCCTTTATTTTTTAAATCAACTTTACCCCCGCCTCAACCTCGCCCGTTGCATCGCCCCCACCGAATATGTCTTGACGGGTGGAATATCCTCGCCATCCACCTTTTGGTTGCCGGAAGTGCTCACGGGGGTCGAGCTGCCAGAGACAATTTCCCAGTGCAACTCCTCGCCGACCAGTTCCGTGGTAGTATAGAGCAGCGTGCCCTCCACCTCGAACCACTGTACCAGCTTGCCATTAATGTAGTATGCCTCCATCTTGATGCTGTTCTTTTCGTCCATGAGGTAGAGGCCCCGTCCGGCGTCCACCGTGACCAATTCGTAGGGCCGGTTGCCGGTCACTTTGTCCTCGCCGTATACGATTTGGAAGGTATGGGCTGCCGGCACGGTGTCCAAGGGATGTATGTGCAGCTCCATCGGGATTTCCTGCACCTTGCCAGTGGCCGTGAAGATTTCGAGCTGGCCGCTCCAGTCGCCCACCCATGATGCGGGGAAGGCAGCCTGACCCATGAGCAGGTTCGTAGAAAAGAAGCACAACAGCAGAAGAATGACTTTCATTAATTGATACATTTGCCGAAAGGATTTGAACGCCAAGTTCCTCCGTTCCTACTTGTACGCTGTGTTGAATTTCAACATGGAGGCACAGCAGGCACAGCAGGACACGGTAAAAAACACGATATTTTGATGAAAAAAATACTCCTCTTTGCCTTGCTGGCAAGTACGCTAACCCGCTCATTCGCCCAAAACTACTTCCAGCAGGAAGTCAACTACCGCATCAACGTCACCCTCGACGACGTGGCGCACACCATCGCTGGCGACATCATCATCGAGTACCAGAACAACTCGCCGCACCAGCTCGACTCCATCTGGATGCACCTTTGGGGCAATGCCTTCAAGGGGCAAAACTCCGCCTTTGCGAAGCAAAAACTGCGCACGGGCGACACGAAGTTTTATTTCGCCAAAGATAAAGACCTTGGCTATTACACCAACCTCGATTTCTCGGCCTACGGCCAAAAAGTCCCGTGGGCGTTTGACAAGCACCACCCCGACATCGCCGTGCTGCTCCTCCCGCAACCATTGCAGCCGGGCGGCAAAATCGTCATAAACACCCCGTTTACCCTAAAAATCCCCGCCTCGTGGAGCCGCCTCGGCCATGTGGGCACCAGCTACCAAATGACGCAGTGGTTCCCCAAGCCCGCCGTCTATGACGCTACCGGCTGGCACCCGATGCCGTACCTCGACCAAGGGGAGTTTTATGCCGAGTTCGGCAACTTCGACGTGACCATCACCCTTCCCGAAAACTACGTGGTGGGCGCTACGGGGAGTCTTCAAACGGAGAGCGAAGTGCGGTTTTTGGAACAAAAAGTGGCTGAGACAAAGGGTTTTATAAAAAACGGCTTCCCAAAGGGCGAGGATTATCCGCCTTCGGCAACGGCGATGAAGACCATCCGCTACACCGCCGAGATGGTGCATGATTTTGCCTGGTTTGCCGACAAGCGCTTCCATGTGGTGAAGGATGAGGCGGTGATGCCCAGCGGCAAAAAGGTGGAAGCATGGGGCATGTTCACCAACAAAGAAGCCGAACTATGGGTGCGTGGTGCCGAGTATGTGCGCCGTGCTTTGGAGTTTTATTCGCAGCACGTGGGCGAGTATCCGTGGCCACAGGCCACTGCCGTGCACAGTGCCCTGAGCGCTGGGGGGGGCATGGAGTACCCCATGATTACGGTCATCGGCAACTCGAACAGCGCCCGTGGCCTCGACAACGTGATTACCCACGAGGTCGGCCACAACTGGTTTTGCGAGCTGCTGGCCAGCAACGAGCGCAACCATGCCTGGATGGACGAGGGCATGAACACTTACTACGAGTACCGCTATATGCGCCAATACTATGGCTCCCGTGCCGATTTCGGGCTGCCCAAGTTCCTCGCCAACGGCCTTGACGGCGATGCTTATGAACTTGCCTTCAACTTTCAGTGCCGCCGCCGCCAGGACCAAGCACCGGACACGCACTCCGACGATTTTTCGCAGATAAACTATGGCTTGAGCGCCTATGTGAAGCCCGGCTCGGCCTTCGGTCATTTGGAGCAATACCTCGGCACGGCGGAGTTTGACCGAATCATGAAAATCTACTACGACCGGTGGCATTTCAAGCACCCGCAACCCGCCGACCTGCGGGCGATTTTTGAACAGGAAAGCGGCAAGAAACTGGGCTGGATGTTCGGCGACTACCTCAACACCATCAACCAGTTGGACTATTCGCTCCAAAACATCAGCGGCGATGCGGCCAACGGCTACAAGGTTTCTGTGAAAAACAAGGGCGAAATCGTTGCGCCATTCCCCATCACCGCCTACCGGGACACCGTGGCCGTTCGCACGGTGTGGTACGAGGGTTTCGCTGGCGCAAACACCGTGGATTTTCCCGCCACCGACTGCGACCGCCTCGTGCTGGATGGAGGGCGCACCACCTTGGATGCCTACCGCAAGAACAACACCATCAAGACCAGCGGGCCCCTGAAAACGGTGGAGCCGCTCAAGCTGCGGTTTCTCGGCCCATTGGAAAACAGCCAGCGCACCACGCTGAACTTCATCCCGCTGCTCGGCTGGAACCTGTACGATGGCGCAATGGCTGGCTTGTCTTTGCACAATGGAATCGTGCCAGCCCGAAAGTTTGAGTACCAGTTGGCTACGATGTATGGTTTCAATTCCAAGGACCTGGTGGGCACGGCCAATTTGCAGTACAATATTTTTCCAAAAACAGAAAAAATAAAGCGGCTGAGCTTTGGGATAAACTCGAAGGCTTTCAATTATCGGGAGGCTTCTTACAAGTTTGTTGATGGGGAAGTCAGGAAGGAACTGCTGCAATACCGCCGCATCGTGCCGTTCGTGCGGTTGGACTTGGTGAAGGTTCCGACCAGCAAATTTTACCAGGAAATACAATTGCGCAGCATCTTTTTGCAGGAGCAGGAGATAGTGGGCAACGGTAGTGGAGGCTACTCCCTGGAGTGGGACGATGCCATCATCAACGAGGCCAGCTGGGAGCTTGGGGACCGCCGTGCCCTCGACCCGTATAGCCTGCGCCTGGCACTGGAGCAGCGCAGCTTCGACGATGTGTTCAATTCGAAGCTCAAGCGCAGCTATGTCCGCCTCTCGTTGGAGGCTAACACGGCGCTGACCTATGACCACAAGCGCAGCATCTATGCACGGTTCTTTTTTGGTGGCTTCCTGAAGAACGACTACCGGGAGCGGGGCTTTGTTGGGCCCGGCTATTTCAGCCTTACCGGGCAGGGCTTCAACGACTACCGCTACGATGACTATTACTTCGGGCGTACGGAGCCGACCGGAAGTTGGTCGCAGCAAATCCACCAACGGGAGGGCGGCCTGAAAGTGCCGCTTGGCAGCCCGTATTCGGAGGGCCGGAGCAATAATTTCATCTTCGCCGTCAACCTCAAGGCCGACCTGCCGAAGGATTTGCCGTTGAAGCTGCCGCTCAAGCCCTACTTCGACTTTGGTTATTATGACGATGCCCGGCCCATCAGCAGTGACCTCGAATTTGCCGACCAAGTGTGGTGGCAGGGGGGGATAGCGCTGGAGTTTGGTAAAGGCATTTTTGGCGTTTATATCCCCGTGGTCAATTCAAAGACCCTGCATGGCAGCGACAAAATGCCCGGACTTTATGACACCAGTGGGCGGGACAAATGGTACGAGCGCATTGCCTTCATCTTGGACTTGGGCAGGTTGAACCCGTGGAAAATAGTGGATGGAATACAGCTATAAACCCCTTTTTCTGTGGGGATTAAATGAATGGATATGAGTCGCCAATCATTGTTCAAACTGATAGCCATTTTATTGGGTACCCTATTTAGCCTACTACTTGTCGAAGTTGGGTATAGGGTTTATCATTATTGCAGTTACAATGATTTAAAGACCATTGGCGCTGGCCAACGGAAGCCCGTTGTCCAACCAAATGATGAGCTGGACTTGGGGCGTATCATCCAATTGTCTGCCTTTCGTTACATCATTTATGAGTTGATTCCATCCTCCAGGTACCTTTTTCAAGGGGTTTTGGTGGAAACGAACGCACAAGGATTTAGGGACAAAAACTATCCGGCGGTCAAGTCGAAAAAGACGTTTCAGATAATAGGGTTGGGCGATTCGGTGATGTTTGGTTGGGGCGTCAATGAGGGGGACTGCTTTTTGACCAAATTGGAGAACAAGCTGAACGAGCAGGATTCCATCACCTATGAAATCGTCAATACGGCGGTGCCAGGGTACAATACCGTGATGGAGGTGGCAACCTTGGCGCATAAGATTGATTTAGAGAAAGTGGACATGGTCATCATCAACTATATTGGAAACGACTGCCACCTGCCCAATTTCATCCGCAAGAAGCCGGATTATTTCAGCTTGAGACAATCGCTTGTGTTCCAACGATTGGAAGACAATGACGGAATAGACGGAAACTTGCAGAGCGCCCCGTTCAACAAGCAAGGGACTGACTATGCGCACACCCTTGATCGGGTGCCTCCCGAATACCACGACATGGTTGACATTGATGCCTATATGAATGCCATGAAGCGGTTGAAGCAGTTGCAGGACGAATATGGGTTCAAGGTGATAACGCTGGCGACCAACCCCGATGCAGAGGCTATGGATTATGTGCAAATTGCTTGCAAAGAAAATGGCTTCGAGCTAATGGATGTATTTCCGGTCTGGCAAAGCCACAAGGCGGCGTACCCGGATGACAAATGGGGACTTTCAAAAAAGGATGGTCATCCATCGGCACCAAGCCATGCAATGATAGCAGGAGTATTGGAGCGGGGAATATTGGAATGGTTGAGAACGGTTGAGATTGGTTTATGAGGGTTTATTCAGAAAAAACTGACGGTTCGAGGTATAAATCCTTGCGTCCTTGCGTTAAGAATTCCCAGCGTTATAAAATGCCCCTTAGCATGGTTCATGGGTCATTACGCTACTGTACACTTTTATGA
>DIUC01000085.1:132979-139389 GCA_002435785.1 Saprospiraceae bacterium UBA6168 | reverse complement strand
CACCAAAGCCCCTCAAGTACTGCTTTTTGGGCGTTTTTTGTTTCAAAAAAGTCGGAACCATGTTCTACACCTATCATTTTGCAGAGCAAGAAGGATGGCAGCTTTTACGTTGGCTACACCCAAGACGTCGTGCTGCGGCTTGAAAAGCACAACACTGCGAAAACGGGCTACACGGCCACCAAGCAGCCTTGGTTATTGGTGTACCATGAAGGGTTTGGCTCGAAGGCGGATGCCATGAAAAGGGAAAAATTCCTCAAGGCCCAAAAGAACAGGGACTTCTACCTCAAGCTGATCGCTGGCGTGCCCGGTAGTTCGGTTGGTTAGGATACCTGTCCCGAGTACTCGGGAGGGTCGCGGGTTCGAGTCCCGTCCGGACCGCCAACACCAAAGCCCCTCAAGTACTGCTTGTTGGGCGTTTTTTAAAAATGCCGGGTATCAAGCTGGCGTGCCCGGTAGTTCGGTTGGTTAGGCTACCTGTCCCGAGTACTCGGGAGGGTCGCGGGTTCGAGTCCCGTCCGGACCGCCAACATCAAAGCCCATCAAGTACTGCTTGTTGGGCGTTTTTTACCACTCACCAAGGGCTCACTTCTTCACCACCGTCATCACCCTATCATAGCTCAGACCCGTAAAAATGCCGATGGCTCCAGCGTCGCCCCTCATATTGGAGATGATGCTGCTCGGCTGACCAAACGGGTTTCCGTTGGAGTTGATGGCATTGAACGTACTCTCCCAGAAGTCGAAGTAGGCCCGGTCAATGTGAAACATGGTGTTGTATATCGTGTCCCCTTCCTTGAAATCGTAGCTGGTGCCGAAAACGATGGTGCGGTCGTCCACATAGTCGTCGTTGGTGGTGAAGTCTTGGTTGGGAATGGAGTCGAGGAGCGAGTTGTGGTGAAGCATCCGGCGGTAGAAGTTCGCCTGCGCGGGGTCGTCGGAGATATAGGTCAGGCAGCGGGCCAGCGTGTCCCGCTTGGCATCGAACTCGATGACCACGCTGTCAATCGGCACGACGGGCAGCAATCGGGTGGTCGAGGTGATGACCTTGCCATTTGGCAGTGTGATTTTCAACGAAAAATCATTGTCGAAATCCGTGGGCACCAACGCCGGGTTGGTGTAGTTGAAGACCTTGAGCGTGAACGGGTTGAGGGAAGGCTCGTTGGCCAGGATATAGTCCACGCCGTTGTGGGTGATGGTCACATCTGCGCTGTCCACGAGGATGTTTTCCACAAAGTTCAGCAGGTCGGTGGGGAATGGCTCAAAGTAGGGCGCACTCCTCGTCAGCAACAAGCCGAACGGCTGCCCTGGCTCCAGGTAGCACTCCACCACGTATTGGCTTTCATACACGGGCAGGTTGAGGTCAATTTCTTTCTCCAGGTTGCCGCAGCTTTGGAAGGAAAAAGCAAAAAGGAGTACAGCGAAACTGGGCCAAGCCACTGACTTCATACCCTTTAATTTATTGAGATTCAAGAATGATTTCATTGCAATTTTAATTTAAACAGTTGTTTATCAACCTTTTATAACTACCTTCAACTTGTGTCAACCAGTATTAAAACTTGAAGTTCCACGTCAGTGACCCGATAATCGGGAATAGCGAAACCTGTTTGGCTGCCACGCCTGTGGGGATGGCCAAGGGGTCTATCAGTGGGTCAACACCCTTGTCGTATTGCGGTTCGAGGAAGAGGAAAAAGGCGTTCCGGCGGTTCGTCAAGTTGAACACGCTCAGGGTCAGGTCGCTCTCGCCCCATTTCGGGAAAAACTTATAGACGATGCCCAAGTCCGACCGGAAGAAGTAAGGCAACCGAAAGGCGTTCCGCTCACCATACACCGGCACGATTGGCTGGAAGTTGGCGCCCGGCACATCCTGTAGCACAAACCGCCCGACGGGCAGCCAAGTGCGGTCGCCGCTGCCATAAATCACCGTGCCGGAGAGGGTGATGCGCCTCGTTAGTTCGTACATCAGCACCAGCGAGAAGTCGTGGCGGCGGTCGTAGCGGGGGAAGAAGTATTTGCCGTCCCCAGCGAACACTTTGGTGTCATCAATCGGCATGAAGTCGCCTCGCTTCACCATTGCAAGGGTATAGCCGACCCAGCCCCGAAGGTTGCCTTCTTGCTTCTCGATGCCCAGTTCCATGCCGTAGCCGTAGCCTTTGCCGATGGCAAACTCATTCTCCAAGTTGTCGTTGGCGAAGAGCTGTGCGCCGTCCACGAAGTCCACTTGGTTGCGGAGCCATTTCACATAATACTCATTGGTGAGGAGGTACTGCTTGCCCAGCAGTTTTTCCACGCCAATGGCTACTTGGTCGGAGCGCTGGGGCTTTATCTGCTTGGTGCTGGGATACCAGATGTCGGTGGGGAGCGAGATGCCCGATGTGGACACCAAGTGCTGGTACTGGAACATGCGGGCGTAGCTGGCCTTGAACGAGAGGGCAGTGTTCACGTTGTAGAGGGCCGCTATGCGAGGCTCTATGCCAGCATAAAATGTGTTGTTTGCGAAGCCAGAAAGCCGAAGCCCTGTGTTGATTTTCCAGTGTTTGCCGAGGCTCATCTCGTCGGCGATATAGGCGCCCATGGAGTAGGCGGTGAAGTCGTTGCCGCCAGAGAAGCTCACCTCGCCGTCGTCGCTGCCCGCCTTGAGCCTGCCCACCCCAAAGCTATGGTGTGTCGCACTGGCACCAAAACGGAGTATGTGGTTGTCGTTGAGGCCGTAGTAAAAGTCGGATTTCAGGTTGGCGTCCTGCACGTCGGAGCCGACCTTGAAGGAGAAGCCGGTGAGCTTTGTCTCGATGTTGTAGTCGTAATCCGAGTACGTAAACGTCAGGTTGTGAAACAGTTTTTGGGAAAAAACATGGTTCCAGCGGGCAGTTCCCGTCTTGTTTCCCCAACTGAAATTGAAGTCGAAAAAATCGCCGTTGAAGGAAAAGACATCCCGCCCAAAGTAGCCACTGAGAAAGAGCCGGTCGTTTTCCCCCAAGTCGAAGTTCACCTTGGTATTTAGGTCGTAGAAATAGTAGTCCGGGATGGGGTTGTAGTCGGGATTGTCGTCGTTGGCCTTGTTCACCTGCCGGGTGATGAGGTCGGCGTAGGTGCGCCGCCCGCTCACGATGAACGACGATTTATCCTTCTCTATCGGCCCCTCCAACGTCAGGCGGGAGCTGATGAGGCCGATGCCCCCCGTGCCAGCGAAGCGCTGGTTGTTGCCGTCCTTCATCCGCACATCAATCACCGAGGAGAGCCGCCCGCCGTACTGCGCCGGGAAGCCGCCCTTGTACAGCTTGAGGTCCTTGACCGCATCGGTGTTGAAGGTGCTGAAAAAGCCGAAGAGGTGGTTGGCGTTATAGACAATGGCCTCGTCCAACACGATGAGGTTCTGGTCGCCTCCGCCGCCCCGCACGTACAGGCCCGTGTTGCCCTCCGAGCCGCTGGGTATGCCCGGCTTTAGCTGGATGACCTTCAGGATGTCCGACTCGCCGAGCAGGGCGGGTATCACTTTGACTTCCTTGGTGGTGATTTGCTCGACGCTCATTTCCGTGGAACGGATGGATTCTTGAAAAGCGTTTGCCTTCACCACCACTTCTTGTAGTTGGACGCCTGTGCCGAGGCGCACGTTCAGCGTCAGGTTTTTATTGGGCAATATGCGCCTGTTCACTGGCTGGAAGCCCACGTAGCTGTACTCCAGGGTAATGGAATCATTGCCCATTGGCAAGGTGAGCGAGTAAAAACCATACTCGTTGGTCGTGGCGCCGTTGCCGCTCGTGGCATCGTAAACGCTGGCGCCGATGAGCGTCTCACCGTTGTCGTCGTCCTTCACGGCGCCGCTGACGGTTATTTTGGTTTGCTGCGCAAAAATTTGGTTTGCTGCGCAAAAAAGCAGGGTAAGCGTGATAAGTCTAATAAAAATCATGTCGGGTGTTGGTAGTAATTTGGAAGATGAATTGCTTTGGTTTTTTTGTGGGCAAACGGAAGATGCACGGCAAAGGTATTTGCCCCTAAAGCCTTCACTAACATTTTTCTACCAAAAGTGTTGAGTGCTCAATGAACGGAAGCGGCTGCCGGGCGAAACACCTGTTTTCCGGGAAGGCATATAGTCACAATGGTTCGTGAAGTTTTGGGGTTTTGGGGTTTTTAGAACCCGAAAACCCCAAAACCTCACGGACCATTCAGTCAGTTTGCCTGTAAAAAATAGCCAGCTACTCGAAGCATATCCAAACAACGTAACTTTGCGTTTTTACGAAGAAAATCACCTGACTTTTGAAATCTCTAAACCACCTCCCGATATATGTTTTGCTGCTGGCGCTATTGGCGTTTTCCGCTTGCAAAACCATGCGCCGTGCGCACGGCGACGCCATAAAATCGAAGAGTGAAAAGGCGCTGATGAAGGGCCTGCTCGAAAACTCGGTGAATGCCGAGTGGCTGGGCGCCAGGGCCAAAATCTCGTACAGCGACGAGTACGGCGGCGAGAGCTTCACCGCCAACATCCGCATGAGGAAGGACAGCGCCATCTGGATGAACTTCAAGAAGTTCAGCATCGAGGGCGCACGGGTGCTGCTCACGCCGGACAGCATCTTCGTCATTGACCGCATCAACAACGAGTACACCGCCAAGCCCTTCGAGTACGCCCAGAAGGAGTACAGCTTGCCCGTAGGCTTTCAGGGACTGCAAGCCATCCTGCTGGGCAACCCCGTCTTCTTCTCAAGGGAAACCGTGGCAGGGGTGGACTCGCTGCTATATACCTTGGCGCAAAAAACGGAATCCCTCAATGCCACCTACTGGCTCGGCCACCCCGAAATGCTGCTGCGCCGATTCCTCGTGGACGATTTTCGGAACAAGCGGAGCATGGATGTTTTTTCGTCGGATTATCGCCCATTGGCTGACAAACAGCAATTTTCGTATGTTCGTAGCTTCAACCTGAAAAGCCCCGACCTGGGCCAGATGAAGGTGCAAATCGAGTTCTCGAAAGTGGAGGTCAACGTTCCGCAGGAAATGAAATTCGAGGTGCCGTCGGGCTATAAGAAGGCGAATTAGCTTGTACAAAATGATAAATGATAAATGGTCAATGATGAATCAGCGGCCATTCATCATTGCTTCATTCAACCATTTATCATTCACCGTGTCCCATTCAAAAAAAATACTTTGGTTGCTGCTTTTCTTGCTCTTCGCAATGGGGACGGGCATTGCGCAGCAAAACCGAAAAGAACTGGAGGACAAGCGCAAAAAGCTGCTGAAGGACATCGAGCAGACCTCCACCCTGCTGAAACAAACAAAGGAGGACAAGGAGGCTACGCTTTCCCGCTACGTCACCCTACAAAAGCAGATAAGCAAGCGCCAACAACTCGTCGAGACGCTGCAAGCCGAAATGCAGTTCCTGCTGGAAAACGTCGAGCGCACGGCCACCGTGGTGCTGGCCCTCAACGACGATACCGAACGGCTCAAAGCGGAGTACACCAAGATAGCCCGCCATGCCTACCGCCAGCGGCTGTTGCGCAGCAAATGGCTTTTCTTGCTGTCCGCACAGAGCTTCAACGATGCCTTCCGGCGCTGGCAGTACCTGCGGCAGTACGACCGCTATCGGCAGCGGCAGGCTCGCCTCATCCTCGATACCCAGCAGACCCTGCTCGACAAGATTAAAGCGCTCGAAGACCGCAAGCGGGAAAAAGAAAACCTCTTGGGTACCGAAAAGCGCCAGTCACAACTACTGGGATTGGAGATGGAGGCCAAGAACCGCCTTCTGGAAACCCTCAAGGGCGACGAGTCCCGGCTTGCACGTGACCTGGAGTCCAAGCAAGTGGCCGCCACCAAGCTGAACACTGCCATCGAAAAGGTGATTCGGGAGGAAATGGAGCGGATACGGCGAGAAGAAAAGGCCGCCGCTGCCGCTGCTGCTGCCAATTCGGCAGCGACACCCGTCGCTCCGGCCACCCCCGGCAAGGCCGCCGTTACGCCGACCGCCACGCCGGAAGTGTCCAGCATTTCCAAGGACTTTCAAAACAACAAGGGCAAGCTGCCCTGGCCCGTGAAGAATGGCGTCATCACGGGGCATTTTGGGCGGCAGCCGCACCCGACTATCCCGAACATCGAAATCGTGAACAACGGCATTGACATCCGCACTGACGAAGGAGCACCCGTTCGCTCCATTTTCGAGGGCACGGTGGTGGGCACACAGTTCATTCCCGGCTTTGACTATATGGTGATTTTGCAGCACGGCAACTACTACACCGTTTACTCCAACCTGGAAGAGGTCAGTGTGAAAAAAGGCGACAAGGTGGCCATCCGCCAAAGCATCGGCAAGGTGAGCACCGACCGCAAGAGCAACACCTCGGAGGTGCATTTTGAAATCTGGAAAGAGAAAACAAGGTTGAACCCTCAAGAGTGGGTTGGGAAGTAGTTGGAAGGATTGAAGGATTGAAGGATTG
>DIUC01000085.1:0-132966 GCA_002435785.1 Saprospiraceae bacterium UBA6168 | reverse complement strand
GAGGGATTGAGGGATTGAGGGATTGGAGGATTGAATGTTGGGAACTACCTTTGGTGGAAATTGAGAAGACTATGGAAAAACCAGTTTTTAAATCAAAGGAGGAATTCATTGCTTGGTTCCAAAAGAAGTCCAAACAGTTTGCAATTGACATCATCAAATTTTGTAGAACCCTTCCGCCCGATCAAGCTGCAAGAGTTATTTCCTACCAAATCATCAAATCAGCAACCTCGGTCGCAGCAAACTATCGAGCTGCTTGCAGGGGGAGGTCACAAGCCGAGTTTTTCTCAAAAATTTGTATCGTGGTCGAAGAAGCCGATGAATCGGTGTTTTGGCTCGAAATGATAGAAGGCACCGGATTTAAAATAGATTCTATAGAATTGAAGCGGCTCCAGCAAGAAGCCGATGAAATACTGGCCATCACCGCCAAAGCTAAAGCGACATCAGGTGGCAAATCCTCCTGACCGAATATTCAATCATTCAACCCCTCAATTATTCAATCCTTATCATGCAAAAAGAATGGAGCTTAAGCACCAACCAAGTAAAAGGACTTAAAGAAGAAACCGAATATGCCGTGCTGGTTGGCGTGGTGTACGGTATGCAGACCGAGGAGCAAGTGCAGGAATACCTGAACGAGCTGGAGTTCCTGGCGCTCACGGCCGGGGCCAAGTGTGTGCGCCGCTATATCCAACGGCTGCCCAACCCGCACCCCCGCACCTTCATCGGCACGGGCAAGCTGGCCGAAATCAAAAAGTACATCGAGGAGCACGAGGACATCAACATGGTCATTTTTGATGACGACCTCAGCGGCAAACAAGTGTCGGCGCTGGAATCGGAGCTGAAGGTGAAAATCGTGGACCGCAGCTCGCTCATCCTCGACATATTTGCCCGCAGGGCGCAAACTGCTCAAGCCAAGACGCAGGTGGAGCTTGCACAACTCCAGTACCTGCTGCCCCGCCTCCGGGGCCTCTGGACGCACTTGGAGCGCCAACGGGGCGGTATCGGGATGCGGGGCCCCGGCGAAAAGGAAATCGAGACCGACCGACGCATTGTCCGGGACAAGATTGCCATCCTGAAAAAACAGCTCGAAAAGATTGACAAGCAGGCCATCACGCAGCGGAAGACCCGTGGCGAGCTTATCCGGGTATCGCTGGTGGGCTACACGAACGTGGGGAAGAGCACGCTGATGAACGTGTTGAGCAAGTCCGACGTGTTTGCCGAAAACAAACTCTTCGCCACGCTGGACACGACGGTGCGCAAGGTGGTTTACGAGAGCGTCCCCTTCTTGCTTTCCGACACCGTCGGCTTCATCCGCAAGCTGCCGCACCACCTCGTGGAGAGCTTCAAGTCCACGCTGGACGAGGTGCGGGAGAGCGACATCCTGCTGCACGTGGTGGACGTCGGCCATGCCCATTATGAGGACCATATCGCCTCCGTGAACGAAACGCTGGAGGAACTGGGCGCCCGCAACAAGCCCACGCTGATGGTCTTCAACAAGATGGACATCTACCGGGACAAAAATTTCGACGCTCTGCTTGACAGTGAAATCAAGAAGGAAATAGAACGGGAGCTATTGGCCAACCTGAAAAACCAGTACGAACACGACTGCCTTTTCATCTCCGCCGCCAACAAAGAGGGCATCGAACTGCTCCGGGAGATGATGGTGACGATGGTGAAGCGGGAGTACCAGGTGCGGTATCCGCACGAGGTGAGGAATTGGTGAGGCGCAGGCCACCTAAAAAAAAGCTGTACTGGGATGATGCTCTCCGGTACAGCTTTTTTTTTGAATGCGACTATGGGCGATTTGAACCTTGCGATGGATTCGCTCGGTGCAACGAACAATATCATCGGCGTATGTCTGAATAAGGCAATACCTTAAAAGCCCCGCTTCAATACGGTGGTGAAAAGGAGCTGTGCCTTTTTCCCCACAGAACCAAATAATTTCTCCCCACCTCCCCCGAATCTCGCCTTTTCGCTCAAAAACCCCGTTTTCCCACCATTTTGAAACACGCTGTTTCAAAAACACCCTTCCTCGTCAATCACATTTCATTTTTCGTCGTCAACAATTCATTTTCTGTCAATGAGAATTCATTTTCTGTCAATCACAACTCATTTTCTGTCAATGAGAATTCATTTTTCGTCGTCAACAAACCATTTTTTGTTTATCAAACTTCATTTTTCGTGGACGGAAAATGAAATGTGATTGACAGAAAATGAAATGTTGGACACATAAAATGGTATTTCAAACACATATTGTTGGCTTTGATGAAGGGGAAATGAACTTTGATGAACCGATTTTCAAAAAAATATGAAAAATCGGGCATTTTTCAACTCAAACACTTCACAACTGCCGAACCGACGGCCAATTGCCACCAGTCGAACTTCCAACTCAAAGACTGACTGCCAACTGCCAACTCAAAGGCTCCACCCCTTCCGATACTCCCGCTTCACCCACTGGTTAGCATCTGCGAAGTTTTTGCACTGCCCCTTCTCGGCGTCCCAGTCGAGGCGAACACGGCCGGGGTAGTCGTAAGGTGCCCACCAGTCGGGCTGCTTACCTTTTTGAAGCTTTTTGATATCGTAGCAGCGCACGGCGAGGTTGCCGATGTTCAGCGTCTCGGTGAGCGGCACGGCGTACTCGAAGGGCGAAGTGGCCTCCCCGTTGCCCTTGCAGGCATCCGCCCAAATCTGCTGGTGCGACCCCTTGCGGCGGGGCAGCCAGGGCGTGGGAGCGGTGACTTCTTTCATACGGCTGGTGGGCAGCAGCGTCGGGTTTTCCCCGTAGATGCCGCACATCATCTTGCCCTTCGAGCCTTCGATGAGCACGCCGCCGTCCCAGTTGCCGAAAGGCTCGTCGGAACCCAGCTCGGCGGGGCGCATTGGCCGCAGGCCGCCATCGTACCAGAAAAGCTCGAAAGCGGGCATGTTTTCACGGGCGGCAAAGTCCATTTTCACGAAACTGGAAGGTGGGCAGGAATCGGGGTAGTTTTGTTCAACACCGTTGAGCCAGACGGTGCTGGTGCTGGCCTCCACGGCGGTGGGCAGGTGCAGCTTCAGCGCCCGGTACACGGGGTCCACGAGGTGGCAGCCCATGTCGCCAAAGGAGCCGGTGCCGTAGTCCCACCAGCCTCGCCATGCGAAGGGCAGGTAGGCAGGGTCGTAGTCCCGCATTTGGGCAGGGCCGAGCCAGAGGTCCCAGTCGAGGGTGGCGGGCACTTTTGCGCCTGCTTTTGGGGTGGGTATGCCTTGCGGCCAAACGGGGCGGTTCGTCCAGATATGCGCACGGGTCACGTCGCCGATGGCACCGCTCTGTACCCATTCCACGAGTTCCCGGTTGCAGTCCATCGAAGCGCCCTGGTTGCCCATTTGGGTCACGACCTTGTGCTTTTGGGCGGCTTTCAGCAGTTCACGTCCTTCCCAGATGCTGTGCACCAGCGGCTTTTCGACGTAAACATGCTTGTTTCGGGTAATGGCGGCCATTGCCGCCACGGCGTGGGTGTGGTCGGGCGTGGTGATGACGACGGCATCAATTTGCTTGTCCTGTGCATCGAGCATCTTGCGGAAGTCTCGGTAGTGCGGCACTTTCGGGAACATCTCGTAGGTTTTCTTGGCCCGTGCATCGTCCACGTCGCAGAAAGCCACGAGGTTTTCGGTGTCTTTCAGGGCGTCCCGGTGCGCCTCGGCCCGGCCTCCCGCCCCGATGAGGGCGACGTTGAGTTTGTCGCTGGGGGAGATGTAGCCCCTGCCGAGCACGTGGCGTGGCACGATGAAGAAGCCCGCTGCGCCCAGCCCGGCGGCTTTGACGAATTCCCGGCGCTTGAAGGTGTTTTTCTTTTCGGATGGTGTAGTTGACATGATTACCAGATAGTTTTTGATGAGTGGAAATGCCCTTTGAAGGGGCGTTTGAGGGCGTTAAAGTAGGGTGTTTTTCAAAAAGCGCCTTATTTATTTTGGGCAAAAAAGAAGCGGGGCGCCACACTTGGGAATTCCTCCTGTTTCATGTTCATCGAAAAAAATCTATCCCCGATAGAATAACTTGACCGTCCGTTTTGCCGAAAAACCTACCTTGCCCACACAATCTATTCAACACATGAATATCCTCCGACTTGAACAAGTGGTCAAATCCTACGGCGACTTCCGGGCCGTTGACAATGTGAGCTTCGACATCCCCAAGGGCGTGGTGTTCGGCATGTTGGGGCCGAATGGCGCTGGCAAGACCTCGCTCATCCGCATCATCACCAACATTACCAAGGCCGATAGTGGGCAAATCTGGCTGGACGGCGAGCCGCTTAACAGTCGCCACCCCGAGCAAATCGGCTACATGCCGGAAGAGCGGGGCCTCTACAAAAAAATGAAGGTCGGCGAGCAACTCACCTACCTCGCCCGCCTCAAGGGACTCAGTGCCGTGCAAACCAAAGAGGCGCTTGCCTACTGGTTCAAGCGATTCGACATCTTGGATTGGTGGGACAAAAAAGTGGACGAACTCTCCAAGGGGATGCAGCAGAAGGTGCAGTTCATCGTCACCGTGCTGCACAAGCCCAAGCTGCTCATCCTTGACGAGCCGTTCAGCGGCCTCGACCCCATCAACGCCAACCTCATCGAAGCGGAAATCCGGGAGCTGGCACGGAACGGGACGAGCATCATCTTCTCCACGCACCGGATGGAGCAGGTGGAGGAGATGTGCGACCATATCGTGCTCATCAACAAGGGCCGAAACGTGCTGGAAGGTCGTGTGACCGATGTGAAACAACGCTTCAAGGAGAACCTGTTCAGCATCGGGTACAATGGCTCGTTGCCTGAAAACCTGCCGGGCGCCGACCGCTTTTTTATCCAAAAAAACAACGAAAACCACCGCCTGACGGTACAGGTAGCAGCCGGGGCGGACACGAACGACGTCCTGCGCTACCTCATCGAGCATGGCGTCCAAATCGGTTCGTTCAACGAAATACTGCCGAGCATCAGTGAGATTTTCATCCGACGGGTAAATGAAACGGTTGGCAATTAAGCCGCTTCGATCCTCCTTTCCATCAATCCTTCAATCCTTTCAAAATGGATAAACTTTGGTTAATCGTACAACGGGAATACCTGACGAGGGTGAAAAAAAAGAGCTTCATCCTCATCACGCTGCTGTCGCCCATCATCTTCGTGGCGCTATTCACCATTCCGGTGCTGGTGGCGCTGTTTGCGGGCAAGGAAAAAAAATCGCTGGTCGTGAAGGACGACTCCGGCATCTTCGTGGCCCCTGCCGACACCTCGGCGAGGGCGAGGTTTACCCTCTCCCAAGAGCCGCTGGACGTGCTAAAGGCCACTTATAAAGGTCAGGGGTTTGACGGGGTGCTTTATATCCCAACGCTGCCGCCTAATGGAGAGAAACTTAGCCTCAGCTATTTTTCCGAAGGGCAGCTTTCGTTAAGCGTGGTGGGCTATGTCACCGACAAGGTGGCCGAACAAGTATCGGCCAAAAAGGTAAAAGACGCCGGTTACAGCGAGGACGTGATGAAAAACTTCAAGACCAAAGTCGGCATCGAACAGGAGGAACTGGCCTTTAACAAGGAGGGCGTACTGGTGGAAACGGGCAAAAAAAGCAGCGCCGAACTTGCCACCGCCATTGGGTTCATTTCGGGCTTCATAATTTACATCGTGCTGATTTTTTATGGGGCAATGATCATGCGGTCGGTGATGGAGGAAAAGACGAACCGCATCGTGGAGGTCATCATTTCGTCCGTGAAGCCCTTCCAGTTGATGATGGGCAAGATATTAGGCGTGAGCGCCGTAGGGCTAACGCAAATGTTGATTTGGATAACCATGACCTTCGTGCTATCCTCAATGGCCACGGCTTTTTTGGGCATGGACGCAGCTTCGGTGCAGTCTCCGATGGCGGGCATGCAACAACCTGGCTCGGAAGAAATGGCCTCACAGGCCGGGCAGGTTTTTGAGGCTCTGGCCAGTCAAAACTGGGGATACATCCTGCCATTGTTCCTCTTTTATTTTGTGGGCGGCTACTTCATTTACGCCTCCCTTTTTGCCGCCGTGGGTGCTTCCATGGGCGACGACATGGGCGAGAGCCAGTCACTTTCGATGGTAGCGATGGCCCCCATCATCCTGTCCATCATACTCATCAGCCCGGTGATAGAGAACCCGACCAGTGCGTTGGCACGGTGGATGTCCATTTTCCCACTGTTCTCGCCAGTCATCATGCCGGCACGGTTGGCGTTTGAGCCGCCGCTGTGGGAAGTGCTGCTCTCAATGGTGATGCTGGCAGGTTCGGCGGTGTTCTTCGTCTGGCTATCGGGCAGGATTTACCGGGTGGGCGTGTTGCTTTATGGAAAAAAAGCGACGCTAAAAGAGATGGTGAAGTGGACGTTTTCGGGGGAGTGATACCAATCGTTTCTGCGTTGGGGCCTCGACCTGATCTAAGCCTGCAAGTACACCACGAATTTTTCCTTGAAATATTCCTCCTCAAAATAATCGGAAATCGGGTAGGTTTCCGTGTACTCACCCTTGGGCAGCGCCTTTATCTCGGCCCGGAGGTTGCCCCCTTTCAGGGCAATAAGGCCATTGGGCATGGAATGCGACTCCTTGGTTTTGAACAGCCGCTGCGAGGTCCACAGTCTCAGCATGTTCAACTCGGCCACCGCCCTCGTCACCACAAAATCGTAGTGGGCGTTCTTCAGTTCCTCTGCACGCACCGGCTGTGCCCTTGCGTTTTCGAGGCCCAATTGCTCGATAACGTCCTGTACCACCTTGATTTTCTTCAAGGTCCCATCAATCAGATGGAAACTGACATCGGGCATGAGGATAGCTAATGGGATGCCCGGAAAGCCACCGCCCGTGCCGACGTCGAGGATTTCGGCACCAGCATGAAACCGCAACACTTTGGCAATGGCCAGTGAGTGTAGCACGTGCCGCTCATAGAGGTTGTCAATGTCCTTGCGGGAAACGAGGTTGACTTTGGCGTTCCAGTCACGGTATAGCGAATCCAGGGCTGCGAACCGTTGGCGCTGCCCGTCGGTGAGGTCTGGGAAATATTTTTCGATGATTTGCATGAAGAAAGATTCAGAGGTGCAAAAAAGCACAAGTTATTCCTTAGATTTATCAAATTTTTTAAAACAATTTAAATCATCAACTATGGATTTGCTTTACACCCTCATCATTGGCGCAGTAGCTGGCTGGTTGGCTGGCGTACTTTTCAAAGGCTACGGCTTTGGCCTCCTCGGCAACATCATCATCGGCATCGTGGGCGGCTTCATCGGATTCTGGCTGTTTGCTAAGCTGGGCGTCTCTTTGGGCACCGGGACCATCAGCACCATTTTGACTTCCGCAGCGGGGGCCATTGTCCTGTTGTTCGTGGTCGGGCTTTTCAGGAGGAATTGATTTTGTGAATGAGAATTGCCGTCAACACGCGCTTTTTACTAAAAAACAGGCTGGAAGGCATTGGCCTATACACCCATGAAGTGGTCAGGCGGCTGGTGGAACAGCATCCTGAGCATTCCTTTTTTTTTTATTTCGACAGGCCATTTGACCAAAGTTTTGTTTTTGGCAAAAACGTGACCCCCATCGTGCTGTTCCCGCCTGCGAGGCATCCATTTTTATTTGTCTGGTGGTTCGAGTGGTCGGTGCGCCGTGCATTGAAGCGGCACAAGGTTGACGTTTTTCTCTCCCCTGATAATTTCCTGACGCTGGGCACCAAGGTGAAAACCGTGCTGGTCACGCACGACCTCGCCCACGTGCACTATCCTGAACAGGTTTCCTTTTTCCAGCGGCTTTATTATCGGTTTTTTGCCAAAAAGTTCAACCGACGGGCTGACCGAATCGTGGCCGTGAGCGAGTTCACGAAGGCCGATATCGTGCAGCAGTACCAGCTTGCGCCAGCAAAAATCAGCGTCTCTGGCAACGGCTGCCGGGATATGTTTCGCCCCTTGCAACTTGCTGAAAAACAAGCGGTTAGAGAACATTTTTCCGAAGGAAAGCCCTATTTCTACTATATCGGGGCCGTGCACCCAAGGAAGAATATACATCGGCTCATTGCCGCTTTTGACCAGTTCAAAATGACCAGCGGAACGCCGCACAAGCTGCTCATCGCTGGGCGGTTTGCTTGGCAAGCAGGAGAGGTGAAAACGGCTTTTGAAGCTGCCCGGCACCAATCAGACATTCGATTTTTAGGCTACGTGACCGACGAGGACGCCGTCCGGCTGATGGGGGCTGCCACGGCATTGGTGTATGTGTCTTTGTTTGAAGGCTTTGGCGTACCCGTGCTGGAGGCCATGCACGCCGAGGTGCCGGTTGTGACTTCCAACGTATCTTCGCTACCGGAAGTGGCGGGGGATGCCGCCCTTCTCGTTGACCCGACATCCGTGGAAGAAATCGCTGGTGCCATGCACCGAATCTGCGAGGATGACCATCTTTGCAACAAACTGGTGGCCAATGGCCGCTCGCAGCGCACCAAATTCAACTGGCAGCAGGCGGCGGATGTTGTTTACGAAGGATTGTTGAATTGCTGAATTGTTGTGCTGGCCTCGATAACAATTCAGCAATTCAACAATTCAGCAATAAAATTTTAACATGGCACTTTTCGGATTCTTCAAGCCACTAAAACCCGTTGGGTTTACCTACCACCCCCGGTTTTACGACGAAAAAAGGGAGGAAATGCTGGAACGCCGCAAGGCTGCTGAAGCACTTCAGGGCGACAACCCAGAAGCGCTGAAGGCTCGCATCAGGCGCAACATGCGGCGTCAGAGCAGCTATCTGACCGACAAAAGCGTCCGCCAGCAGCGGGTGGTGAGGTCCAATATGCTGCTGCTGGTCATCATCGCCGTGCTGGTGGTACTCACGTTTGTGGCAATTGAGGTATATTTGCCCCGATTCGCATATCTTTTTGAGTAAAGTTGGGTTTATGGATTTGAGGGCTTGAAGCAGGAACCCACTCAAACCCTCAAATTCTCAAACCCCCAAACGCTGGGAATACCAACCATGGCTGACATCATTCAGCTACTACCAGAATCCATCGCAAACCAGATTGCCGCCGGGGAGGTCGTGCAGCGACCCGCTTCCGTTGTCAAGGAGTTGGTGGAAAACGCCATTGACGCTGGCGCAACGAGCGTGAAGCTCATCGTGAAAGATGCCGGAAAGGTATTGATTCAGGTAATTGACAATGGCTGCGGCATGTCAGAAACCGATGCCCGGATGTGCTTCGAGCGCCATGCCACCTCCAAGATCAGGGAGGCCAAAGACCTCTTTGCCATCCGAACGATGGGCTTTAGGGGCGAGGCAATGGCTTCCATCGCCGCCGTGTCACAGGTCGAAATGCGCACCCGCCCCCACAACCAGGAACTGGGCACTCGCATCGCCATCGAAGCCTCCAAACTCATGGTGCAGGAGCCTTGCCAATGCACCCCCGGCTCCAATGTTTCCGTAAAAAATCTTTTTTACAACGTGCCCGCCCGCCGCAATTTCCTCAAGTCGAACCCGATAGAAATGCGACATATCCTCGACGAGTTCCAGCGGATTGCATTGGCCAACGAGGATGTTTTTTTCTCGCTCCACAACAACGGCACCGAGGTGTTCCACCTCCCACCGGGCAATTTGCGCCAGCGGATCGTCGGCATTTTTGGCAACAACTTCAACCCGAAGCTCGTGCCGGTGAAGGAGGAAACCGACGTGATGACCATCGGCGGCTTCATCGGGAAGCCTGAATTTGCGAGGAAAACAAGGGGCGAGCAGCTCTTTTTCGTCAACGACCGCTTCATCAAGAGCGGTTACCTGCACCACGCCGTGATGACTGCCTACGAGGAGCTTTTGCCAAAGGAAACCTTTCCGTTTTACGTGATTTTTCTGGAGATGGACCCGGTTCGGATTGACATCAACGTGCACCCGACGAAGCAGGAAATCAAGTTCGACGACGAACGGTTGGTTTATAACTACCTGCGGGTAGCCGTGCGCCATGCCCTTGGCTCGCACAGCATCATGCCTGCGTTGGACTTCGATGCGGAGACCAGTTTTTCGGCAACAAAGAACTTTGGGCTGCCTTTTCCGGTAGCGCCGCAATCGGATTTCGAACAGGAAATGTCGCAGCCACGAAGGCACGAAGGCACCAGTTCGAGCGGTGGCTTTGGTAGGCCACCCGCCAGCCCACGGGACGAGTCGAACCTCCGCAACTGGCAGCAACTCTACGCCGCCATCGAAGAAATGGACGAAACGCCACGGCAGGGCAATGCTCCCAACAACGACGATGCGAACAACGGCGAGGCCATTACCATCGGCAGTAATTGGGCGGCCCCCGGCGAGATGGACGATGCAGGAAGCTCATTTTCCAAGAACCAAAAAGAGCCCTACCAGATACAGTCAAGCTTTATCGTCAGCCATATCAAATCTGGTTTCCTGCTCATAGACCAGCAGGCGGCGCACGAGCGAATCCTATACGAGCGGTATCTCGAAACGCTCGAAAATCGGCAGGTTTTCACCCAAAAAGAGCTTTTTCCGAAAACGTTTACCCTGCCCACCGCCGATGCGGCCATCTTTGGCGACATCATGTCCACTATCAATGAACTTGGCTTCGACATCCAGGAGTTTGGCAAGGACACGTTCATCATCCACGGCATTCCCGCCGACTTGACAAGCGGGCAGAACGAGGTGAAAATCATCGAGACCCTGCTCGAACAGTACAAGCAAAATATCGAACTCAGCCTTGACTTGAAGGAAAACCTTGCCCGCTCCATGGCTCGGAGCGCCGCCACCAAACGTGGCACTTCACTTACGGTGCAGGAGATGCAGGAGTTGATTGACCAGCTTTTTGCTTGCGCAATGCCTTTCAAAAGCCCATCCGGGCGAAACTGTTTCTTGACTTTTGATTTGGAGGAACTGGAGGAGATGTTTTTACAGGGATAAGGTGTGAGGAATGAGGGATGAATTGGGTCTCATCCCTCGTTCCTCATTCCTAATATCACATTTTCTTCTTCCACTCAGCGATGGACTCCGTGTTCATGCGCTCATAGTCCTTGTTGCCGGCAGCAACTGCCATAGACTTGGAAGTTTCGGCTACGGCAATGGCCTCCTTGTACTTTCCGAGTGCGGCCAGCACGAGCGCTTCTTGGCGCAATTTCCAGAACTTGGTCTCTTTACCATCCAATTCGTTGGATTTGTGAATCCAGTCATAAGCCTGCTTCAGGTCTTTGCCAGACTCGAAGTAGTAGCGGCCAGCAGCGTAGTAATCATCGGATGCAGGGCCAGCCATCGCTTTTTTGATAGAGGCGGAGACCACATCGTCGGTCGTCAACTTGATGGGAAAGCTCACCCAGGTTTTTTCCCAGCCGATGCTCATTGTTAGTCCGTCGTTGGTCAAGTCACCGAGGTCCACCATGAACGACTCGATGTTGAAGTCCATCTTTTCGGACTTGGCCTTAAAGCGGACAGCTTCTTTTGCTGCGTCCCATTTCTCTGGCACACCCCAGTTTTCGGTATCGGTATAGAAAACGATTTCCCACTCCGTTTGGCCAGGCACGGTGAAGATGGAGTAGCTGCCAGCTTTCAGGTCTTTACCAGCAATTTTCACGGGAGCGCTGAAGGTCACCATGGTATTTTTGTTGGCACCAGTGCGCCACATTTCACCGTAGGGCACGAGGCCACCGAAGATGGTACGGCCCTTCACGCTTGGGCGGCTGTACTCTACGGTGATGTCGGTAAGGCCGACGGTTTGGGTGATTTTTGCAGCAGGGCTTGGCTGCGGCGTCTTGATTTGGGCAGTGGCGAGGCTGAAAATGCCCGCTGCTGCGAAGGTCACGAGTGTCAGGAATGCTTTTTTCATTATTATTCTATTTTGTTTGAAAATGATTGAATTAACTGCGGCGAAGTTACCCAAATAGATGTCAATACAGGTTTTTTACAACACAACCTTAACAGTTTGGTAAAACTTAGCACCTTATTTTCACACAAAAAGAATCTATACCTGCTCCTGTTAGGGCTGCCGCTGCCAAGGTATTTTTTCTAACTTTGCACCGCTTGCAGCATGGTAGTCCTGAACAAATCGCTGTACGCTGACTCCCAACTGCCCTGTCAAACTGCAATCTAATAAATGGCCTTCGTCGTCTCCGCCAGAAAATACCGTCCTGTCCACTTCGAGGATGTCGTTGGGCAAGCGCACGTGTCGCAAACGCTAAAAAAAGCACTGCAAACCGACCACTTGGCGCATGCCTTCCTGTTTTGCGGCCCCCGTGGGGTGGGCAAGACCACCTGTGCTCGTATCCTTGCCAAGGTCATCAACTGCCAAAACGTGACGGCCAATTTTGAGCCGTGCGGCGAGTGCGAGAGCTGCCGGGCCTTCAACGAAAACGCTTCCTTCAACATCATGGAACTCGACGCCGCCTCCAACAACAGCGTCGAACATATCCGAACCCTCGTGGACCAAGTGCGCTTCCAGCCACAGCAGGGCAAGTACAAAGTGTTCATTATTGACGAGGTGCACATGCTTTCGCAGGCAGCGTTCAACGCCTTCCTGAAAACGCTGGAGGAGCCGCCGCCCTACGCCATTTTCATCCTTGCCACCACCGAGAAACACAAAATCATTCCGACCATCCTCAGCCGCTGCCAGATTTTCGACTTCAAGCGGATACAGGTAAAGGACACCGTGGCGCATTTGCAAAAAATCTGCGACGCAGAGGGCATTGAGGCCGAGGGCGACGCCTTGCACATCATCGCCCAAAAAGCAGATGGCGCACTGCGGGATGCCCTTTCCATCTTCGACCGCATCACCAGCGCCTCTGGCAAAAAAATCACTTACGACGACGTTATCACGAACCTCAACGTCCTCGACTACGATTATTTTTTCCGCATCACCGATGCGCTGCTCACCGAAGACCTACGGCAGGTGCTGCTCATCTTTGATTCGGTGCTGCGCAATGGATTCGAAGGCGACCATTTTATCAACGGCCTCGCCGAGCACCTGCGCAACCTGCTCGTGTGCAAGGACGCCGAGACGCTGCGACTGCTCGAAGTCGGCGACTCGTTGCGGGAGCGTTACCGCCAACAAGCGGCATTGGCACCGGCTTCCTTCCTGCTCACCGCCCTCAACCTTTGCAACGATTGCGACATCAACTTCAAAATGGCTCGCCAAAAGCCGCTACACGTCGAGCTTTACCTCATAAAAATGTGCTACATCGGCCAAGCCGTCAAGCTGGCAACCGAAACTGGGGCTGAAAAAAAAACGCCTGAGCTGAGGGAAATTGGCAGTTCGACAGTTGGCAGTGGGCAGCCAGTGCCTGCTACTTTCCCGGCCATTGCGCCAAAAACAGCACCGCCAGCGCCGGAGTTGCCCACCAACCGAATAGAAAAAGAAGCACCAGCCGAACCTAAGCCTGGCTACGCCGAGGTACTGCCCCCAAAGCAACCCGATATGGCCGAAGAACCCATCCGTTCTTCGACTTCTTTGCTTCGCAAAGGCTCGCTTGGTGGCCTCCAGTCCATGTCTTTGCAATCCATCCACGATGAAATCGAGGAGGCGGAGTCAAATGGTGCTCCTGTCCAAGCGGCAAAACTCACCCTCGACGACCTAAAAACAGCATGGGCCGCCTATATCGAGTCCATTGACAAGGATTCGGTGAAGACCATACTACGTGGTGCCGACATTGACATCAACACGGAGCAAATCACCGTGACCGTTGGCTCGGCGCTTGCCGAAAACACCGTCCGGCAAGAGACGGAACTGATGGAGTTCCTTCGGAAAAAGCTACATGCGCCGTTGCTCGCCCTGTCCATCAAGCTTGACCCAAGCCGGTCGAATGCTGCCCCCGCCAAGCCCAAACGCCTCACCGATAGCGAGAAGTACCACGCCATGCGGGCCGTGAACCCGCTGGTGGACGAGGTGAGAAAGCGGTTTGACCTTGGCTTTGAAAATGAATGAACGCCGCTGAAGCGACCTTGATAAGTTTTGCAGCCCACCCGACCCAACCGCATCCGGCGATTGACAAGCACCGCACACAGACTTAACTTTGCACGAATGGTAAACAGGCCAAATTAGGGTTGTCAGAAACCTGACTTTTGGCAAATATTGGTTTTGCTTTGCAAGTTGTTCATCTTACTTTTCACCTTGTAATTTTCTATCTTTACACCTAACTTAAAAACTCGTGATATGGCTACTACTAAAACATTACTCGATTTTGCGAAAAATGTCCTCGACCAGCAAGAGAGCAAAGCTGTAAAAGGCGGCAAGAGCTACATTCCCACCGACACCGGCTCAATGGGCTACATCAACTGGGATGATGTAGAAATCCGGGAAGAAGGTTTGACCTCCAGCCCGTTCCAAAAATTAAACTTTGGACCTGTTAGCAAGGGCAAGTGATTGTTAAGTATGAGGTTTGCCATGCGCTTTTGGTATGCTTAGGCGCATGGCTCACCAAACATTGCCCAAACTCGGTTAAATGGTATTCACACCGCTACTATTTTAGCAATATAAGTCCTACCTCATTCTCTTCATCTTCATTTTGTTTCCCACACATACAGGGACCTTCAACAATAAAATCTACATAAATAAATTACTGCTCCCAAGGCCGACCTGGGCCAAATGAATAATTTTTTTTTACTACCAAAAAATATAGATTTGCTACCCTAACTCATCACCTTTAAATTCATTCAAATCATGACTAAAATCCTTCCAAATCGGGTGTCCAAGGTTATTACCCCGGAGATCTCACTTGCGCTCAAAGCTGCTGCTGAAGATTACAAAGAAGCCCTCGGCGAACCTACTGCCATCTCGGACGATGACATGAAAAAGCTCCTTCGGGTCGCCGGAACCCGCAAACGAATCATGGACGAAATCCGCCTTATTATGGAGGAGCACCCGACCCTCGTCAAGGCGCCGATCACCCTAACGGAAGTCAATAAGGACAAGACCTTGGTCGAGTATTTGGCTGAGGCGGATGTCTGGGTGACGGGCTTGCAATTCAGCATCCGTCGGGAGATGGCGGTGGCTGCCAGCGAGTATTATAATGCCGGGGGCGTGTTCGAGAACGACGTGAAATGGGAAGTGGGCCGCAACAATCCGGAGGCCCGCATCGCCCAGGCCCAGCTCGATGCCATTGACCGCAAAAAAGGCGGCAACCCGGGAACTCCTCCATCGCCTGCTCCTTAGAGCAGTCCTGCATCATAAAACAAAAAAATGTGGCTTATTGTAACAAAATTGTTCAATAAGCCACTTTTTTATACCTTTTCGTACCGATTTGTAGCAACAAACCACCTCCTACGTGCTTCATACCATCCCTTTGGTGCATCCATGCAATTTGCAGGTGGTTTTTCACTACAAATCGGTGCAAACAATCACGTCAAGAGGTGGTCTAAACCACCCTATGAGGTGCATTCATGCACCCTTGCAGGGGGGTTATTGCTACAAATTGGTGCAAACAACCACCTTTGGAGGTGGAAACTTGCTACAAATTGATGCAAGCGTGCATTGTACAAAACATGGCTCCTCTGGGATGATGTAGTAATCAGATAGCCAATAATCTTGGGTGACCAAATTTTTATGCCGGATTCGTTTTAAGTAATTGCTGGTGAAAACGCTCCCGTACAACCACATCAAAATGCTTCCCGTTTATTTTACTTTCCAGCCAGGAGATGATGTCGAACAAATCAAAAACGCCATAAGACGGCAACTTTGACAGTTCCTCGAAATCCTGTTTGAGGGTTTCGAGGAGTTTTTGCATTTCCTTTCTCGAATGAGGCTTTCCTGCCTCCTTTATGAAATTCATCATTTTCCTTTCAAAATCCGATAGCCGATTGGCCTTGTTCAAGTAGCGGTAAGTGGAACGCAGCAGGCTGTCCAGCAGCATGGTGTTGCCCAGTTCATAATGGATAATCAGGTTCAAGACTCTGGCGAGACTTTGCAAATCCTTGCGTTCCACGCTACCTGACATTAGGTTTATCCACTCATTTAAACTATCGAGGGCATTCTGAAAATCTCCATTCCCGAAGTAGATACAGAAGTATTGAAGGTAAAAACTGTTTTTTATAAATAGCTGCTTATCAAACTGTTCTGCCGTTTTTAAATGCCTTTTCAGCTCCCGACCACCTTCCTCAAACTCCCCAGTGTTAATGCAAAGCCGGAACTTGTTCATGTAGTATTGCCGATGGATTTTCACTTCGTCGTCGGCGGTAATGGGCTTCACTTTGTTAAGCTTATCGAGGGTTATGCGCACCTCCTCTACTTTGTTCAGTCGGCCACAACTGATGATATGGTTGTTGAGCGCTGAGATGTATTCCGACACATCTTCCTTCAACATCAGCTTGTTGTGCTCCATCAGTTTTATCAGGTTCTTGCTGACGGAATAGAACAATTCAAAATTTGAGTTGGAAAAATAGTAGATGGATAAAATGCGGAAATACAGCACTTTGGCGATGAAAGAAAGTGCTTCCGACTCGTTTTTCATCAGCGGGTTTTCCATCAGTGCCGCAAACTCCTCCCGCTGGGTCTTGCTCCTCGATACGTCCTTTCGGATGCCGACGAGGATGTGGAAAAATAGGTTGCGGTAGGCTGAGATATTGGCCAGCTTGTCGAGGTACTCTCGCTCTTCGGCCATGATTCGCTTCATTTCCCGGTCGAGAAAGCTGATGTCCGTTTGGGCATAAGCGATGCGTTTTTCCCAGTCCAGTATTTCAATGAGCACATTGAACGCCTCGAAATCGGCAGCCGTTTTTTTCAGCTTCGCCATGATGGCCTTGCAGTCTTCGAAGTGCGAGCGCTTGAACAGGGTGCGGATGGCGAGGAGTTGGTTTTTTAGGTGGTAGTCCACCGAGGAACTGTCGTCGTAGGATTGCAGGCTCTTGATGACCAGTTCGTAGAGGTAGGCTTTCAACTCTGAGTACTTGCGGGTCTCTACTTTTTCGTCGCCATACACTGCCCTTAACAGCGCCTCGTCGTCGAAGTTATCGCTGACCAAAATGGCATCAAAAAGCTGCACGTATTTGCTGCTGGCAGCTTCTTTGCTGTTGATGTATAGCTTGAAATAGCGCCGCTCCGCACTCGAAAGTGACTTCACCAAATCGTACAGCCTACTGGATGGGGTCTTCATGCGTTGAAAAGGGTTTGAGTTTTGAGTTTCGGGTTTTGAGTAGTTGCAGTTGTTTTTTAAGGCCGAAAGTATAAATTTTACCACTCCAAACCTATTCCTATCAAAAATCAGAAACCTGACTTTTGACCGTTTTTTCGGGGTCGAACTTTATGGGCTTTCACCGCCGTTTTCTCCCCCAAACCCCTACTTTTGCTCCACTGAAAACCTGTGCATTCTCAAATTCTCAAACACCCAAATCCTCAAACACTTGCATGACCACCGACGACTACAAACGCCTGTTGCACAACTGGCCCCACGACCCCGGGGTCTATCGCTTCCTCGACGCCGAGGACCGGGTACTGTATGTCGGCAAGGCCAAAAACCTCAAGAACCGCCTCGCCTCTTACTTCTCCAACACCAAGGACATGGCCTATAAGACCCGTGTCATGGTCAAGCACGCCAGCCGCATCGAAATGACGCTGGTGGGCTCCGAGGTGGATGCCCTGCTCCTCGAAAGCACGCTCATCAAGCGCTTTCAGCCGCCGTACAACGTCATGCTTAAGGACGGCAAGAGCTATACCTACCTCTGCATCAAGAACGAGCCATTCCCAAGGGTCTTCCTCACCCGCCGGGTCATTCGGGACGGCAGCAGCTATTTCGGCCCCTATACCTCCAAGCAGCGGGTCGAGACCATACTCGGCCTCATCCGACAACTCTTCCCGCTGCGCACCTGCAACCTCAGTTTGACGCAAGAAAACATTGCCAAGCGCAAGTTTAAAGTCTGCCTCGAATACCATATCAAAAACTGCCAAGGCCCCTGCGAGGCATTTGAAACCGCCGCTGCCTACGGCGAAAAAATCGAGCACATCAAGAACATGTTGCGGGGCAATTTTGGGCCAGTGAAGCGCCACTTCCAGCAGCTCATGGCCCACCACGCCGAGCGCATGGAGTTTGAAAAAGCCCAACTCATCAAGGACCGACTGTTAGCCTTCGAGGATTACCAAGGCAAAAGCACAGTTGTCAGCACCACCATCCGTGACGTGGACGTGTTCAGCATCGCCAGCGACGAAAAGAACGCCTACGTCAACTACATCAAGGTCGTGAACGGGGCCATCATCAACACTTGGACGCAGGAGATGGTCAAAAACCTCGACGACGACGAGGCCGAATTGCTGGCCTTCGTACTCCCGGAAATTCGGGAACGCTTCCAGAGCATCGCCCCGGAGGTCATCGTGCCGATGGACGTGCCGGTGGCCGATACGACCGTCACCGTCACCGTCCCAAAAATTGGCGACAAAAAAAAGCTGCTGGAGCTGTCGGAGAAGAACGTGCATTTTTTCCTCCTCCAAAAAAAGAAGGAAGAAGCTTCGGCAGCGGGCAAGCAGACTAGCGCCGAGCGTATCCTGCGCACGCTCCAGAGCGACCTCCAAATGGCCGATGTGCCGCTCCACATTGAGTGCTTCGACAACTCCAATATGCAGGGCAGCTACCCCGTGTCGTCGTGCGTGGTGTTCCGAAACGCCAAGCCCAGCAAGAGCGACTACCGCCATTACAACGTAAAAACCGTCGTTGGTCCCAACGACTTCGCCACGATGGAAGAGGTCGTTTTCCGAAGGTACAAACGCCTGCTGGCCGAAGGCCAAACGCTCCCCCAACTCATCATCATTGACGGTGGCAAGGGCCAACTCAGCGCCGCCGTCAAGAGTCTCGAGGCCCTCGGAATAAGGATGAGGGACGAAAGAGGGATGAGGAATGAGGGAACAGGAATGAAGGGTGACAGTGGGTCCCTCGTCCCTCATCCCTCATCCCTCGTCCCTGAAGTGACCGTCGTCGGTATTGCGAAGCGCCTCGAAGAAATCTTCTTCCCCGGCGACTCTGTCCCGCTGTACATCAACAAGAAATCTGAGAGCCTCAAGCTCATCCAGCAGGCACGGAACGAGGCGCACCGCTTCGCCATTACATTTCACAGAAACCAGCGCTCAAAGGACTTCACCAAAACGGAGCTGGAGGACATTCCCGGCATCGGCACGAAGACCGCCGACAAGCTGTTGAAGCATTTTGGTTCGGTGAAAAAAATGCGGGAGGCGAGTGCAGAGGAGGTGGAGGCGGCGATTGGGAAGGGGGCAGCGGAGAAGGTAGCGAAGTATTTTCGGGCGGAGGAGGTTGGGGAGGTATGAGGTTTGTAGGTAGGCAGTTGGGACAAAAATCGAAGCAAAAAGTACATCGTGTTTTTTCAAAAAAAAGAAAAAAAACTGGCCTATAAAGTCGAGCGAGCCACCCTCGCCCAAAGCCCGTGGTCGCTCGTCATGCAGCGCTTCCGCAAGCGGCGGCTAGCGTTGTGGTCGTGGCGGGTGCTGCTCATGCTGGGGTTTGTGGCCTTGTTCGGCGACTTCATCGCCAACGAAAGACCGCTGTACTGCAAGCTCGGCGGCAAGACCTATTTCCCCGTTTTAAAGCAATACGCCGTTGACTTGGGCTTTGCAAAATGGGATCCCGTTTTTTTGCAAAAAGGCTGGGAGGAACACGAGTACGAGGCCGTCCTTTACCCGCCCATTCCCTATTCCTCCTCCTCGCAAGACCTGAAAAACAGCAACAAAAGTCCCTTCGGTCAGCAAACCCTCAAGTCCATGCGCTTCCGGCACTGGCTCGGCACCGCCGGACTTGGGCGTGACGTGGCGGCTGGCATGGTAGCTGGCACGAGGGTGGCGTTGCTCGTTGGCATCATCTCGATGGGCATTGCGACGCTGATAGGACTGCTGCTCGGCTCGCTGGCCGGGTACTTCGGCGACGACCGGATGCGGGTCAGTTGGCTGGCGCTGGCGCTGAATTTGACGGCGCTATTCTTTGCTTGGTTTCTTGCGTTCAAAGCAAGGGGCTACCAACTGTCGGAGGCAGCAAAAAATGGTGGGCTTGGCTGGGGACTGCTCCAAAGCCTGTCCATCGTGGTGTTTGTTTTTTTGGTGGCAAACGGGCTTGCGTTTTTGGTGGAGAAGTTGGTAAAAACCCGCAAAATCACCCTGCCGCTCGACCTCATCATCATGCGGGGCATCGAGGTGCTGAACGCCATACCCGGCCTACTGATATTGCTGGCGCTGGTGGCGGTACTTGAAAAAAGCTCGATTTTCTATGTGATGGCCATCATCGGCCTGCTGCGCTGGACCTCCATAGCCCGCTACCTTCGGGCGGAACTGCTCAAAATCCGCACCCTCGGGTACATTGAGGCGGCCCGTGCGATGGGCTTCCCTGACCGCCGAATCCTCCTCCGCCATGCGCTGCCCAATGCCATCGGGCCAGTGCTCATCACCGTGGCCTTCGGGGTGGCTTCGGCGATTTTGATGGAGTCCACGCTGTCGTTCCTCGGCATCGGCATCGGGGCGGAAGGGCTGACTTGGGGCAGCCTCCTCAAGCTGGCAAGGGGCAATGCAAGTGCCTGGTGGCTGGCGGTGTTCCCCGGTGCTGCCATTTTCGTCACGGTAACGATTTTCAACTTGATTGGGGATGGGTTGTCGGAGGCGATGGGGGAAAGGTGAGGCGAATCCCCACTGAAATTGACAGCATAGACGCAAAAAATCCAACCTATTTTTGTCCGCTATTTTACTCAACCTAAATCCGCTGATTGTGAAACACCGAGCCATTTCCAACTTCTTCCTCAGAAACATAGGCCCTTTTTTCTCCTTGGCCTTACTCCCCTTCCTCTTTTTCGCTTGCGCAAAACCGCCCGTGCCACCGCCCGCACCCTTTGGCCCCGTGCCGAGTGAAGCCCAGTTGGCCTGGCAACAAATGGAGTACAATGCCTTTGTGCACTTCAACATGAACACCTTTACTAACATCGAATGGGGCATGGGCAGTGAACCACCGTCCACCTTCAACCCCACGGCCCTCGACTGCCGCCAATGGGCGAAAGTGTGCAAAGAAGCAGGCATGAAGGGCATCATCCTCACCGCCAAGCACCACGACGGGTTCTGCCTTTGGCCGAGCGCCTACACCGAACATTCCGTGAAAAACTCGCCTTGGAAAGGCGGCAAGGGCGACGTCGTGCGGGAACTTTCCGATGCTTGCAAGGAGTATGGCCTCCAATTCGGGGTCTATCTATCGCCATGGGACCGCAACCATGCGGACTATGGCAAGCCGGAATACCTGACCTATTTCCGCAACCAACTGCGGGAACTACTGACCAACTACGGCGACATTTTTGAAGTGTGGTTCGATGGGGCCAACGGTGGTGACGGCTACTACGGCGGCGCCAATGAAAAACGAGAGGTTGACCGCCAGAATTATTACGACTGGCCTGCTACCCATTTGATTGTCAAGGAGTTGCAGCCAAACGCCGTCATCTTCAGTGATGCCGGCCCGGGCTGTCGCTGGATCGGCAACGAGGACGGCTATGCAGGCGAGACCAATTGGAGCGCCCTGCGCCTCGCCGAGTTTTACCCCGGCTCCCCCAACTACAAAGAGCTGACCAATGGCCATACCGACGGCACCGACTGGGTACCCGCCGAGTGCGACGTGAGCATACGGCCAGGTTGGTACTACCACCCGGAGCAGGACACCGCCGTGAAGTCATTGGAGAAGCTGACCGACATCTATTACAACTCTGTCGGGCGGAACGGCCTGCTCCTGCTCAACCTGCCCGTGGATACCCGTGGGCTTGTGCATGAAGCCGATGCTGCGATGCTCAGGGAGCTTGGCAAAGTCATCCAAGGCGATTTTGCCACCAATTTTGCCGCAGGAAAAAAAATAACCGGAAGCAACGAGCGAGGTAAGGGCTTTGAGGTAAAAACAGTCCTTGATGGCAACCCCGATACCTACTGGGCGACTGGCGACAGTGTGTTGTCAGCCAGTTTGGAAATTGATTTAGGAGGGAAGAAAAGCATCAGCCGCCTCGTGATGCAAGAGTACATCCGCTTGGGGCAAAGGGTGACGGGCTTCAAGGTTTTTGCGCAGCAAAATGGGAAATGGACGCCCATTGCCGAAGGCACCACGATTGGCTACAAACGGATATTGCGCTTTGAAAAAGTGGAGGCAGAAAAGGTAAAGGTTGAGTTTGAAGGAAGGGCAGCGCTTTGTGTCAGCGAGGTGGGGGTTTATTGAGGAATTGCTGAATTGTTGTTTTGTCCTGAATCACGAAAACAATACAACAATTCAGCAAGACAACTCATCACTCCTCAAATTTTTTCAAAATCACAGAACCATTGTGGCCCCCAAAGCCGAAGGTATTGCTCAAGACAGCCCTGACATTGCGCTGCTGCGCTTCATTGAAAGTCAGGTTGATGCGGGGGTCGAGCGCTGGATCGTCGGTAAAGTGGTTGATGGTAGGCGGGATGAACTGGTGCTGTATGGCCAATACCCCAGCGATGGCTTCTATGGCACCGGCGGCACCAAGCAGGTGGCCTGTCATGGACTTGGTGGAACTGACGTTCAGCTTGAATATCGAGTCGCCAAACACCTGCTGGATAGCTTTTACCTCGGCTACGTCGCCGAGCGGTGTGGAAGTGCCGTGTACGTTGATATAGTCTATCTCGTCGGCCTTCATATTAGCATCGGCGAGGGCGGCCTTCATGACGTTGGCAGCGCCAAGGCCCTCTGGGTGTGGCGCTGTGATATGGTAAGCATCGGCGGTTGCGCCAGCGCCCACCATTTCGCAGAGGATGTTTGCGCCGCGGCGTTTGGCGTGTTCCAGTTCTTCGACCACCAGCACCCCAGCGCCTTCCCCGAGCACAAAGCCCTCGCGGTCGAGGTCGAATGGGCGGGAAGCGGTTGCGGGGTCGTCGTTCCGGGTGGAGAGGGCCTTCATGGCACCAAAACCACCGACAGCTACCTTGGTGACGGTAGCCTCTGTGCCGCCGCAGATGATAACGTCGTTGCGGCCAATGCGCACATTATCGAAGGCGTTCATAAGGGCATGGGAGGAAGAGGCACAGGCCGAGACGATGGCGTAGTTGATGCCCCGAAATCCGTACTTCATGGAGACATGGCCTGAGGCTATGTCAATTATCATTTTTGGTATCAGGAAGGGGTTGTAACGGGGAGTGCCGGAGCCGGTGATGAACTCCTCCACTTCTTTTTCAAGGGTGGCCAATCCACCGATGCCAGAGGAGATGACGACGCCCACTCGGTCGAGGTCGAGCTTTTCGGGGTCGAGGCCAGCATGGGCAATGGCCTCGTCGGCAGCGACCATGGCGTAGATGGCGAAGTTGTCGAGTCGGCGGACTTCTTTTTTGTCAACGAAATCTTCGGGGACGAAGTTTTTGACTTCGCAAGCGAACTGGGTCTTGAAGTTGGTCGTATCGAAATGAGTGATGGGGCCAGCGCCGCTAACCCCCTTTTGCAAGCCATCAAGGTACTCCTTGATGTTGTTGCCAATGGGGGTCAATGCGCCAATACCAGTGATGACAACCCTTCTCATAAGTTAGTTTTAAAAGGCAAGTGACAGGAGGCAGACGGGCGAATCGGGCAACATCAACTGCCTGGACCTGTACTGCAGGTATGAATAGAATAAGGAGAGGGAAGCCAAAAACGTGCAAGGGGCAACATTTTTGGCTTCGACTAGAAAAAGGATTCGGTCGTCGTTACTTCGAATTAGATTCGATGTATTCGATGGCCTGTCCTACAGTTTGGATTTTTTCAGCCTGTTCATCTGGGATGGAGATGTCGAATTCTTTCTCCAGTTCCATGATAAGTTCAACGGTATCGAGCGAGTCGGCACCGAGGTCGTTGGTGAAGCTTGCCTCTGGCGTCACTTCTGATTCTTCAACGCCCAATTTTTCTACAATAAGCTTTGTAACGCGTTCTGCAATGCTAGACATATCAAACACTGTTTTAATTGAAAAAGGCTATTTGGATATTGGACTTTAGCCAGTGCGGCGTTCCCGTTTTTTGATGCGGACCCCCATTTGCCACTGGCTATTTTTTGTCCTTTGCTCCAAACAATTTTGAAATTTCGTGCAAAGAAAGGCAAAGTCTGACGATTGGAAAAATTTTTTTGGAAAAGCGGTCATTGACCTTGGCGGCATAGATTCTCAAAAAATAAGCGACAGAGGTTTGTCAAGTTTGCAGAGCGGTGTACATTTGGCGGCCAATGAATTTTGTCAAAAATACACTTAGTTGGGTTGTGCCAGTAAAATTAAGTGTCGGAGCTGTTTTTCTTCCAATGAATTTGGGCCTATCAAGGCTCACGTAGAAGAAAAAAACAATTTGAAAGTGGCAGAATCTAAGCACCTTTGCACATAAGCGTACTCCAATCTGCCCTTTAATTTAACGAACCTATGATGAGCAAGGACGCAAATAGTACAAAAATAGTGGCCACCGTGGGGCCTGCCAGCGGCAACTTTGACATGTTGAAAAAACTCGTTGTGGCAGGTGTTGACATCTTCCGGCTCAACTTCTCCCATGGCAAGCACGAAGACCACAAAGAGGTCATCAACCATATCCAGCGGGTAAACGAGGAGCTGGGCACCCACGTTGGCGTTCTCGCTGACCTGCAAGGGCCTAAGCTCCGGGTTGGCAATATTAAAGATGAGCCGCTCATGCTCGAAAAGGGCGATGTCATCACCTTCGTCAACACGCCCTGTGAGGGAACCAAGGAGGCTATATACATGAGCTACCAAGCCTTGGCCGAGGACGTGAACCCCGGCGAAACTATTCTTGTGGACGATGGAAAAATCCGCCTCAAAGTGTTGGATACCAACCGCAAGGACACCGTGCGGCTCGAAGTAACGCATGGTGGGAACATCCGCTCCAACAAGGGAGTGAACCTTCCCAACACCAAGGTCAAGCTGCCCGCCCTTACCGAAAAGGACATCCGAGACCTCGACTTCATACTCACGCAGCCCGTCAACTGGATAGCGCTCTCCTTCGTGCGCAGTGCCCAAGACCTCGATGAACTATGGCGTCGCATCGCCGCAAAGGGCCACCCCGCAAAGGTCATTTCCAAAATAGAAAAACCAGAAGCATTAGAGAATATTGACGAAATCATCAAAGCCTCCAATGGCATTATGATTGCACGTGGCGACCTCGGTATCGAAACGCCCATCGAAGGGCTGGCTATGACGCAGAAAAGCATCATCGCCAAGTGCATCCAGCGGTCAAGGCCAGTCATCGTGGCCACCCAGATGATGGAATCCATGNNCGTGGCCAACGCCGTGCTGGACGGCTGCGACGCCATCATGTGCTCCGGCGAGACGGCCATGGGCAAGTTTCCCGTAGAAACCATCGAAACCATGGGCCGCATCATCCACCAAGTAGAACACAACGACCTCTACCAAGTGCGCTTCCCAGAGCCTTCGCCCAACTCGTCCACCTTCCACAGCGACGTGGTCTGCTACAGTGCCGTGGACGTGGCCGAGCGCATCAATGCCAAGGTCATCACCGGCTTGACCGTGTCCGGCTACACCGCCTTCAAAGTCTCCAGCCGCAGGCCGAAGCGCAAAATCTGCATCTTCTCCGGCCAAGTGCATATCCTCGCTACCCTTAACCTTGTTTGGGGCGTGAAGGGTTTTTACTACGACAAGTTCACTACCACCGATGAGACCATTGATGACACCCTCGCCATCCTCAAAGACTTCGGGGAAGTAAGCGCCGGTGACGTGGTCGTCAACATCGGCTCCATGCCGCTGACCAAGCGCCTACGGACCAACATGCTGCGGGTGACGCAGGTGGAATGAGGGGGGGATTAAGCCCCTCTTATAGGGGCTTCACCGTAGCAAGGTCACGTCTCCTGCCAATAATTTATTGGTTCCATCCGCCAATTTGACCGTTGCCATCCAGGTATAAACGCCTTGGTTCGCCTGCTTGCCCCGCCATTCACCTGTCCAACCCTTGGAGAGGTCATTAGGAGCAATTCCTTCCGCATAAAAAACCATCCCGCCCCATCGGTCGAAAATGGTCAGGTTTTCAATTGCCTCGATTTTTTCATTTCCAAAAAGTGTGAACGCATCATTGATGCCGTCCCCGTTCGGGGAAAAAGCATTTGGTGCATACACATCACTGCCCTGCGGCTGCAAGACGATGATGCTGAACATATCGGATGCCAAGCAACCGTTGCTGTCAAGCGCAAAGACTTGGTATTCAATACTGTTATCGGGCGTTGAGGTCGGGTTTTGGCAAGTTGTACAATCCAAGAAATCGGTTGGTACCCACCAAATGCTGTCAAGCGGGGAACTTGAATTCAAGCTTAAATTTGCCATTGCTCCAACTTGGATGGTCTGGTCTGGCCCTGTATTTACTTGAAAAACTGGAGGCTCGGCAATGAGTACAATCGTGTCCCAAGTACAGCCACTATTGTCCATCATTACGACTTCATATGTACCGCTCCCTAAGTCCTCGAAGATAGGGTTGGAAGTGGAAGGCCCACCGTTGATAGCGAAGGAATATGGTGGAATGCCACCTGACTCACCCAAAACTTCAATCCAGCCGTCCAAGTCGTTGGCGCATTTTGGCGAGGAAGTCTCAATACTCGCTACCAAGGGCGGTGCCAGGCTTACTATTGTGGTTGCCGCACTGCTGCAACCATTTGCATCCGTTGCTGTCACCGAATATTGGCCGCTGGAAGTGGCCGAGACAGTTGGCCCCGTTGCTGCATTTGACCACAATAAAACGTTTGCCGCAGTGCTTGAACTGGCGCTCAAAAGTACCGAAGCAGCAGCACAGCCATTGGGTGATTGGATGATGGCCACAGTCGGCAATGCCAGCACGGACAGGGTCAAATTATAAACCGTGTCGCAAGCAGTCGGGGAAGTGGCCGTATGCTCGTAGCTGCCGGGCTGCGAAATGTTTTGCCCGAAAAAAATCAAGGATTGGCCTTCGCAAATGGCGGTGTCCAGGTTGATAGAAATGGCTGGCTGCACGGTCAGGCTCAAGTTCACGGTGCTGTCGCAACCCTGCCAGTTGGGCAGGGTGACGGTGTGCAGGCCCGGCGACGAGAACATCATGCCGCCCACCGTGTAGCTGCTTCCTTCGCAAATCGTGGCAGCGACGTTTGTGCTTGTATTTTGTAAAACGGAAAGGTTGAGCGCCACGGTGCTGTCGCAACCATTATTGGAAGGCAAAACCACGGTGTGGAGGCCGGGGTTGCTGAAAAACTGACCGCCAACCGAGACCGAATCCCCTTGGCAGACGGCGGAATCCAATGAAGTGAAACTGGCGGACAACACGGCGAGGTCCAGTTGTAGCAGGGTGTCACATCCGTTGGAGCTGGCGATGGTGTCGAGGTAGGTACCGGACATCGTGAGCAATTGGCCATTGAAGGGGAACGAGCTGCCTTGGCAGATACTCGCAGAAATCGTGGACTGCACGAGCGGCGTGAACACCACCGTGGTGCAGTGCGTGGAATCGCAGCCACTGAAGGCAGAGTAGGTCGTGCAGACGGTGGTGTCGGAGGTGAAGGCTTGGCCGTTGAGGGTGATGCTCTCGCCGGTGCAAAGCTGGATGGTGGACTGTGTGCTTATTGATGTTCCTGCCGTTACTTGCACCGAGTCAGACCCACTACATCCCACAGCGAAATCAGCTGATATGGTAAGAGAATATTCTCCAAATGCCGTTACTGTAAATATGTTGCCTGTGCTGCCATCCTGCCATTCATACTCATACCCATTAGGCCAATTGGAGGGGCTTGGAATGAGCACAATATCATTGTTAGGACAAAGAACAGTATCCATTCCCAACGAGAACATAGGCAAGGGCCAATATGTGACGCTGAATACCCTGGTCAGCTGCTGCCCTGCCGAAGCAGACCAAACGGTGATTTTTATATCCCTGACTATACCATAAGCTGGGTTCGGCGAATCGTTGTGGTATCGCACAGTCGCTAAAACTGCTTTAAATTCCGCCGCAGTAGCATTTCCAAGATTAGCAAAAACTAAATTATTGGCATTGTTGACATAATAAGAAATGCCCGGTTGAAACCCAACAGCGCAATATTCATAAGGCAGGTCAAAGTTGGGGTCATTTTCAATAACAATTGAGTCTATCAAATAGCCGGATTGCAGTTCGAAGTCGGTATCGGTTATGGGTGCGGGTAGTATGCAGGTGGCGACCGCATAATTCCCGTTCGTTTGTCCGCTGCTGTCGTCGCCATCAAGGTCGAAGATGAAGGTGCAGTTGGAGGCGAGGTATTCTTGGGGGGTGGCGAGGCCAGCCAATTGGAAATTGGTTACGCTGCATGGTGCGAGGATAGTGGTTTGGTTTTCAATATCTATCCAGTACATTTCGCCAAACTGAGTAACCCCTATTGCAATTGAGCTATCACATGAGATAAAAAAATTACTTATGCCTACAATAGGGAGATTTGTGTTAAAGGCAAATACAATCTGACTGTTTTCTGGGTTTTCTATATCAACTGCAACTAAGTCATTGGTGGAGGTTGTTAAATATAGTTGGCCAGCATAAAAAGTCATATCACCAGCAGAAACTATGCCCTGTGGGAATGCTCCAAGGTTCGCCGAAAATCCAGAGAAGATATTATAGACATAGAGGCTATCTCCTGCGGCATATATATTCCCTTCAGCATCAGATATTAAGGAAGTTGAATAACAAAAATAATTAGGGCACCAATCATTAACAAGGGTTGCAGCACCTGTTTGTTGATTTATAAGGTATAAATTACCAACAGTAACGGCATATAAATTACCATCCGGGGCAAAAGTTATATCCTGAAAGGCTACACCTGAAAATTGTATGTTGATAACTATTGAATCATGGCAATTTGTCATGTCATATAGATGTACGTTTTTGTTTAAATCGGAATAGTAAAACTGCTGGGAAAAAAGCGCTAAAGGAAAAGCAATGAGGATTATTGCTATTTTAATATGAACATTCATGGGAAGGGATATGATTTGATAAATGGACAGCATTTGCCACATGAGTTTGGGTTATCAAACTGGGGTTTCAAAATCAAAAATGCATTGCCAAACACCATTGATTAGTGTCCGGCAATACTTTTGACAAGGTTGTTTATCTTTTAACTACCCTGCCGCTAAACTCTTTATTACTAGTAACTACCCGATAAGCAAGCAGCCCGCTGGGAAAATTAGAAGTTGGTACTACAACATTATGAGTCCCCTTCTCCAACATCATGTTGGAAACATACAGTTTTCGGCCATCCAAGCTCAAGACCTCTAGTGTTACTTCACCATCAGCTTCTTGGTTGAACACAAGGTTCAGCTCGTCGCCAAATGGGTTCGGGTAAACCGTTACTTCCAAAAGCGCATGGGGCACATCCGGCTGTACAAACCTGATGCCAAGAAAATCCTGCTTCAGTTCCTTAGTGACCACACTACAGTCTTGGATGTCTGTCCTTATTTGCACCAAATCTTTGAGGCTGGACAGATTAGCCTTCGCTTTGAGCACCACGTAAAAAAGTGCATCTTCTTTTTTCAGTTGTTGCTTTTCGCCATATTTGTTGACCCAAACGCACCGGAGCAAGCCTTCGTCCATAGCTTCCCAGTTGAAGCTATTTTCGTCAAAATTCGGAAGTGCGCCATCTTTCACGGTCAGCACGTCAAAGTAGTTTTGGTCAAATTGTAGGGCAAAGGATATGACATTGTTGTCCTCGTCCCAATCTTCCATCTTTATGGGCAGTTCAATGGTTTCTCCTACTCTAACAGCCCTGTCACTCAAAACAATGTTATTTGTGGGGTTGGATTCCCGGTCATCAGAGCCACCCTCCTCAAAAGCGGCATTGCACTGTGTGCAACTGCCATCCACATCCCCACGTTTTATGCCGACAAAATCCTGAATGGTGAAATTCGAGTTTAAATCGTTGAACTGAAGAAATTCGTTGAAAACAGGTACAGGCGAATTATTGCTTGTGGGTGGAGCAAAAGCCCCATAAACAGCTGTTGGAGGGAATGCCCACGAACGCCAGTTTGCAGGTAGGCCAGTATTGTTTCCAAGGATAACTTGTTGGATAATTGCATAATCAGCCGTAGAAATTGTCCCACTAAGGTTCATATCCGCAGCAATTAACTGATATGCGTAATCAAGCAAATCAATATACAATATATGCTGTTGTATCAATGTAATATCCATACCATTCAAGCCACAATTGATACCATTGGTTTTCGTCGGGCTAATGGTATAATCAAAATAACTTGGTAGGCTTTGATTGATGCCACCCGGGTTGTTTTGAAAAGCATACGCTCCATTATTACCGTTGGTAATGGTGACGGGCGTTAGAGTAGTGCCGCAGGTAACGTTGGGCGTCCTTGTAATGTTGACTTGGGTCACCGCATTGTTCTGCCCCTGACCGCAGACAGCCTGCGTAAATGCGGGCTTGTAGATGCTGCCCGAGATGGTGTTCGTAACGATATTGCGCGGCATGTTGTTGTTCAATTGCGTTAGAAGCCAAGTGGGGGCAGTGCCACCAATTACGGTGTAAATTCTTGGACTTGGTGAACTATTCCAACTGAATGTTAAAGTTGAGTTGGGAGCCCCTATGAAAACAATACTGAACAGTAAGATGGGGCTGCTACCCTCTATCGCATTCAAGTTTAACTCTTCAATTTTGGATGCACTGAATTCAACTCCGCTGCCGTTTAACATCAAGGCACTTGCAGGGAACGCAGGGTGGACATAAGCCTTGCTTAACGCCAGATCCACGCACGAACCTGTGGTAGCGTTTGTGCTGATGTTTACCTGAATGATCAGGGTATAATCATAAGGGTCTGTTGGTTGTGGGATTACGAAATCATCCCAGTACACATCCATACGCCGCATGCCGCTGGGGTCATCACCGTTCGTACTCTGGAACTGGATGTTACCTGGAGTGACTTGCGCACCCATATCAAAAGCGAATACAGGCAAAAAAAGCGTACAGACAAATAATATTCTGCACAATATGGGGGGGGGTGGAATTTAAACCAAGTAAAGAAGCAAAATTTTTCATAAAAATCGGAATTTGGTTAAAAAAATACAGCCGCCGAATCATCTTCGGTTGGGCTGATGGTTACAGATTGAGCGGCGGAAACACCGCTTCTTTTAAAGATTTCTCCCAAGAACACGGGTAAGTGTCAAACGAAGTACAAGGATAACGAGTTTTGTCCGACAATGCAAGTAAGGTATCCCTAAATAAACAGCACCTTGTGGAGAAACAGGAACCATTCTTGTTTTGCCATGCTAAGTTTCAAGCTCCGCCAGTACATTGCCACTACTGACGACCACAACACCATGCAAGTAGCTCTCTACGCTGGAAGCATACTCGTTACTCAATGCGACGACAGTAGCCTTTTCACAGGCATCTTATCGCCCGCCCCACCCCCAAAGCATGAACGCTTATTTTTGGGCATTGGAGGCTGTTGCAAGAAAAGAAAATCCATTCAAACACCTGATAATGAACAAGTTATAATAAATAATTACCGCAGCTACCCAGTTTTGGATTCATCGCTTATTGGTTTTTTTAGGTCAAGTTGGTCATTCCAAAAACAGCAACACAAAAATTGAAAATAGTGCGCTCGTGCCAATCAAGAAGTTGCCGATGCTTTTTTCCAAGCCTTGCCAGCGCAGCAATATATTTAAGTTTTTCTTTTTGCATAAGGTGCATCCACCAAAGCCACAAACTTATCCCCATAAGCCGTACTTTTGGCGCTTGTTTTTAAACACAAACCACAACATGCAACCAGGAATAAAAGTCTTTGCCCCGGCCTCTGTTGGAAACGCTGCCGTTGGGTTCGATGTCATGGGTTTCGCTTTGGAGCAACCCGGCGACGAAATCATCGTGCGTTTCAGCGACACGCCGGGACTCCGCATCACACTCATCTCCGGCGCCAAAGGTAAACTGCCCTACGACCCGCAAAAAAACACCGCCGGTTTTGCAGCGCTAAAACTATTGGAACACCTCGGCGAATCGGGACGGGGCATCGAGATGGAACTGCACAAAAAAATGCCCATCGGCAGCGGCTTGGGGAGTAGTGCTGCCAGTGCCGTAGCAGGTGTCATGGCCATCAATGAACTGCTGAAGCGTCCATTGGAAAAAAAAGACCTGCTCCCCTTCGCACTCCAAGGCGAGTACATTGCCTCTGGCGGTTGGCACGCCGACAATGTAGCGCCATCGCTCATGGGCGGTTTGGTGCTTATCCGCGACAACGAAACGATGGACTTCCATCGCCTACCCATGCCTCGTGGTATTTACGCAACCGTCATCTATCCACATGTAGAGATATTGACCAAGGATGCTCGGAGCATCTTGAGCGATGCTGTTCCGTTGAAAAAATTTATCCAGCAAAACGCAAATTTGGGCGCATTCATCATTGGACTGTACAACTCAGATATTGCGCTAATTGGGCGGGCTTTACAAGATGTAATCATCGAGCCGCAGCGGGCGAAATTGATTCCCCATTTTTACGAAATAAAAGAAGCCGTGATGAAAGCGGGCGCATTGGGTTGCAGCATCTCTGGGGCAGGGCCATCCATCTTTGCCCTCAGTGCCAATAGCTTGATAGCCGAAGAAGTTGGCGAGGCCATGAAACGGGTTTATGCGCGAGCAGGAATCGAACACGACTTGTACGTTTCTCCTATCAATCAGGAAGGGACCATAAAACTATAATGGGCTGAGTCGAGAAGGCAGTTGGCAGCCCCTCTCTGGCCTGCCAACTGCCCCAACTACTCCCTGCCGAGTTTAAACCGTCAACCAAAATGCGACTTTACAGCACAAAAAACACCAGCAACTTTGTCTCCTTGCAAGAAGCCGTTTTCAAAGGATTGCCGGATGATAATGGGCTTTTTATGCCCGAATCCATACCACAATTACCAGATTCCTTTCTCAATAACTTGAAGGGTTATTCCTTTCAAGAGATTGGATTTGAGATTTGTCGGCATCTATTCGTTGGAGCGATTCCTGAATCCGACCTTCGAAGCATCATCGAAAATTCCATAACCTTCCCTGCTCCATTGGTCAAATTGAACGAGGAACTCTACATCTTAGAGCTTTTTCATGGGCCGTCCTTGGCATTCAAGGACTTCGGGGCGAGGTTCATGGCACAGTTGATGAGCTATTTTAACCAGGGCAATGACCAAGAATTGGTCATACTCGTCGCCACTTCCGGCGATACGGGCGGTGCAGTTGCCGCTGGTTTTTATAAGACGACGGGCATACGCGTAGTGATACTCTACCCTTCTGGCAAGGTTAGCCATTTGCAGGAAAAGCAGTTGACCACCCTCGGCGAAAACATAACGGCAATTGAAGTAGATGGCACCTTCGACGACTGCCAATCGCTGGTGAAGCAGGCGTTCTTGGATAAGGATTTGACCCAAAAAATAAGGCTGAGTTCTGCCAACTCCATCAATATCGCTCGGTTAGTACCGCAGTCGTTCTACTATTTTGAAGCGTACAAGCAGTTGCCTGACGATGGCAAACCCGTGGTTTTCTGCATCCCCAGCGGCAATTTTGGCAACCTGACTGCCGGGTTATTTGCCAAGCGAATGGGCCTCCCAGTACACCAGTTCATAGCCGCAACCAATGCCAACGACGTTGTGCCCATGTACCTGAGCAGCGGCGAATACACCCCTCGCACCTCCGTCCCCACGCTCTCCAATGCTATGGACGTTGGTAATCCTTCCAACTTCGCAAGGATGCTTGATTTGTATTGTTCCACGTGGAACAACATCAAAAACGACATTAAGGGGTATGCCTTTACCGACAAAAAAACCGAGGAGGCGATGCGCAGGGTTTACCAAGCGCATGGCTATGTGCTTGACCCTCACGGGGCTGTCGGCGTACTGGCATTGGAAGCATATCAGTCAAGGAACACAGGAACAAAAGGCGTGGTGTTGGAGACAGCACATCCCTCCAAGTTCCTGCCAGACGTAGAACGGATATTAAATCACAAAATTGAAGTGCCGGAACGCTTGGCTATTCTATCGGAAAAAGAGGAGGATTCCGTACTAATGGGTATTGAGTTCGAGCCATTTAAGGCATGGTTGCAGGACAATTTTTGAACCCTCTGAGGTGGATTGTTCCACGTGGAACAACCAAAAAAGCCGGAGGCAAGAAATGCTGTCCGGCTTTTTTTATTGTTGTTGTTGAGTTACTTCATTACAAGAATTGCACAACTACTTTAAAGAGTTGGTCATTGGTCATTGCCACTTTCTGATGATTTTCGATGGAGTAGCCAATCGAGGGTTCGTAAGTTAAAACTTGACTTGAGGTAGCGATTGAGCTGGAGGTTTTATTTTCGATAAGCACTTTGGAAACCAATGTTCCTTTAAAATCAATCACGATTTTGCGAGTTTTCAGCTTGTCATCGGTCGTCTTGATTTGTATTTGCACCAGTTTCTTCTGGTCGTCGAAAATACTATCTACTGCGTACTTGTCAGACCATGCGGGCCTATTGATATCTGCAACCGAAAACAAGCTTAACTCTCGCTTCAAATCTATGTTGTCAACCGTTCGTTCCTCCTTGTTTCCACCTGCCGAAACAGTTTTAAGATACTTTCCCCTCGGTTCAAGCCGCTGCACTTCCGCCTCGAAATAACCCTTTAAATCAAAGTACGGTTTCGTGTTGGGTTTCAGGTTCGTTGGGGCCTGTCCGCAAGCAGCTATAAAAAGCAGGAAAATCCCTAAGTAAAATCTCATCTTGATGCTCATCAATTATACCTGTTTGAAAAGTAGATTTTCCCCATCCATTTCCACTGGTAGGTCAATACCAAGCAGACCAAGTATGGTAGGCGCAATATCCGCCAACTTACCGTTTGATATATTCATCCCAACCTGTCCTACATACACGCATGGAACAGGGTTCATCGTATGTGCGGTATTTGGTGTGCCATCCTCATTTACCATAAAGTCAGAATTGCCGTGGTCGGCTATCACGATGGCATCATACCCATACTGTTTGCCACAAGTGAGTAAACGTCCCAGACATGCGTCAACTGTTTCGGCAGCTTTCATGGCAGCCTCGAAGACACCAGTATGTCCAACCATGTCGGTATTGGCGTAATTGAGACAGATGAAATTAGGCTGATGATTTTCAATCTCGGTGATGATGGTATCGGTGATTTCAACGGCGCTCATTTCAGGTTGTAGGTCATAGGTGGCAACTTTGGCGGAAGGTATCATCAAGCGCCGCTCACCTAGAAACGTCGCTTCCCTACCTCCAGAAAAGAAGAAAGTAACGTGCGGGTATTTCTCTGTTTCGGCGATACGTACTTGCGTGAGTCCAGCATTTGAAAGCACCTCGCCAAGCGTATTGTTGAGGTTGTCTTTTTCAAAAATGACATGGACGTTTTGAAAACTTTCGTCGTAGCGGGTCATCGTGACATAGTATAGGCGGCGTTTGTACATACCAAAATCTGACATGTCTTTTTGCGTGAGCACGGTCGTGATTTCTCGGGGGCGGTCAGTACGGAAGTTGAAGCACACCACCACATCGTCTTCTTGGATGGTCGCGACGGGTTGGCCATTTTCGTTCACACAAACAATGGGCTTTAGGAACTCGTCTGTTATCGCTGCATCATAGCTTCTTCGGACAGCAGCCAATGGGTCATTCGTTGCTTCGCCAATACCATTTACCAATAGGTCATAAGCAAGTTTTACCCGCTCCCAGCGCTTGTCACGGTCCATCGCATAATATCGCCCAATGATAGATGCGATTTTAACTTGTTGATTATCAGTGTATTGTAGCAATTTTTGCAAGTATTCATACCCAGATTTTGGGTCAGTGTCTCGCCCATCCATGAAGGCATGCACAAAGACCCTGCTCAAGCCCTGCTGCTGGGTGGCATCGCACAGCGCCCGCAGGTGACTGGTGTGCGAATGCACGCCACCATCCGACAGTAAGCCGATAAAGTGCACGGCCTTGTTGTTGTCCTTGGCATATTTGAATGCTTCGAGCAAAACCGGGTGCTGTTGCAGTTCTCCATCCCGAACGGACTTGTTGATGCGGGCAAGCTCCTGATAGACGACACGCCCTGCACCGATGTTGAGGTGGCCAACTTCCGAGTTGCCCATTTGTCCATCGGGCAGGCCAACCTCTTCGCCGAAAGTCACAAGTTCAGCGTTTGGGAAGTATTTGAGTAGTGCATCCATCACCGGGGTATTCGCTTGGGCGATGGCGTCGGCAGAGGGTATTTGGCCTTTTCCCCATCCATCGAGGATAACGAGCATTACATGTTTTGCACTCACATTGATTTGTTTAAAGAATGAAAATTGAAGTTTTGCGCAGCAAAAATAAAACTGCCATTGATGTCACTTTTGAAAAGTCAATCGTTATGGCTTTTGTTTTTTGACAAGGTTGAAATAACCCAAGAAAAAATACGAACAGATAAGGCATTAGCGTTTAGTTGTCACTCAATTTGCTTGTAGCCTTTCCAGAAACTTTAACTTTTCAAGCCGTTACCCCCTCTTGCGTCCCACGTCAAAATTTAGCTTGAATGAACATATAAAAACTTCTGTTCGTTTGATATAAAATAAGGAGCTTCGCACAGCTCAATTTTACCAGAAAACATTTCGCTCATAAAATTTTGGGCTGATGTGTTCACAAAATCATAATCATGAAATTTTTCTTGTTTGTCCTTCTGCTTGCCCCTTCGATTGCATTTGTCAATTCGGAGGAACTGAACCTTGACGCTATCACCAAGGCCATCAGCAGCGGCAATGCCGATGCCCTTGGCCAATACTTCGATGCCAGCGTGGAAATCGCTGTCATGGACAAAGAGGAAACTTACGCAAAAGCCGAAGCCATTAAAGTGGTGAAAGACTTTTTTGCCAAAAACAAGCCCTCCTCTTTCAAACAAGTGCACCAAGGTGCTTCCAAAGGCCAAGACTCGCAGTATTGCATCGGCAACATGACCGCCTCATCAGGTACCTACCGGGTGTATATTTACATGAAAGTAAGCGGTGGCAAGCAAGTCATCCAAGAGTTGAGGTTCGACAAAGAGTAACCACATTTCGGTTTAACTTGTAAAGGAAGGCGACCAACTTGGTCGCCTTCCTTTTTTTGTGCCCTTTGGCACTATTTATTTAAGCCAAGCGCCATCCGCATTTTGTCATAAATGGATGTGTTTTGGTAAATACCTCCAAAAAGCTCCTCACCCGGGCCCCACGCAAAAACAGGAATAAGTGAAGCCGTGTGCTTGTCCGTTGTGAAGGCCGCCACGATGGTGTCCATCGTTGAGGTGGCGTTGATGGCATAGCCGCCGGCCTCGTGGTCGGCGGTTACGATGATGAGCGTTTCCCCGTCCAACTTGGCGAAGTCAAGAACGGCCCCAATGGCTTGGTCAAACTCTATCATTTCGCTCGTGACGTACTTAGAGTCGTTGGCGTGCCCGCCCCATTCTATCTGTGCACTTTCTATCATCAAGAAAAAACCTTTATCAGATTTTTTGGATAAAAACTCCATTGCCGAGCGGCAGGCTGCCACGAGGTAGTCACGCCCTTGGGCGTTGGACAGCGGCTCTTCATCGGCAGCGAAGTAGCCGAATTTTTTATTTGGGTCAATGATGACGTCCTTGAAATCCTGGTCGAGGAAGGTAGAGATGGCGTAACCCTTTTGGCGGAGCGTTTCAATCAAGTTTTGGCCGTCCTTGCGTCGGTCAAAGTTTTTCTTGCCGCCACCCACAAAGAAATCAATATCCACGTTGAGCAAGTCAGTTGCAATCTCCTCTGTCATCTCCCGTTTTTTTTGGTGCGCATAAAAACTGGCCGGGGTAGCATGGGTAATGGAGGAAGTGACCACGAGGCCTGATGCCCAGCCTCCGTTCTCCGCTTCTTCAAGAATGGTATGCGCGAGCCGTCCTTTTTTGTCAACCCCGATAGCGCCGTTGTAGGTTTTTTGTCCGATGGAAAAGGCAGTTGCGCCGGCAGCGGAATCCGTCACTTGGTTGTCGGAGGAGTATGATTTGTGCAGACCGATATATTTGAACTGCTCAAGGTTGAGTTGGTTGCCGTTGAGGTACATACCCGCCGTTATCTGTGTGATGCCCATGCCATCGCCAATCATCAATATGATGTTTTTGGGCGGGGTAAATTTTATGGCCTCCTTAGCACCTGCTTCGTCTTGGGGATGCTCGCCCACGCTGGCAGTTTGTTTTGGGTGGCAAGAAAGCACCAGCAATAGGAGCAGAAAAAGGGTGGTTTTTTTCATTTTCAATTTTAATAAAGAATTTGTGCTTCCACATGGTATCCACCCCTGCTATTGTAGCTCAATGTTTACCAATCCGTAAAAACCAAATATCGCTTATCCAAACGGCTAACAAAGCACATAACGCTTTCCAGGCAGTGACCGTACCATGCCCTTGAACTCCAGGTTCAACAATAGCGAGGCAAGGTCACCTTGGCTGATTTTTGAAGCATAGCTCAACTGGTCAACACCAATTTCCTCGGCGCTTTGTATCAGGTCTATCACTTGTTTTTCGGGTTCTGTCAGCTCTTCGAAAAGACGGCCCTGTACGGGCTGTGGAGCCTGACCATTGTCCTCCCGGCTCCAGCGAAGGGTGGCCATCACATCCTCGGCATTTTCGATGAGCAGCGCCATGCTTTTTTTGATTAAGAAATTACAGCCTTGCGAAAATTTGTCCTTCACCCTGCCCGGCACGGCGAACACATCCCGGCTATACCCGTTTGCCTGCTGCACGGTGATGATGGAGCCACCCTTTACGGCAGTTTCGACCACAATCAGCGCATCGCAAAGCCCAGCAACGATGCGGTTCCGCATGGGAAAGTTCTCCCGCTCTGGCCCCACGTGGCTGGCAAACTCCGTGACCAAACCACCTTGCTCCATGATTTCCATGGCCACTTTTTTATGTTGCGCTGGATAGATTCGGGCAAGCCCATGCCCCAGTACGGCAGCGGTATCAAGCCCCACTTCAAGGCTTTTCTTATGGGCGGCAACATCAATTCCGTAGGCCAAACCACTGATAACCAATGGTTTGTAAGGAGCAAGCCCCTCTACCAGTTCTTCACAAATGCCCAGGCCCTGCGGTGAGGGCGTTCGGGTACCGATGATACCGATGGTCCTGTGGAAGTTCAGGTCGGCGGTGCCCCGGTAATAGAGCATGATGGGGGCATCGTTCAGGTTGCGAAGCCGTTGGGGGTAGTCCTTGTGGAGATAAAAAAGGGGCTTGATGCTATTTTCTTCGATAAACACCAACTCCCGCTCCGCATCCTCCAGCACTTTTTTGTCCATCACATTGCCCACGATGGCATCCCCGATACTTGGTATCTTTAACAAGTCCGCCTTTTTTGCCTCAAAGACCTCCCTGGCTCCCCCACAATAACTGACCAGAACTTTAGCCGTAACAGCCCCTACCAACGGGATTTTGGTCAATGCCACCTTGTAAAGCAGGTCATTCATTACTTTTGTCTCAAATTCATGTTTCTCATAGTTTTGGTTACTTTTTTGCAAACAAAAAAAAGCACCAGCACTTATGTCCGCCTGCCGTAGGCAAAGAACTGCAAACTTAATTCAAACCCTTAAATAAGATGAAAGGACTGTTATCTAAAGTTGAATATATCGTCATCGGTCTGCTCGCAATCATTTTTCTGATGTGGACGGCGTCCAAATGCAATGCCCACAAAGCGGAGGCACAAAGTGCGGAAGCCATCGAATCACGGCAAGACAGCCTCGCAAAAGTGACCAATCAAAAGGCTACCACTGCCCTGCCGCCAATTCCGGAGCAACCAACCGCACAGCCTGCCGCCACCAAGTCGTCGCCGGGCACCTACCAGCCAATAGCGGGCGAACCCGCAACTGCCCCTGCGGCAAGCGCGCAACCTGCTCAACCCAAAGCGAGTGAAACCACTGCCTCGCCCACTGAGTCCGGGCTTTCCAAGCTCTACGTCACCATTGACAAGCTGAAGGTGCGAAAGACGCCTGGCCTCAAGGGCGAGTTGCTCGGTGAGCTAAAGCTGTTCGACGAGGTGTTTTACATGAACGAGGTCACCGACTCGACCTTCGTGGTGAACCTTGGCCGGGAAAAGGCCAACGAGCCTTACGTGAAAATCAAGACAAAGCGGGGAACCGTGGGCTGGGTCTATGGGGCAGGCGTACACTACGCAAAGAAGAAACGAACCGGTGTGCTTGAATAAATGGTTAATCAACCTTGATGACCCGCCTTTTATCAACTGGGTTCAGCTACTTCCAGCACAAACCCACTGCCGTGCAAATTGGTGATACGCACACGGGGGTCTTGCGCCAAGTATTTGCGGAGCCGGGAAATGAAGACGTCCATGCTCTTGCGGGCAAGGAAGTCGCTGCGGCCCCATATTTTTTCCAACACCAATTCCCGTTGCACAAGCTGGCCGTTTTTTTCACAAAGCATTTTTAGCAAACGGGCCTCCATTTCCGTCAAATTGGTCGCATGCCCACCGAGCTGCAATCGGTGTCGTTCACTGTCAAAAATATATTCGCCCAACTGAAACACCGTCCGCTCACCCTCACCCTGCAAATCGGTTTGGCCAGGGACGGTGCGCTTCAGCACGGCCTGGATGCGGGCCACCAGTTCCTCTTCGTTCACGGGCTTCTTGATATAGTCGTCGGCACCCGCCCCGAAGCCCCGCACCACATCGGCGTGGAGGGACTTGGCCGTGAGGAATACAATGGGCAAATCGGCCCGGCGATTGCGCAGCAGCTCGGCCACGGTGAACCCATCTAATGCGGGCATCATCACGTCGAGCAGGCAGAGGTCGAAGGAGTCGGCGTTGAACTGGCGGAGGCCGTCCGCACCATCCTTGGCCCAAACGACCTGAAAGCCACGGGTGCGCAGGAACTCGCCAAGCAAGAAGCCCAGCGTTTCGTCATCTTCGACAAGTAGTATTTTTGGTGCCATCATCAACGGGTTGGGCTGCGGTGTTGTACTTTTGCGAACATAAACACCGAGCGGGTGTTCACTTGCGGATTGGCGAAAATGACAAATCGCCAATTTGCCAATACGCCAACATGCAACGACAAGTACAGGCTTTTTTGCCAACTGATTGGGGAATTTTTAACATTCTTGCCTATGCTGACTCGGCAGAGGACCTGACGCCACATGTTGCATTGGTACACGAAAACCTCGACGTAACCCAACCAGTGCTCGTGCGCATCCACTCGGAGTGCATGACCGGCGACCTTTTCCACTCCCGGCGCTGCGACTGTGGCGAGCAATTGGACAAGGCATTGGAACTCGCCGCCGAGCAAGGGGGCGTGGTCATCTACTTGCGCCAAGAAGGCCGGGGCATCGGCCTCATCAACAAGCTGAAAGCCTACAATCTCCAAGACAAGGGCTTTGATACTGCATCGGCCAACACCCACTTAGGCTTAGAGGTGGATTCCCGCCAATATGACCTCGCCGTGGAAATCCTCCAAGACATCGGCATCCGCCAAATACGCTTGCTCACCAACAACCCGCTAAAGATCGTGGCCATCGAAAATTCGAGCCTTGAAATCATTAGCCGGGAACCGCTTATCATTGAACCGAAACTGGAAAACGCTGCCTACCTTCGCACCAAGCGGGAGCTGATGGGTCATTTGCTGAATGGGGCTTGAAAAATAAGGCGGTTCGAAAGGTTTTTTTGCGCTTGTTTTGATGTCCTGATGCGTGCCGTATGCTCCTTGCAAATCACAAACCACCACCATGAACCACTTCACAGGCACATTGACCACGTTGTCTTTTTTGGTTCTTTGCGCAGCCGTCGCACTGAACGGGGTGGTGGCCGTCGCTTTTTTGCTCCGCAAAAACGAGAACAAGCGTGCCGATGTCGCCCTTGCTGGGCTGCTTTTGGCATATTCCCTGACCACGTTGCACCATGTCCTCATCCTGAAGGGCGTATTCCTGGCAAATCCGCATTTGACTTCGCTGCCCCTTTATTTCACGCTATCGCTCGGCGTACTGCTGTTCCTTTTTGTGAAATTGCGGCTGTTCCCCACCTATAAGTTCGTGGGTAGTGACCTAAAACATGCGATTTTGCCTATCGGTCAATTTGTCTATTTCTTGGGAGCTTATTTGCTGACGGATGGACTGTTGGTGCGGCGGTTCTACTCCCCTTTTTATGGTGGGCTGGAGATGGCGCTTTATATTTTCACGTTTTACGGCTACCAGTTTGCGGCTTACCGTTACATCCGTTTCAAGATTTCGGCGCTCCGCAAAAAGCAAGAAGGCGGCCAATCACTCTACGAGGCGTTGGTACTGCGGCGCATGTTACGGGTAATGCTGTTGCTATTTTGGGTGAATAGCGCCTACATCGTCACCGACTTCGTGATGTACGAATTGCTCCGGCTCAATATGCACGACTTCCGAGGATTCACCCGTTTCGGCGATTTGTCGTTTGCTGCCATGGCTGGCTGGGTCGGGCTGACCGGGGTGCAGTTGCTGATGAAACCGCCGTATATGAATGTGTCGAGCTTTGTAATCGGTAGGCTAAAAAAGACATTTTCAGGCAAGGGCTAAATTAGGAGTCAGTTTGTCAATAATGGGATTTTATAAATACTGTTTACAAACCTTTTAGCGATGAAAAATCTGCAATCCTTTTTGACTGTGCTTCCTGTAATGGTGCTCCTTTTTTCTGCGAGCGGATGTTTTGTAATTGGGCATGCTGCGGGCGAAATAGCAGCAGATAAAAAAGATGCAAAAAGGCCCATTATAAAACCAGAATTAGACATTATCAACCAATTGCAGCAAGGAACATGGGTTGAAATAATCAGAAAAAACAATAAAAAAACAGTGGTTGGCACCTATATAGAAGCCGTTGATTTTGTGGAAGCCAATGGCGATGTCGTGCCAGTAATTAAGCTCAAAATGAGGGGAAAAAGTGCAAACCAGATGATTAGGCTTCAGGATATTGACCATATTGTAATCGGCCACAAAGCAAAAGGCCCCATAATACTTGGAACCGGGTTGGGATTACTCGTTGACGGAATTGGGTTTGTAGGTGGAATCTTGGTACTGAAAGCGCTAATTAATGCTCTTTTTGAGGAATTTTTTTAGAGCAGGTTCATAGTGACCCCAATCCCAAGCCATATTTTCATCACTACCAATCCTTCGCCGATTTCCCTTTCCTTGCCTGTGCTTTTTTCAGCTTCTGCTGCACCTTCTGCTCCTCTTGATCCATGATTTCGAGGAGTTCTTTGGCCTCTTGCTTGCTCAAGTCCTGCGGCTGCTCTTTTTGCTTGCTGGAGTTCTGTTGCTGGTTGGGGTCTTGTGGTTCATCCGCTTTGGGTGGGTCTTGGGTATCCTCGCCAGGCTTGGGCTTGTCTTGGTCTTGCGGAGGAGGTTGTTGCTGGTCGTCCTTTTTCTTTTCGCCGCCACCTTGCTGGTTTTTTTGGTCTTGCTGCTTAGGCGGTGGCGGTGGCAAGCGGCGCAGTGCATTGGTAAGGTTGCGCTTTGTGTCGAGGTCGTTGGGGTTTTGGCGCAGGGCATTCTTGTAGGCTTCTATGCTCTGCTTGTAATCGCCCTTTTGGTAAAGGGCATTGCCGAGATTGTGGTAGGCCCGAGCCTTGGTGGGTCTATCCTTGGCATTATCGGCGGCGGCCTGGTAGTGCTTGATGGACTCTTCGTAGCGCTCCTGGCGGTAGGTAGCGTTGCCGAGGTTATAGTTGCCCTTGGTGGAGTTTTCCTTTTCAAGCGCACGGCGATACCCCACTTCGGCATCGGGGAAGTTCTTCTCTTGATAGGCTTTGTCGGCCTTGCGCAAGTCCTTATGGGCATTTTGGGCTGGCAGAAAAGCGACTGCCAACAGTAGCCCAACCAATATGTTTATCCTTAAAAAATGGTTCATTGTCAAAAAAATCAACTGTTTTAAAACACAAAGTTACCGTCGAGTTGTTCTCCCGTTGAAATTTTTTTGGCTTTCATCCCCAAAAACGGCGCATTGGCAGTGAGGCCCAACCATAACGCAGTGCTTCCACGTACCTTCGCCCACCCCAAAATAACCGAATAACTCAATATCACAATATCGCATCTGTGTCCAAAACATCATTTTCCTGGCTGCTAAAAATGGCTTGGCGTGATAGCCGCCGCAACCGGGGCCGACTGCTGCTCTTCATTTCCTCCATCGTCATCGGCATAGCGGCGCTGGTGGCCATCAACTCCTTCAGCGAAAACCTCCAGACCGACATCAAGCGGGAGGCCAAGACCCTCGTCGGTGCTGACCTCATCGTGCAGGGCGGCCAGCCTGCCACCGATTCGCTGGAGCAGCTTTTCGACTTGCTCAATTCCCAAGACCGCTCCGTGACTTGGAGCCTCGTCTCGATGGTCTATTTCCCAAAGAACGGCGGCACCCGCCTCTCGCAGGTGCGGGCACTGGAAGGCGAGTTTCCATTCTACGGGAAGCTTTCCACCGAACCAGCCGACGCCTTCGAGCTGTTCAAACAAGCTACACAGCCCCAATCACCAGTAACCAGTAACCAGTCACCAGTCACCAATCACCAAATAGCCCTCGTCGAAAAGACGCTGATGCTCCAATTTGACCTGAAAAAAGGCGACACCGTGCGGGTGGGCAACACGCCGTTCGTCATTGCCGGGCAGCTCAATTCGGCACCGGGACGGGCGGGTATTGCCGGGTCCATCGCTCCGGTCGTTTACATTCCGAAGAAATATTTGCAAGAAACCGGCCTCGTGCAGCCGGGCAGCTTGGTTTGGTACCAATATTTTTTCAAGCTAAAAGAAGGCACAAACGTGGCCGACCTCAAGACCACCATCTTGGAGCCAGCGCTCGAAAAAAAGCCTTGGGAAATCGAGACCGTCGAAGAGCGCCGGGAACAACTCGGGGAGGCGTTCGGCAATATGAACACCTTCCTCAACCTCGTCGGGTTCATCGCCCTGCTGCTGGGCTGCATCGGCGTGGCGAGTTCCGTGCATATCTACATCAAGGACAAAATGCCGAGCATCGCCGTGCTGCGCTGCATCGGGGCGAGCGGCGGACAGGCATTCCGCATCTTCCTCATCCAAGTGGTGGCGCTCGGCTTGGCTGGGGGCATCCTCGGGGCAGGGGTTGGCAGTCTGCTACAAGTGCTGCTGCCCAAGGTCATCGGCGATTTTTTGCCCCTCGAAAACATCAGTGCCGACGTGAGTTGGCGGGCGATGGGCATCGGCATCCTAACGGGATTCGGCATCACGGTGCTGTTCGCCCTGCTGCCGCTGCTGGCCATCCGGCGGGTATCGCCCCTGCGCACCCTGCGGGCCAGCTATGAAGAGGACACCAGCGCACGTGACCCGCTCCGGTGGGTCGTTTATGCGCTTATTTTCCTTTTTATATGCGGTTTTACGCTGGCGCAAACGGGTTGGTCGCCCGAATCGCTGTTCTTCCCGCTGGGCATCGGGGTAGCGTTCTTAGTGCTGGCTGGTGTTGCGAAAGCGCTTACTTGGGCAGTGCGCAAGTTTTTTCCGACCAATTGGAGCTATGTATGGCGGCAGGGCATCGCCAACCTTTACCGCCCTAACAACCAGACCCTCATCCTCGTCGTGACCATCGGGCTTGGCACGGCACTCATTTCCACGCTGTTTCTCACGCAGGATTTGTTGTTAAAACAAGTGGCCTACACAGGCAGTGGCGATGTGCCGAACATGATTATTTTCGATGTGCAGCCACCACAAAAAGAGGGCGTTGCGAAGCTAACCGCCGACCAAGGGCTGCCCGTGAAACAGGTCGTGCCCATCGTCACCATGCGGGTAGAGAGTATTGATGGCACCACGAAGGAGATGAACGACCGGGACACAACCGGAAAAATGGAGCGGGAAAAATGGGAAAAAGAAAACGAGGGCAAGCGCCGCCCTCGACGTGGCGACGACGACAATGACGGCCCCAACCAACCCGAAACTGGCCCCCGCCGAGGCTGGGTGTATGAGCGGGAATACCGCTGCACCTACCGTGATTCGCTGATTGACACCGAGGAAATCGTGGAGGGCGAGTGGCACGGCACGGTCGGGCCTGATGGCATCATCTACGTCTCCATCGCCGACAACGTGGCGAAGGGGATGCGGGCAAAAATCGGCTCAAAAATCACCTTCAACGTGCAGGGCGCACTCATAGAGGCGACCGTGGGCAGCATCCGGAAGGTGGACTTCAGAAGAGTACAGACGAATTTTTTCATCGTTTTTCCGAAGGGCGTACTGGAAGAAGCGCCGCAGTTTTATGTCGTGATTTCGAGAGTAGATTCGGAGGAGCAGTCGGCGAAGTTCCAACAGGCACTGGTGCAGGCCTACCCGAACGTCTCGGTCGTTGACCTGACGCAAATCCTGAAATCCGTGAAAACCGTCCTCGACAAAGTATCTTTCGTCATCCGTTTCATGGCGCTGTTCAGCATCCTGACGGGACTGGTGGTGCTCATCAGTTCAGTGGTGCTGAGCAAATACCAGCGCATTCAAGAGAGTGTGCTGCTCCGAACATTGGGGGCGCACCGACGGCAAATCATCCGCATCAACCTCGTCGAATACTTCCTGCTCGGCACATTGGCCACGTTCACGGGCATTGGGCTTTCCATCGCTGGCAGTTTTGCGCTGGCGAAGTTTGCCCTGGACATCCCTTATGTGCCGAACCTCTGGCCTGCGCTCATCACGTTCGTAAGCATCACGGGCCTGACGGTGCTGATTGGGCTGCTGAACAGCCGGGAGGTGTTGCGGAAGCCACCGCTGGAGGTGTTGCGGAAGGAGGTTTGATGAATTGAAAATGGAGAATGGAAAATGGAGAATGGCGGGGGCGTCATTCTCCATTTTCTTTTTTATGCTCTCCCTATTGCAAGATTAAATCCTTCGTATTACCTTCACCACGTATTTGTTATTCGACATTTCACACAGCTCGGCGAGGTTAAGTAGCCGGGATATTTTTTCAGAACATACTGCGGAGAAAACCTACATGAAACTGGCGGCTGGCGTATTTGGTAGCTTTTATCCCCCATTGTACGCAAGCCTCAAAGAACTGTCTAAAATCAGTTGTACCCAGTTGATACTGGCCACCGCAGATTTTAACATATAAATATCCAAGAAACCCAAACCTAAAAATCTTTCACCCCGCCCCCGGAACCCCATTCCTTCGGCGGATATTTATAACCATCAAAACAATTTCATCATGGCAAGTACATCTGAAACCGGACATGCCAAAAACATCTCCAATTTCCAAGACATGATTGATGCCTGCATCAGCTACGGCATCAACTACCAACCCTCCGAGGAAGAACTGGAACTCACTGCCCTCATCGCCCTGCATGCCGCCTGCGACGCCGCCCACAAGGCAGTGAATGACCCGCTGGCGCTCTACGGCCAAAAGGTGGGCTTACGGGAAAAGCTCTTCAAAGAAATTGACCCCCTGACTACCCGTATTATCAACAGGTTCGAATTGAGCAAGGCGCCGGACAACGTCAAGAAATCCGCCAGGACCTACGCCGACAAAATCAGGGGCATGAACCGCAAGCGCAAATCGCCCCCGCCCCCAGGTGAGGCACCAGAAGATAACGAATACTCCACATCCCAACGCTCCTATGTGATGATCGCCGACAATTTCGGTGCCCTCATCAGCATCTTGGCTGCCGAACCTACCTATAATCCTTCCGAGGATGTTTTGAAAGTCACTTCGCTGCAAGCCATGCGCACCAATATGGATACGCTGGATGACAACGTAGGGGTAGCTTTTGAGGCACTCCGCACCGTGCGCAACGCCCGCAATCTGCTGCTCTACGGCCAGGGAACTGGCCTCGTTGATACCGCATACGCAGTCAAAAAATACGTATTGAGCGTTTACAACGCCCGCAGCACGGATTACAAAAAAGTGAGTGTCATAAAATTCACCCGCCCGACCAAAAAGAAGGCCCCCAAAAGTTGAGTTTCCCCCTCTTTTTATGCACTAACGTTAAGGCTTGTGGTTGATACCACAAGCCTTGTTTTTTTTATCATAAGGTGGGTCATCACGCTCCTAAGCACTATCACTTTTATCATAAGTCATGTCATCGCTCTCCTAACTTCTATCATTCTTAATATATGGCATATTATTGCTCTCCTGACCTATATTATTTTTATCATAAAATTGGTCATTGCTCTCTTAATCTCTGTCATCCTTATCATAAGGCATGTCATCGCTCTCCTAACCTGAGCATCACGGGCCTCACGATACTGATTGGGCTGCTGAACAGCCGAGAGGTGTTGCGGAAGCCACCGCTGGAGGTGTTGCGGAAGGAGGTATGATGTATTGCCGATTTTGGAATTACGATTAGGGCCAAAATTATAAACGGAAATTTTGGCTTTAAGCTCAGTGTCTTTATTTTTGTCAATAAACGATTATCCGCATGTCCAAGATTCAGCAAATACAATCAATACCTGACATTAAGGCGCTACTTGCCGCTGCTACCGCCATGAAAATCCAAGAACTCGAATCTTTGATGCGGGAGTTGAATGGGGTGCTCCATCAAAAAAAGTCAAAGGACAAAACTAACCGTGAAAAGGAATTGCTCCGGCTCATCAACGAAGCTATTTTGGACAAAGAAAAAAGAGAGCGCTATTGGCAACTTGCGCTTCTACTAGAAGAAGGAACCATGACAGCAGCAGAACACACCGAATTTATGCATTTGGTCGGGCAGGAAGAATTGCTCCGCAATGCGAGGGTGAAATTGCTCATCGAACTGGCGCAACTGCGGAATATGGCACTTCCGCAGTTGATGGAGGAAATGGGGCTAAACTCAGCCAACCATGGCTAAATCGAATATTCCGGCAGCGGTGCAGGAACTCGTTCGGAAAAGAGCAAAAGGATGCTGCGAATACTGTCTGGTTCAGGCCAGTTTTTCGCCTGATACCTTTCCATTTGACCATATTATGCCAATAAGTTTGGGAGGCACTTCCACACCAGAAAACCTTGCACTGGCGGATGGTGGCTGCAACGGCCATAAGTACAACAAAACACACCACTACGACCCACTAACCAATCAACTTCAACCGCTTTTCAACCCTCGGTTTGACGAATGGAAAGTCCATTTTCAATGGAGTGAAGATGAAACACTCATAATTGGCATCACACCCATTGGCAGGGCTACCGTCGAACTACTGCAAGTGAACCGTGAAAGCAATATGAACCTGCGGAGATTGCTTATTTCGGTCGGTTTGCATCCGCCAAAAGATTAGGGGTTTCCTGTTTGGGCTATTAACATCATACCCGATTCTATACTTATGGCCGATAGATTTTGTCTAATTTCAGCACATCATTTCTTAACCAAAAATTCATTGCCATGAAAAACTTATGTTTCACCCTCATCTTTTTTCTGTCAGCCACCCTGGCCCTTCGTGCCCAAGACGTCTGCGAATCCGGCTACTTGGCCTTCCGGCAAGGTGTGAGTATTGAACTGACCAATTATGACAAAAAAGGAAAGATAAGCGGCATTCAGCGCCAAAAAGTCAACAGCGTGGAAGCCTTTGCCGATGGGTTCAAGGCAGGGGTAAGCGTCGTAGTTTCCAACGAAAAAGGAAAATCCCTCTCGGAGGGCAACTACCACATCGAATGCAAGGACGGGGTACTCTACATGGACATGTCCAATATGCTGGACCCTCGTGCCATGGAAGGGTTCAAGAACATGGAGATGGAAATGTCCGGCAATGCACTGGCGTTTCCGACCCAACTCATTCCCGGCCAAACACTGCCCGATGGCACCATCAACATCAAGGCCATGACGAGCGGCATCGCCCTGATGAACCTGAGCCTGAACATCACCAACCGCAAGGTGGAAGCAGCGGAAGTGGTCACGACACCAGCAGGCACTTTCGAGTGCATAAGAATCAGCCAGGATACCGAGATGAAATCGTTTATGAAGATGAAGTTCAAGACCATTTCATGGTTCGCCATCGGCGTTGGGTTGGTGAAATCCGAAAACTTGGACGATAAGGGAAAAGTGGAAAGCTCGACCGTCCTAACGAAGTTCGAGAAGTAATTTTTCGGGCTGCAAGTTCCACCGAATCAACTTGCAGCCCGAGCAACCTACCCTGCCCAGCCTTCTTTGTCCAAACTCCGGTACTGAATCGCTTCCGCAATATGCTCTATCCGAATGTCTGGGCTGGCCGCCAAGTCGGCACTGGTTCTCGCCACTTTCAGGATGCGGTCATAAGCACGGGCAGATAGCTTTTGCACCTCCATCGCTTTTTTCAGCAGGGCGACGCCAGCCGTGTTCAGTTGGCAGACCTCCCGCACGAGGCGGCTCGGCATCTGCGCATTGCAAAACACCCCTTTGTATTCCTTGAAGCGCTCGACTTGAATATCCCTGGCTCGAATGACGCCCTCCACAATCTCCTTGCTCGTGCGGGCGGGCGCATCGTATCTCGCCAGTTCCTCGTAAGAGACAGGCGTCACTTCCACGTGCAGGTCTATACGGTCGAGCAGCGGCCCACTTATTTTGCTTAGGTAGCGCTTCACCACGCCGGGGCCACAGACGCAATCTTTGGTGGGGTGGTTGTAGTAGCCGCAGGGGCAGGGGTTCATGGAGGCTATGAGCATGAAATTGGCGGGGTAGTCGATGCTCACTTTTGCCCTGGAAATGGTGACCCGCCGCTCCTCCATCGGCTGGCGCAATACCTCCAGCACCGAGCGCTTGAACTCCGGCAACTCGTCCAAAAAAAGCACCCCGTTGTGCGCCAGCGAAATCTCGCCCGGCATGGGGATGGAGCCGCCGCCCACCAGCGCCACATCACTAATGGTGTGGTGCGGCGACCGGAACGGACGGGTGGAAATCAGCGAAGACTCCGGTGGCAGCACCCCTGAAACGGAATGAATCTTGGTAGTCTCCAATGCCTCGAAGAGCGAGAGCTGCGGCAAGATGGTCGGCATTCGTCGGGCGAGCATGGTCTTGCCAGCGCCCGGCGGCCCGATGAGGATGGCATTGTGGCCCCCGGCAGCGGCTATTTCGAGGGCACGCTTCACGTTGTCCTGCCCTTTCACATCGGAGAAGTCAACGAGGAACACCTCTTGGTTTTGTGCAAATTCTTCCCGAGTATCCACTTTAGTAGGTTCGAGGGTGGTGCGGCCATTCAGGAAGTCAACGGCTTCGAGCAGGGTGTTCACGCCATAAACATCGAGGTTGTTGACGATGGCGGCTTCCCTGGCATTTTGTTTTGGCAAAATAATGCCTTTGAACTGCTCCGCCCTGGCCTGTATGGCAATGGGAAGCGCCCCTTTTATTGGCCGAAGGCTGCCATCGAGCGATAGCTCGCCCATCATGATGTACTTGTCAAGCTCGGTGTTGCTGATTTGTTCCTGTGCGGCCAAAATGCCGACGGCAATGGGCAGGTCGTAGGAGGAGCCTTCTTTTCGGATGTCGGCAGGGGCGAGGTTGACCACCATTTTCATGCGCATCATTTGGTACTTGCTGCACTTCATGGCGGACTCGATGCGCTGGAATCCTTCTTTCACCACGTTGTCGGGAAGGCCGACGAGGAAGTACCAAGGCCCTTGGCCACTGGGTTGTCCTCCTGCATTTACTTCGACGGTGATGGTCTGGGCGTCAACGCCATGAACGGCGCTGGCATAGGTTTTTACGAGCATTGGGTTTTCTCATTTTGCAAATGCGTGTATGAAAGAAGGTAGGAATGAGTTAGCCCCCGATTTTCAACCACGCTGCTTGTTTGTTTATGTTTATTCTAACCTGTTTTTGGCAGCACCAAATATCATTCAAAAAGCTGAAAATCCAACTGGACCAAATCGCATAAACCCGCAAACACAAAAATTACCCAAACAAAGTGGGTGGCTCCGGCACTTCCAGGTGCATTTCGGGGGAATCATTGGTCACGGCATTCACTTTTTCCGACACCCGGTACTTCTCAACGGTATGGTCTGGCGGTGTTTGCAAAAGCATCAAAACCTCGTCCAAGTCATCGGATTCCAGCCACCGCTTTTGCTGTTCGGGGGTGGTGAGCAGGACGGGCATGCGGTTGTGCAGGTCGGCCATGTCGTCATTGGCGCTGGTGGTGATGATGGAAAAGGTCTTCAGGCCGTAGTCTCCGTTGTACCACACGTCCCAGACCCCGGCAAATAGGAGCAAGTCGTGGCTTTTCAATAAAATGCGGTAGGGTACTTTGTGGCCGCCGTCATTGCGCCACTCATAAAAACTATCGGCAGGAACGAGGCAACGGCGCTTGCGGATGGGCACCCGAAACGATGGCTTGGTCTCTATGCCCTCCTTCCGGGCGTTGATGAGACGGCCACCGTTCTTGCCATCCGCCGACCAATGCGGCACGAGGCCCCAAGCGATGTACTGCAAGCGCTCCGGTTGGTCGTCCGTCACAACGTAGGCATGTTGCGTCGGGGCGATGTTGTAGCTAAAGCGCAACGTTTCCGGCACTTCCACGAAGGGCAGTTGCTGCGCTAATTTATCCTTTGAAGTGACCAATGAGAAACGTCCACACATAGCAGGTCGGTTTTGTTTGCCAAAAAAACAAGGTGTTGCGAAGCGTTTTTTCCCCACAAAATAGCCTTGTTGTTCCACATGGTTCAACAACAGGAAGCAGGCTATCCACAACAAATATTCGAGGCAAAAAACAAATCGTTGGGAAGCCCCGGAAGCCGTTACCAACACCCCTAAAAAAGCGGTTTCATAAAGGTATTAAAATCAGGGTTTTAGGTAAAAGCCCTGCCAACATTTTTTGTGGGGAAAAATGTGGAGGCCATAGGACCTTACCAACAGTCATACAGTTTGAGCGTGTAGCTTTCAAAATTGGAGGTACACATGAAATGGGTTCTGTGTGGGTAACCCCATGTTTCCTCCATGTTAACCAAAAGTTATCCCAAACGCCAGAACAAGTATTTATCACCACCACACCTTCTCCACAGGCTGTGAACAACGGCGCAAAGCATTGACTGTGAACCAACGACCATGTTGGCGGACTGTGGATGAAAGGGCCAGTTATCAATATTTCGGAATTGCACACAAATCCGCCCCCTTTTTATCCACGAACCAACACCCTTAATAATAAGGGGCTTTTCATTTTTTTTAAAAATAAATTCATCAATACTACTACAAGTGACATTGCGGTGATTTTGGGTCAAACAAAACAATTTAGTTTTACCCAAAAAATTCAGGCTGATGAGTTCAAGCACAACTACTACCCAAATATCAAGGTCCGTCCAACTTTGGCTGCTGGCGGGCGTCGTCATGGTCTTCTTCCAAGTGGTCATCGGGGGCGTGACCCGGCTCACCGACTCCGGGCTTTCCATCACCGAGTGGGCGGTGATACAGGGCACCTTGCCGCCGCTCAACGAGGCCGAGTGGCAGGTGGCCTTCGACAAATACAAAGTGGCCGCCAAGAAACAGTTCGAGACACTCCACGCCGACATGACCGTTGCGGAGTTCAAGGTGATTTTCTTCTGGGAATATGCCCACCGGCTCTGGGCGAGGATGATGGGCTTCGTATTCCTGTTCCCGTTCCTTTGGTTTTTGATGAAAAAGCAACTGCCCGGCTGGCTCCTGCGCAGGCTCGGCGTGGTGATTGGGTTGGCCATGCTGGCGGCGGTGTTCGGCTGGATAATGGTGGCCAGTGGCCTCAACAACGACAACCGCACATGGGTGAGCGCCTACAAGCTCGTGGCACACCTTGGCATCGCCACCACGCTGTTCGGCTACCTGTTCTGGACTTGGCAGCGGGCGGCGCAGCCTACTGTCGCCGACGGCCACCTGACGGGGTTGCGGAAGCTGGGCTGGTGGGTGGCAGCGGTGCTCTTTGTGCAGATTGCCTTCGGTGGACTGATGGCCGGCATGAGGGCTGGCCTGATACATGCTCACTTTCCGGTGTTCGTGGAATGGGGCCGGTTCTGGCAAGTGCTCACCGCAGCTCCCGTGGGTGCGGAACAAGTGCTCGACTACGAGCCACAACAAAGCATCAAAGCGGTGGTGCAACTCCTGCACCGGAGCATGGCTTGGGTCCTGTCGGCATTGGTGGTCTGGCTATTCCTGCGGATAAGGCGAGCAGCAGCTTCGGCCCGGCTCCGTTTTGGTGGAAACTTGCTGGTAGGTGTCTTGTTCGTGCAGTTCCTGCTCGGCGTGTTGACAATTATCAACTGCATCGGGCGGGTGCCGATGGCGTTGGGCGCCATACACCAAGCTGGTGCATTGGTACTCTTGGCGGTTTTGCTCCATGTGAACTACCAGTTTTCAAAAAGCGCCCAAAAATAAGTGTGGAAAAAATTGTTGGTAACTACTTCAAAAAATCCAAGTGATTTTTACCATTATGTAAAAATCTGATAAGTAGCGACTTGGGTGTGCCAAAAAATGAAACTACTGCGGCCTATTTTGTGGATAAACTTGTGGATAACCTTTCTCTAAAATCCTTCTTTTACCTTATGTTTTATTTGATTGGATAAAAAGCAGAATTGATAAAGAATTACGGATTAAAAATAAAGCAACTGTAATTGCCAACAATTGTGGATAAACATGTTGGTAACTACATTTATGAGCGGTCCCGTCTTGTGCGACAAAAAACAAAATTTCAAGATGGGGGTTTGAACGGCAACGGGCCGTAAGGGTTGCGGGTTGGAAAACAAATTGGCCAATAGAAGTTAAAAAAAGTATTTTTGCCGCATTGGCCAACAATTCAAAAGCTAAATGGATTATCCTGTCACAGAGGAAGGAGGTTTCAAATACATAGAGACCAAAGGAGGGGAACACAACCTGCTCCTGCTTCACGGTTTGTTTGGTGCGTTGAGCAATTTTGCCAGCATACTCCAACACTTCGGCAGCACCTACAACGTAGTGGTGCCCATCCTCCCCATTTTCGAAATGCCGTTCCGCAAGCTCTCCGTCTCCGGCTTGGTGGACCACGTCACCACCTTTGTGGAGAAAAAAGGCTACGACAAAGTACACCTGCTCGGCAACTCCCTCGGTGGCCATATCTCCCTCCTCTATGCCTTGGCCCATCCCGAGCGCATCGCTTCCATCACGCTGACGGGCAGCTCTGGCCTTTTTGAAAGTGCCATGGGTTCCACCTTTCCGAAACGGGGCGACTACGACTACATCAAGAAAAAAGCAGAGGATACTTTCTACGAACCAGCCACGGCCACCAAGGAGCTGGTGGACGAGATTTTCGACATCGTGAACGACCGCAACAAGGCCATCCGGGTGGTGGCCACCGCCAAGTCGGCCATCCGGCACAACCTGCGGGAGCGCCTGCACACCATCACCGCCCCCACGCTACTCATTTGGGGCAAAGAAGACCAAGTGACCCCCGCCTTCGTCGGCGAGGAGTTCCACGAGCGCATCCAAAACTCCCAACTTGTCATATTAGATAAATGCGGCCACGCCCCCATGATGGAGCATCCGGATGTGTTCAATGCGCACTTGGAGGCATTCCTGAAAGAGGTAACCACCTAACCCCCGCTCTCAAACTCTCAAACTCTCACGCCCGCAAACTCTCAGCCCTCACACCAACTCCTTGCACGCCCGATAAATATCCCCCCACTCCTTCCGTTCCTTCACCACCGTTTCGAGGTATTCCAGCCAGATGTTTTTGTCCTGCACCGGGTCTTTCACGATGGCCCCGGTTATGCCCGCCGCTAGGTCGTGCGCCCGCAGCGTGCCATCGCCGAAATGGACGGCCAATGCCTGACCGCTGTGTACCACCGAAATGGCCTCCGCCGTGCTGAGCGTGGCACCTGGTGATTTCAATTTCGTGCGGCCGTCCTCCGTTTTTCCGCTCCGCAATTCCCGAAAGATGGTCACTAACCGCTCGATTTCCTTGACGGGCGCCGAGCCGGGCGGCAGTTCCAGCGAGACGCCGATTTTTTCCACCCTCGTCTGCACGATGTTCACCTCCTCGGCCAGCGTGGCGGGCAGCGGCATCACCACCGTGTTGAAGCGGCGGCGCAGGGCGCTCGACAGGTCGTTGATGCCCCGGTCACGGTCGTTGGCGGTGCCGATGACGTTGAAGCCACGGATGGCCTGCACCTCCGTGTTCAGCTCCGGGATGGGCAGCATTTTCTCGCTGAGGATGGTGATGAGGGTGTCCTGCACATCGCTCGGCATCCTCGTCAGCTCCTCGATGCGGGCGATTTTGCCCTCCCGCATGGCGTTCATCACGGGGCTGGGCACGAGGGCGTTTTGGCTGGGGCCTTCGGCCAATAGTCGGGCGTAGTTCCAGCCATAGCGCAGCGCCTCCTCGCTCATTCCCGCCGTGCCCTGCACCAGCCGGGTGCTGTCGCCGGAGATGGCGGCGGCGAGGTGCTCGGCCACCCAGGTCTTGGCCGTGCCGGGTATGCCGATGAGCAGCAGCGCCCGGTCGGTGGCGAGCGTGGCCACGGCGATTTCGATGAGGCGTCGGCTGCCGAAATACTTTGGCTCCACCGCCGTGCCATCCGGCAGCTTGCCGCCCAGCAGGTAAGTGACCACGGCCCACGGTGACATTTGCCAGTTGGTGGGCCGCTGGTGGTCGTCCGTGGCGATGAGCGCCCGGATTTCGTGGGCGTAAACTTGTTCGGCGTGGGGGCGGAGGATTTGGTGGTCGGTCATTGTTTAGGAGGTTTAGCGGGTTTAGGGGGTTTAGAAGGTTTAAGCGTGATTAAACCCGCTAAACTTCCTAAACTTCCTAAACCCTCATCGGGGGCGAAAGTAAACAGATTGGGGGAGGGGTGGGGAAAAATAACCACCCCACCAAATGAAAAAAAAATCCCATACACCATGCGAAAATTCCAATCCTGCTTTTTACCTTAGCCTCGCTTTTTAAGGCAATGCCTTCACACACACCACGGCCTGATTCGGAAGGGCTGATTTTTAAAACTTACTATGGAGAAAACCACAATGAACTTGGCTTCGTGCTTTGCCGGACGGTGGCTTGATGTTGCTGGGCGGGGAAGTTGCGAAGGGGCTGAGGTGGTGGCTAAGTAACCCGCAATTCGTGTTTACTTTGTCACCTTGGGAAGGGGCGATGCGAAAAGATTGGCGACTTTCCCGAAAACGAATAAGTAAAGACGCAATGCGGGTTTACTTACTCGTTTTCGGGAGTGCCGTTGTTAGCTACAATCAGAAGAAAAGAAAAATGAAGCTCCAAGTAGAAATGATAATTGGAATAGGGATAATGATTTCTTCATGCAAAACTTATGAAGGGAACTACTGCACCTTGCCAAATTATACAGGAGCGTGCATTGAATTTTTAAATAAGAGGGAATTACTCTACAATACGGCAACAGATTATGGAGCCTTTGGAATCAATTATGGTAAATATCAAATAAGAAGAGACACTTTAGCTGTCGTCTTCGAAGAAATACCTGAAAAATACAAATTGAAATCTGATGAAGGGTTCGAGATAATAAGCTACGAGCCAACCAATCAAGATTCCGCCAGATTTGATATTAAATGTAAAGGTGCTTGGTTTGCAAATATTTATTGTAGAGACATGGAATCTGATTCGATAATTTTTGGGAATACAACAGATTTAGAAGGAGAATTAACTTTTAAACTAAGCGGAGATAAATTGCCGATAATTTTAATTGCAGAATTTGAAAAAAGTAAGGTGTCAATACCGATTGATAGAAATGGAAATTATAAGATAAATGTGACGTTGAATAAATTAATTGGAACTACGTCTTATAATAATCTGATTTGGACAACATCAAAATTTACAATTAAAAAAAATGAAAAGGGAACTAATTATTTTGAACAAGTCGGAAATGAGAAATGTGGGAAATTTTATAAATACGAAGAGAAAAAAAAGACTGTAGCCAACAAAGTGCAAAACGGCAAGTGAGGCTATGCGCCCCACCTGCGTTTGCACGAACCGTTCGCCAGTTTAGCGCAGCGCAACCTGCGACCTGCTGCCACAGAAAACCAACCAGACCCCCACACATTTTCACCCCGCCCCCGGATCCCCATTCCTTCGGCGGATATTTATAACCTTAAACACTGTACCTAATGGCCAGTAATTCCGAAACCGGGCACGCCAAGAACGTCGCCAATTTTCAAACCCTCACCAATCACTGCACCGGACTCGGTGCGCTTTACCAACCCTCCAAGGATGCCATCAAGCTGACGGCGCTCAACCAGCAACTGTTGGCATGCAAAGCAGCCAACACGGCGGTGAAAGTCCCCTTGATTGCCTACAACAATGCGGTGTCCAACCGGGCGAAGCGGTTCAAGCCGTTGAGCAGGCTCACGACCCGGCTGCTCGCCATCTTTAAGGGCACCGATGCACTGAAACAGGAAAAGGCCTACGCCAAGACCATCGCCGACAAAATAAGGGGCACAAAGAACAAACCGCCGAAGGTGGAGGGCCAGGATTCACATTCTACCTCGCAGCAATCGTTCGTGATGCGGGCCGATAATTTCGAGACCTTCATCACAATCCTGGCCGCCGAGCCGACCTACATGCCCGCCGAGACCGAACTGCAAGTGGCCACGCTCCAGACCCTTCTCGCAAACATGAATACCGATAACAATGCCGCCGACCTCGCCTACCAGACACTGAAAGGGGTGCGCACTACCCGTAATACGGCACTGTATGCGGAGGACACGGGCCTCGTTGACACGGCAATGGCCGTAAAGGATTACCTGAAAGGGGCTTTTGGTACCAGCAGTCCGAACTATAAAGGAGGAAGCGGGCTGGATTTTAAACGGATTGAGGATGACCCGAGTAAATAAGGGCGCTGCAAAGTTCCAACGAGTCGCTGCAAAGTTCATATAGCCGACTGCAAAGTTCTAACGAGCGACTGTTTTTTTCACATAGGCTTGTGCGATGTTCGTACAAGCCTATGTTTTTTTAATTCGGGTGGCTGCGAAGTTCATATAGCTCGCTGTGAAGTTCATATAGCTCGCTGCAAAGTTCAAATGAGCGACTGCAAAATTCATATAGGTCGCTGCAAAGGCTCTCCGGTCAACCCCCAAAAACAAAACGGCCCGCCGCAGTGCTTATCCTGCGACGGGCCGTTGTTTTGCGCCAGCGTAAAGCCTTTTAAGGCTTACCCCTGGCTCCTATCCTTCCTAATCTTGTTCAACGCAGACCCAGCTTTCACCCATTCAATCTGCTGCAAGTTGTAAGTGTGCTTCACCTCGAATTGCTCCTGCGTGCCATCGGCATGGTTCAGCACGATGGTCAGGTTCAGGCCCGGCAACAGGTCGCCGACGATGTCAATCAGGTCGTCCTGCCGGATTTTGTCGTAGTCGGCATTGTCCACAAAAGTGAGCGCCAACATCCCCTGCTTTTTCAGGTTCGTCTCATGGATGCGGGCGAACGACTTCACGATGACCGCCTTCACGCCAATATGGCGTGGCTCCATCGCCGCATGTTCCCGGCTGCTGCCCTCGCCGTAGTTTTCCTCTCCGAAAACAATGGTGCTGACCCCAGCGGCCTTGTACGCCCGCCCACTGTCTGGCACGGGCATGAACCGGACATCACTGTCACCATTTCCATAGTTTGCTACGTTGTTCGTCTGGTCGTTGAAGGCGTTGGTGGCACCGATGAGGCAGTTGTTGGAGATGTTCTCCAAGTGGCCCCGGAACTCCAGCCACGGCCCGGCCATCGAGATATGGTCGGTCGTGCATTTGCCCTTCGCCTTGATGAGGATGCGCATATTGCGGAGCTGCTGCGTCGAAATTGGCTCGAACGGCGTCAGCAATTGCAGGCGGTTCGAGGTCGGGCTGACGTGTACCTGCACCTTGCTGCCATCGGCGGCAGGCGCTTGGAAGCCAGCGTCCTTCACGTCGAAGCCGAGCGGCGGCAGCTCAACGCCCGTCGGTGGGTCGAGCCTCACGGCAACGCCATCTTCGTTGATGAGCGAGTCGGTCAGCGGGTTGAAGGTCAGGTCTCCGGCTATTGCCAATGCCGTTACGATTTCGGGGCTGGCCACGAAGCCGTGGGTGTTGGGGTTGCCGTCGTTGCGCTTCGAGAAGTTGCGGTTGAACGAAGTGAGGATGCTGTTCTTCCGGTTCGGGTCGGTGGTGTGGCGCTGCCATTGGCCGATGCACGGGCCGCAGGCATTGGCCAGCACCACGCCGCCCATTTGCTCGAAAGCCTCCAACTGGCCGTCACGTGCCACCGTGTAGCGGATTTGCTCCGAGCCAGGCGTTACCGTGAACTCCGACTTCACCCTCAACCGCTTCGCAACGGCTTGCCGTGCCAATGAGGCCGCACGGTCGAGGTCTTCGTAGCTGGAGTTGGTGCAGGAGCCGATGAGGCCCACCTCCAGCTTTTGCGGGTAGCCATTATCACGGACTGCTTGCGCAAACTGGGAGATTGGCCATGCCAAATCCGGCGTATAAGGGCCGTTCACGTGCGGCTCCAGCGTGCTCAGGTCAATCTCGATGACCTGGTCGAAGTACCGCTCCGGGTCGGCGTAGCACTCTGGGTCGCCGGTGAGGTGCTCCGCAATGCTGTCCGCCAAATCGGCAACTTCCGTCCGGCCAGTGATGCGCAGGTAGCGGCCCATCGCCTCGTCGTAACCGAAAGTGGAGGTCGTTGCGCCGATTTCTGCGCCCATGTTGCAGATGGTGCCCTTGCCCGTGCAGGAGAGCGATTTTGCGCCGTCGCCGAAATATTCGACGATGGCCCCGGTGCCGCCCTTCACGGTCAGGATGCCCGCCACTTTCAGTATCACGTCTTTTGAGGAAGTCCAGCCGTTCAGCTTGCCCGTCAGTTTCACGCCGATGAGCTTTGGCATTTTCAGTTCCCACGGCATTCCCACCATCACGTCCACCGCATCCGCACCACCGACGCCGATGGCCACCATGCCCAGGCCGCCCGCATTGGGCGTGTGGGAGTCCGTGCCAACCATCATCGCACCGGGGAAGGCGTAGTTTTCCAGCACGATCTGGTGGATGATGCCAGCGCCCGGCTTCCAGAAGCCGATGCCATATTTGTTGGAAATAGAGGCGAGGAAGTCGAACACCTCCTTGTTTTTATCGAGCGAATCGGCGAGGTCGGCCGCTGCGCCGTCCTTTGCCAGAATCAAGTGGTCGCAGTGGACAGTGCTGGGCACTGCGGTCCTCGTCTTGCCGCACATATCGAACTGGAGCAGCGCCATTTGCGCCGTGGCGTCCTGCATAGCCACCCGGTCGGGGGCGAAGAAGACGTAGTCATTGCCCCGCTGGTATTCCTTCAGCGGCGATTCTTCGTGGAGGTGTGAGTAGAGGATTTTGTCGGCCAAGGTCATTGGGCGGCCCAGTTCCTGACGTGCTTTCTGGAGCTTGTCTGGCAGCTCGGTGTAGAGCTTTTGTATCAAATCGAGGTCGAAAACCATGATGTAGCGGGTTTGATTTTGGTAAAAAAATGCGGTGAAAGGTGTTTTTGGGAGCGCAAATGTAGGGGTTTAACCACTAAAACAGGCGATTGTTGAGGATAAAATGCAGTGTAAAAAGGGCAAAACAAATTAGGCTTCGGTGAAAAAGGAATTTCCCTAATTTGGCGCTCCGCAAAAGACCAAGCTTTTCAATTTTTTCAAAAACAAAACTCTCAACGATAATGAAAAACATCAAAGGCCCCGCCATCTTCCTGGCACAGTTCATGGGCGACACAGCACCGTTCAACACCCTCGAAAGCATCTGCACCTGGGCTGCCAGTCTCGGCTACATCGGTGTGCAAATCCCCACTTGGGACAGCCGCCTGATTGACCTCGAAAAGGCTGCCAACAGCCAAACCTATTGCGACGACCTCAAGGGGCGTGTGGAGGCTTGCGGCGTTCAAATCACCGAGCTTTCCACGCACCTGCAAGGCCAACTCGTGGCCGTGCACCCCGCCTACGACCTCAGTTTCGATGGGTTTGCGCCAGAGGCGCACCGCAACAACCCAGCCGCCCGCACTGCTTGGGCCGTGCAGCAATTGAAATGGGCCGCCAAGGCCAGCCGCAACCTCGGCATTGATGTCCATGCGACGTTCAGTGGGGCGCTGCTCTGGCACACCGTCTATCCTTGGCCGCAGCGGCCGCAGGGCCTCGTGGATACAGGCTTCAAAGAGTTGGCTAAGCGTTGGCTGCCCATCCTGGACACTTTCGAAGAGGTGGGCGTGGATGTTTGTTACGAAATTCACCCCGGCGAAGACCTGCATGACGGCGTCACTTTTGAGCTGTTCCGCAAAGCCACCGGAAACCACAAGCGGGTAAACATCCTCTACGACCCCAGCCATTTCGTACTGCAACAACTGGACTACCTGGCGTATATTGACATCTACCACGAGTTCATCAAAATGTTCCATGTAAAGGATGCCGAGTTCAATGCGACGGGAAGGAGTGGCGTTTATGGTGGCTACCAAGATTGGATAAACCGCCCTGGCCGCTTCCGTTCCCTCGGCGATGGGCAGGTGGATTTCATTTCCATTTTCTCAAAGCTGGCGCAATACGACTACGACGGCTGGGCGGTGCTGGAATGGGAATGTTGCATCAAGGACAGCGAGCAAGGCGCTCAAGAAGGTGCGCCGTTCATCGAAAACCATATCATCAAGGTGACGGAGCGGGCGTTTGACGACTTCGCTGGGGGAGAGCCAGATGAGGCGTTGAATCGGAAGATATTGGGGCTTTAGGGAGTTTTGAGTGAATGAGCTTCGAGTNNACTCGAAGCTCATTCACTCAAAACTGTTTATGCTCCACCAACTCGTCCGATTCCATCAAAAACCTTTCTTCTCCAGTAAAAAATCTTGGCTTCTGGAAATCCTCTCCAGCAAAGCGTTTCACAGCCTCCATGTCCTTCCAATAAGAGATAAAAGTATGGCGGGTTACATCGCCCTCCGTTTCATGGAAAAACGTGACGCCAAGATTGCCGGGCGTGGCGGTGCAGTTGGCCACGCAGTTGGATTTGGCAAGGCTGACGTATTCCTCCGTCATATTGGAAGGTGTGGAGCCATGCCAAATACGAGCGATGGCGTTGGATACAACTGGTTGAACATCAACTACTTTTATGGCTCCAATAGGCATGAACCCCATGAGGTCTGGCGTTGGATTGGGGCGCTTGAATAAACTCCTTTTTTCAAGGAAAGGAATCTTTGTCTTGATAAGAACAACGCCCGTGAGCATTAGGAGCGCAGCGACGACCGATTGGCCAGTGATGATTTCATTGGCCAGAAACCAACCGAGGAACATGGCCACCACGGGATTGATGTAGTTGGCGGTGGCAACCTTGTCGGGCGTGGATTTTACGAGCAGGTAGTTGAAGGCGGAAAAGGAAATGACGGAACCAAAGAACACGAGGTACACCCATGACCAGCCGCCCCGTTCCGTGACATTTGCCCACTGAAAACGAAACGCCTCGCCACTCAATAAGCTCACCAGCAACAGCACGCCCCCTCCCGTCAGCATTTGTATGGCGGCACTTTGTAGCTTGTTGTCAGGCATGTCCATTTTTGAGAGTTTCACTGAGGCAATGCCCCACGATAGGATGCTGATGAAGATGATGCCCAGCCCCAGCAGCGTTTTGCTTCCGCCTATAAACTGGTCTTGCCCCACGAGGAAGCTCATGCCGACGATGCCCAGCAAAGTGCCAATGATACCTGACAAATTGGGCAGTTTTCCGTACAACTGCCACATCAGCAGAAGGATGAACAGGGGCTGAATGGATGCCATGAGCGCAACCATGCCAGAGCTGATGAACTGCTCCGACCATACCATGCCGCCCGTGCCGATGGCCAGGAACATGATGCCGAGCTTGGCGGCGTTTTTCCACTGTGCGGGGGTGGTCTTGCTACCGCCGAACAGTTTGCTCAATCCAAAGAGGAGGATGCCGGCGATGGCAAAGCGGCTGCCCGACATGAGCAGCGGCGGTATGTCCTGTATGGCGTACCAGTTGGCAAGGTACGTAGAACCCCAAACGAAATAGATGAGGCCAAAACAGATGGGTATCAACCAAGTTTCTTTTAGTAAATGCTTCATGACGGTGCTAAAATCTTTCAGTATGTGCCTAAAAAAGCAAAAGTGCCTTGGAAAAATTCCGAGGCACCTGCTCTTAACGCTATGCTGATTCTCTTTGTTCGTAGAAAAAAGTGATGCTTATGCTGCCTTCACGCTCGAAGCGTCCTCGTACATTTTTTGGAGCTTCCGGCGGGCAAAGAAGATGCGACTCTTGATGGTACCGAGCGGCGCATCCAATTTTTCGGCAATCTCATCGTACTTGTAGCCCTTGTAGGCCATCCAGAACGGGCGCTTGAAATCTTCTGGAAGTGCGCTCACCATTTTAAGCAGTTCTTTGTAGGCCATCATCATTTCGCCATCGTTTTCGATGCCGGGGCCACCGGAGTTGAGGTAGTAGTTGTTGGGCGTTTGGTCAAGTATGACGCCCCTGCGTACCTTTTTCCGGTAATTGTTGATGAATATGTTGCGCATTATGGTCACTGCCCAAGCCTTGAAGTTGGTATCGGGCGTGTACTTATCTGCGTTTGAAATGATGCGAAACGAGGTGTCTTGGTACAAATCATTTGCATCAGCTTCACTGCCGGTGAGCTTTAGTGAAAAAGCCCGGAGTGAAGGAGTGATTTTGGCTAACTGACTATAGATGCTTGATTCCATGACGGGAGTTTTTTAGTGAACAGGTGATTTTGTAATTATTTTTTACAAAAGTACAACCACTGAGCTTTTTTTGCAAACGTTTTTTCCTATTTAGAGGAATTCTTGACTGTTTTAATAGTCTCTTAACATTTTTTGAGCTGCTTAAACTTTCACAATGTCAATGCTGTTTACAATCCGCTGACAAATATCAAACTTGGTGTGGTCTTTTGTAAATTTTATCTACAAAGGGTAGTAAATAATAGAACTTCGTAACTTTAAGCAGGATTGACCTATGATGGATTTTGTAAAAAAAGATAGCGGCTTTTGCTTCGCAGAGAACCTGCGCTCCCTCCGAAAGCACAAGAAATGGAGCCAAGAAGAGCTTGCCGATAAGGTCGGCCTGAACCGGGGCAACATCGCTTCTTACGAGAATGGTACCGCCGAACCGAAAATCTGCAACCTCGTAAAGATTGCCCACCTCTTCAATATCCCCGTCTTTAGTCTGACGCACAGTAGTTTAAAAGAGGAAGGAGCTATCGAGTTGGCCATCAATAACCAAGAAAACGGCTTTTCACGGCCCGGCCCCGACATGCTCGGCCATTTTCTGAAAGAAGCAGAGGATTTTCAGCAAGCTATCAAGGGGCTTCATTGCCTCTTCCGACTGAAAACAAAGAACGTGACCGAACTCCCTGACGAGGCACTGTTTCTGAAAGAACAATTTGAGCAACTCTATAGCCTATCGGAGCAACTCATGTCATCCCATATTGAACTGCTTGCTGTTGTCAAAGAAAAATGCCCAACGCATGGGCAGTCGAACGGCACGGAACACAATGGGGGCTAATGTGCGATGCTTTCCATGCCTTGAACCTTGGAAAGCCTAAAAGCGCCGCCAAACCGACTTTTCCTTCCTAACATTGTAGCCAACTTCGCCACCACCATGCAGACCAACCACCAATCTGGCTATAAGACCGAGGTAATTGAACGAGACCAAATCGAAGATACGGTTTGGGACGACTTCATCACACGCTCCCCACAGGCTGCGCCTTACGGCTGCACTTGGTACTTGGACGTGGTTTGGCCCGGCTGGAAGGCCATCGTCGTGAAGGATAAGGATCAAATGCTCGCCGCCCTTCCGCTGAAGATCTCCCAAAAATATGGTGTCCACTATGTGTTCAATCCCCCGTTATGCCAGTACGTCGGCATTTTTTTTGGGGAAATAGAAAAGAAGAACGCCACCCTGACTTTCGCACTGAAAAAAAGGCTGGTCAAGGCCATTGTGGAAGCACTGCCCAGCGAGGTCAAGGTTTTCAACGTGAAGTTTGCTCCGGAATTTGACTACCCGCTGCCCTTCCATTGGGCGGGGTACGAGCTGCACACCCGCTACTCATACTGGCTTGACAATCACGAGGATAAGTTGGCGATTTTCAAGAATTTTGAAGAACGAACCCGCACCTATATTAATAAGGCAGTAAAAAGCGGACTGACTGCCCATCCCGTTGAAAACATCGAAGGCATCGTGAGCTTGGCAGCCACCCGCAGTGCCTATCCGCTGGACGAGGCCCTGCTGAAAAAGCTCTGGGCCGCATTGCGCCAGCAAAAAATAGGCACGGCGCTGGAAGTGCGTGACGCTGGCGGGCTGCTCCACGCCGGGCTGGTTTACTTACAGTTCCAGCACAAAATCATCTACCTTTTCACGGCAATGGATAGCAGGTTCGGGCAGCAGGGCGGAATGCCGCTGGCCATCTGGCGGAGCGTCGAATCGGCGGTGCCGTCGGTGCGGTTCATTGACTTTGAAGGCTCGATGCTGGAGCCGGTGGAACATTTTTTCCGAGGATTTGGCACCCGGCCAGTGCCCTATTTGCAGGTCAAGAAAAACACGTTTCCCAAGCCTGTCCGCTGGCTGATGGAATGAGAGCATGCCACCAACCTTCGGTCGGAATGCTAAATCGGCTGGTGAAATCCCGTAGCATATAGCGCCAAGTGCTTGGCCACGTACTTCCCTATCACATCGAACTCCAAGTTGACGGAGTCGCCAATTTTCAAGTTTTTAAAATTCGTATGCTCAAACGTGAAAGGGATGATGGACACCGAAAAAACACCTTTCTTATTGGAATTGGTTGGCTTAACTACCGTCAGGCTCACTCCGTTTACGCAGATGGAGCCTTTGTCCACCAGCAGGTACTCCGGCTGAAAAGGGTGCTCGAAACTGTAAACCCAGCTACCATCTAAGTCCTGTGCATCCGTGCAAACTGCTGTCACGTCCACATGCCCTTGCACGATGTGGCCGTCCAAGCGGGCATTGGCCAGCATGGCCCGCTCCAGGTTGACGAGGCTGCCGATATGAAGCTGGCCAAGGTTGCTGCGCCGCAAAGTTTCATCCACGGCAGTGACCCGGTGCTTGCCGTGCCCCACCTCCACCACTGTCAGGCAGACGCCGTTGTGCGACACGCTTTGGTCAATCTTCAGTTCGTCAGAAATGGGTGATTCGATGAGGAGGTGGGCGTTGGTGCCCTCCAGCTCGATGTCGGCGACTTGCCCGAAGGCTTCGATGATTCCAGTAAACATTTGAGTTGGCAGTTAGACAGTTGGCAGTGGGCAGTCAGTGTGGAATAACTTGGAAGCCTCCGCAATTGCCTCGATTAGGAAAGTTGCAAATTTATCAATTCGTAGGAAAGTGGAAGCCCTCTAAGGGCGAAATACACCAACAATGGGCAACGCCCATTGCTTTTGTGTAGGTTGGGTCGTTCAATTTTGGGCAAAAAAAAAATGGAGGACACTGCTTTCAGCGTCCTCCATTCACATTCATTCGCTAAGAAATACAGAAAAATTTATTTACAATACAAATGTAGTTGGCTTTATCCGATTTGGGGAAACGCATATACCAGCCGCACAAATGCGTAGATGATTGGCAAATGACAGTAGAAGTTGAAAGGTCTGAGGTCTGAGGTCTGGAGGTATGTCTCTGCCTTCGCATCCCTCATCCCTCATCCCTCGTCCCTCATCCCTCTCTGCCTCACCGCCTCGAACAGCACGATGGCCGCCGAGGCCGATACGTTCAGGGAGTCCACCTGCCCGGACATCGGGATGATGATGCGCTCGTCGGCCTGCTCCACCCAAAACTTTGAAATGCCCGTCGCCTCAGCGCCCAGCACGAAGGCAAGCGGCTGGCGCAAATCGGTGGCGTACAGCGAACTGGCAGCCTCCAGCCACGTAGCCATGATTTTTATGTTGTTGCTCCGCAAAAATGCGGCCGCCTCCTCCGACGGAAGTGCTACCACTGGCACGGTAAAAATCGCCCCCAAGCTCGCCCGGATAGCGTTCGGGTTGAAGATGTCGGTGTGCGGGTCACAAACGAGCACGGCGTCCACCCCGGCAGCATCGGCGGTGCGGAGCATGGCCCCGAGGTTGCCGGGCTTCTCCACGCTTTCCATGATGAGGAGCAGTGGGTTATCGGAGAGGGATAGGTCGGCGAGGGAGGTGGTTTTCATCTTGAAAACAGCCACCACATTGGGCACGCCCGTTCGGTAGGCGATTTTTTCAAAAACTTGGGTGTTGGTGGCAATCAGTTCCGTAGGCTGGCTGACGGCATTTTTCAATAGTTTTTCAACGATGGAAAACGGCGTGACGGCCTCCTCGAACAGCACCACCTCCGCCTCGAAACCACTGCGCAGTGCCAGCTCCACCTCCCGCAATCCTTCAGCCACAAACAGGCCCTGCTCCCGTCGGTCACGGGCCTTGGCACCGAGCACGGCGATGTTTTTTATCAGCGGGTTTTGCGGACTGGTGAGTTGTTTCAACATGTTGCGTTGCTTTTGCTGGCGCAAAGGACGGGAAAATCGGGGAACCCCCGCTGTTTTGGGAGCAGAATATACCCTGGTCATTTATCCTTGAAATTCCAGACAAGCCCTAACTTGTCGTCAAATTTTCACCATGAAAAAACATAGCTTCGTTTTCTTGGCCTGCTTACTGGTTTTGACCGCCTGCAAGAGCCAGCAAAACCTTGTGCCCACCGTAGGCACGACCATCACCCAATCCGTCACGCTCAAAAAAGACACTTTTTTGTTGAGCGCATTCGACAGCCTGCGCCAAGTCCTCACCATCGAGGGCGAAAACATCATCGTGGACTTCAACGGGGCGGTGATAAACGGAGGTTATGGAAAATCATTTCCTGACCAGTTCATCGGCACTGGCATCCTCATAAAAGGCAAAAACATTACGCTGAAAAACGCAACCCTGCTCGGCTTCAAGGTCGCCATTTTCGCTGAGGGCGTGGACAGCCTCCGTCTCCTCGACTGCAACCTGAGCTACAATTGGCGACCCCGCCTCCGCAGCATACGGGAGCGGGAGGACTTTAGCGACTGGCTCTCTTTTCACCAAAACGACAAAGACGAATGGCTACGCTATGGGGCAGGTATTTACCTCAAAAACTGCCCAAACGTCCTCGTCAGGGGCTGCACTGTCACGCAGGGTATGAACGGCCTGCTGCTCACAGGCTGCAATGACGGCCTTTTCTACAACAACAACTTTCACTTCAACTCTGGCCTCGGCATCGGGATGTACCGCAGCAGCCGCAACCGGGTGATGCACAACCCCCTCGATTTCAACGTGCGGGGATACTCCCACGGCTTCTACCAACGGGGACAGGATTCGGCGGGCATCCTTGTGTTTGAGCAATGCAACGAGAACGTGTTCGCCTACAACTCGGCGACACATTCTGGCGATGGTTTTTTCCTTTGGGCAGGGCAGACAACAATGGATACGGGAGAGGGCGGGTGTAACGACAATTTGATTTATTCAAATGACTTCTCGTATGCACCGACGAATGGGATTGAGGTGACGTTTAGTAGGAATAAAATAATCAACAACTTAATTGATGACTGTACTCATGGGATATGGGGAGGGTACAGCTATGAATCAAAGATTATAGGCAATTGGATAAATAATTGCCGCACTGGCATAGCCATTGAACATGGACAAGACAATCATATTATTGCAAATATGTTAACCGGGGATACCGTTGGAATTCAATTATGGGCAAGAGCAAGCCAGCCCTCCGACTGGGGTTATGCCATTAAACGTGACACCCGAAGCAGGGATTGCCAAATTAGCCACAATATTTTCGCAGGAGTTCGCAATCCCTTGAAAATCAGCGCTTCTAAGAATATTACCATTAACGATGGTAACGCATTTGCTGGTTTTGAAAAACTGTTAGTGGTGGAAAAGCCCAACGAAGATTTTTATTTTGAAAAAAATCAGGTGGCGGGCGATACAGGCTGGCATGATGCAGAAAGATTTAAGCCCTTAAATCCAACTATAAATGAGAAATTGGGCAAGCTATCCTCCTTTGTTTCAGCAGAATACAAGGTTGAAAAAATGCCAGATGGGATGAAGACTGGACTTAAACACGAGGGGTTTAAAAACCGATGGAGCATATTAATGAATGAATGGGGCCCTTATAATCACCAATATCCAGCGGCTTTTTTGCTTTCCGCCAATGATTCAATGATGTGGGTTGCGACCTACGGGCCAACGGGAGGAGTTTTTAAAATAATAAACTACAAAGGCTTTGCATATGTAAAAGGCCGAGAGGCAAAAAAACTCCCCAACGCCACCGACCTCCTCCTCGAATTCGAGTACACTGGCCCAGCCTTCACCGACCAGTTCGGCAACCACCACCCCGCCGATGTCCCCTACCGCTTCACCTTCCGCCGCTTCGAGAAGAAATTAGACTGGCAAGTACGCTGGTACAACTACGACAATACTACCGACCCGCTCACCACTTACACCGCTTTCAAAAACCTAAAAACTGCACCGCCGAAGGCGACCAAAACCACCGACGACCTCTACTTTGCCTGGTGGGGCAGCCCCGCCGAGGGCGTAGCCGAGGACAAGTTTGCCACCTTCGCCGAGACTGAATTCGACATCGAGCCGGGGGATTACGTCATCGAATTGACCAGCGACGACGGGGTGAAGCTTTTCCTCGACGGCAAGCTGCTGATTGACCGCTGGGACATCCACGAGCCTGCGGTGGACGAGGTGCGGGTGCGGCTCGGTGGCAACCACAAGCTGGAGGTGGAGCATTTCGATGGGGGCGGGTTCGGGACACTGGATTTCCGGTGGCGGCGGGTGGGGGAGTGAAACAGATTAGAAAGCCTGAAGAATGAGGGATTTCTAAGCTGTTTCACCAACTGCTCTATCCATTCAGGCTTAGAAATCCCTTCGGGCTTTCCAATCCTATCCTCCCACCTTCGTCCCACAATTCGTGCAAAAAACCGCACCGGCCGTCAAGCGGGCACCGCAGCTTGGGCAGAAGTTGATGGCACCGGGCGGCGGCGGGGCAAAGGCTGTTTTGCGCTCCAAAATATTCCGGTACTCACCAGATTCCGTCCAGCGGAAAAACTGGTTGGCACGTGCGATTTCCCAACCTTTGTTTTGAGTGGCATATTTCGAGAACTTGAGGAACATGTTCTTTTGTCCGCCCTGAAACTCAATGGCTTGGGTCTTGAAGTCGTCCAGCACCAGGGTTGCGTCGTACTTCATTGGCAGGCCAGCGGCCTTGATGAGGGCGGTGCAGGCCACCGTCACGTCCTGGCAGGCGAGTATGCCCGCCCGGTCGGCGGTGTATTGGGCGCACTGGAGCCACTCGACGAGGGCGAGTTGGATACCCGCCGAGAGCAGCCCGCCGAGGCCCATCGTGGCAGAGGAGAGGGCGTCCATAAGCACCGGCATCACCTGTCCCAGCTCCATGTACAGCACGTGGCGGCACTGGATATGCCCGATTTCCCGCCCAAAAACGAAGAGCAGTTCGGCCTCCGTGAACTTCTCCAGCGCATCCGTACCGATGACGATGATGGTCTGGTCCACCCCGCACGACACGCAGTCGAAGAACCCCTCCCGCATGACGTAAAGCTGGGGCCTACCCTTAAAGTCGAGGATGTCGCAGGCAGTCTCGAAGATGTCGTACACATCCGGGAAGTTGGACTGGGTGAGCTTGAGGCTGCTGCCGAGGAACTGCTGCTTGAGGTAGGTCTCAAGGCCCCATTCGTAGAGCTTTTTCACCATCGTGTCCATGCCCTTCGTGTTTTGCAGGGCATGGAGCGCCTTGGCATCGAAGGGGTGCAGGTACTCTTCTGGGTTGAGGCCGTTGATTTTGGTGAGTTTCATTTTATGGTAAAAAAGCAAGCATTCCAGAGCCAGTTGGACTTTGGAATGCATTACTTTGTACAAGTTGTCGTTGAAATTTAATACCCGCCACCGACCGCACCTGCGGCGAGGCCGAGCACCGCCATGATGATGTAAAGTACAATGCCAACACCAAACCCAATCGCAGCAAAGGTGCAGACATCTTTGGCGGATTTTGGCTTTTCGTTTTTCCAAACGAAGTAGAGGACCAGGCCCACGATGGGAAAGCAAAATGACACGATTTTCATGATCGTGTCAGCACCGGGGTCGCCATTCGGGGTACCACCGAAATTGCCGCCATAGTTGCCGCCTGGGGGCGGGGGAGGTGGCGGCGGGGGAGTGGAGCCGAAGGCATTGCCACCAGTAGTGCCAGTGGGTTTTAGCGTAGCGCCACAGCTTACACAGAAAGCAGCCGTTTCGCTGTTTTGAGAACCACATTTTGGACAAAACATAGGTTATCCGTTTTTTTAGTTGTTATGAAAATAAGTTGATGATTCCGAGTTTTTCGATGACCCAATCGCCCACGATGGCCACCAGCCCCATCTGCGCAAAGCCCAACAAGAAGCCCGTGCCGAGCCGCAGCCAGTTGTTGCTCTGTCGCCAGCCATATAGTTGGGTCATGCCGTCCGCCCAGCAGGGCAGCATCAGCAAAAATATCCAAAGAAAATTAAGCGACACGATTTCCATCGCAAACAAAGGCAAAGTCACAATGCCCAGCGCCGTGCCCGTGCAACGTGCGCACACCGGGAACTGCTTTCCCTTCCAAAAAAACGACCGATCCGGCCTGCGGTGGCAGACGTTGAGCATGGATTCGTAAAGTTCTTCTTTGGTCAACATGTTTCCCCTTTTTTTCTAACCCCGCTCTCGATTCCTCACAAGCTCACCAGCGTAATCTTCGGCCCACCGCCATTTTTCGGAAAAAAGACCCGCACCGTCCCCGGCATCCCGCCGTTGTCCACCGTTTTTTCGAGGGTATATACGAACTCCTCGCCCTCGTCACGGTCTCGCAAGCCACCGATGGCGGTACGGTTGGTGGATTGCGTTTTTATAAAATGGATGGGGGTCTTGTAACTCCGAAATCGCTGGTGGGCGCTGTAAAAATTGTTCTGCTTGAACTGCGGCTGCATCACCTCGCCCTGCAATAGGCTGCGGTGCAGGAAAGGAGCAGCCCGCCATGCGGCGTTTTCCACTTCGTAGGTGGCCAGCAATTTCACGAACTCCTCGACGAGCTGCCGGGCAGCCGAGTGGTCGGCGAGGGTCGGGGCTTCCGTGGGTGGGGACTGCCCGTGGCTGGGCTGGCTGGCTTGGGCGCTTTGCCCAAAGTTGAGCGTCACGGTCTGCGGCTGCCGGGCTGGCTCAAACGGCGGCGCAAAAGCGTGGGCAGCCGTGCCGGACAGTTCCTCGATGCGCCGGAGAATTACGTCAATAAGGGCGCTGCGCACCTGCGCACGGGTCATGTCAATCATGTCCACGCTGATGATTTTCAGGCGATATTGGCGGTTGTGGTCGTTCAGCCGGCCCTTGTGCTGGATGCACTCGCTGTGCAGGCCGGGGTCACGCCCCAGCAGGAAGCTGATGGCAAGGTCAAGCGACTCTTCGAGGTCGCCTTCGGCAATCTTGTTTCTGATTTGGTCGGCTGTGCTCATGACAAATTTGCTTTCGGGTTAAAATTAGCAAATTTAAGAAAACCAGCTTTTTTTTATAAAAACCCACAGTAGAAACCAGGTTTTTCGCCCTTGTTGGGCAGCATGAAATTGGCACGCAACCGACAAACGGGATTAAGTTTTGATAAAGAAAAATTGATTTTTTTCAACCTTCTAAAAAAATAACTATAATTGGCCTTGAAACTAAATATGCCGCACTGTTGATGGTAATCCACAGTACGGCCGTTACAAAAACTCATTGAGAAATGCCCAAAGCGCTTTTGCCGAAGGCGAAAAAACTAAGCTCATGGTAATAAAAATGATAAGCCTCATCCTTGGTGGTGGCGCTGGGTCCAGGCTCTTCCCCCTCACGGAGCAGCGCTCCAAACCCGCCGTGCCAATCGGCGGCAAGTACCGCCTGATCGACATCCCGATTTCCAACTGCCTCAACTCTGGCGTGCGTCGGATGTTCGTGCTCACGCAGTTCAACTCGGCCTCGCTCAACCAGCACATCAAGAACACCTACCACTTCGACCATTTTGCGCCCGGCTTCGTGGACATCCTCGCTGCCGAGCAGCGGCGGGGCAGCGACAAGTGGTTTCAGGGCACTGCCGACGCCGTGCGCCAGTCCATGCGCCACCTCATCAACCAGGACTACGACTATATCCTCATCCTCTCCGGCGACCAATTGTACCAAATGGACTTTGAGACCATGGCCCGTGAGCACGTGGACAAGGGGGCCGACCTGACCATCGCCACTATCCCGGTCGTGGCCAAGGAGGCCACTGGGTTTGGCATCATGAAGGTGAACGGAGAGGGCATGATTGAATCGTTTATAGAAAAGCCCAAAGACGAGGAACTGCCAAATTGGGGCAGCGAAGTTTCGGATGCCAACAGGCAAAAGGGCAAGAACTACCTCGCCTCAATGGGCATCTACATCTTTTCAAAGGAAGCCTTGGCCAAGCTGTTTGAGGCCCACTCCGATGCCGTTGATTTTGGCAAGGAAGTCATCCCTGCCGCCATTCACGAGGGGTACAAAGTGGCCAGTTACGAATACAATGGTTATTGGACCGATATCGGAACCATCAGCTCCTTTTTCGAGGCCAATATCGCACTCACAGATGACATACCAGAGTTCAACCTCCACGACAACCGCAAGATGGTCTATACCCGTCCCCGCATGTTGCCGCCGAGCAAGTTCTTCGGCACGGTGTTCCGGCACGTACTGGTGGCAGAGGGCTGCATCATCCATGCAGAGCGCATCGAGCGTTCCGTCGTCGGGATTCGCTCCAGGGTAGCGTCGTATTCCGTTCTTTCCCATTGCATCGTCATGGGCAACGACTACTTCCAGCGGATGCAGGAGCTTATCGAGGCGAACGAAATCCCGATGGGCATTGGCAAGCACAGCATCATCGAGTACGCCATCATTGACAAAAACGTGCGCATTGGTGACAACGTGGTCATACGTGGCAATCCCGGCAAGCTCGCCGACCATGAAACCGATACTTACACCATCGTGGATGGTATCGTGGTGGTGAAAAAGAATGCGACCATTCCGAGCGGCAGCCGCATTGGTGCCTAAGTTTTTTTGCTCCGCAAAATGAGGGGGCCGCCAGCACTTATCCGTGTTGGCGGCCTTTTTTTGAAACTGCTGAGTTGCTGCGCAAATCATTATTGGAACGCCCCCGTTCGTCACTGCTTTTTCACCCTTCTCAAAATGGTCGGCCAACCTAATTTTCTGGTAAAAGAAGCGCAAGATTCGTAACATTGCACACCTAACTCCCTCCCACGAAGTCATATTGGAAACATTCGCCTTAAGCCGATTTCACACAAAAAACAAACAGGATGCATTCAATCGTTTTGCGCACCATGCTGCTTGCGGCATGGCTGCTGGTCGGTCAAATTGGGTTTTCACAGGCTATCTTCATCAACGAGTTTCTCGCCTCCAACAGCGCCGGGATAACGGACGAGTTTGGCCAGCACGACGACTGGGTCGAGCTTTTCAATGCCGAGGCAGTGCCGATAAACATCGGTGGCATGTACCTCACCGACAACCTCGGCCAACCCAAGAAATGGCAGGTGCCCGGCACCAACCCAGCGGCCACTACCATTCAACCCGGCGGGTTCCTCCTGCTATGGCTCGACGGCGAACCGGCGCAGGGTGTGCTACATATCAACTTCAAGCTCGGTGCCAGTGGGGAAGACCTCGGCCTCTTCAAAGCGGATGGCAGCCAAGTGGATGCTTTGAGCTTTGGCCCGCAGACCAACAATGTTTCTTATGGCCGCATTGCCGATGGTGCGGCCAGTTGGCAGTTTTTCACCACACCGACACCTTTGGCTACGAACGCTGGCATTCCCGGCGGCAGCTTTGCGGCAGCGCCAATGGCCTCCGTAGAGGGGGGCTTTTTCGCCAGTGGCATTTCCGTGGCGCTCACCTCCACGACGCCCAACGCCCAAATCCGGTACACCCTCGACGGCAGCGAGCCGGATGCCACTGCTCAATGGTATTCCGCTCCCCTCCAAATCAATCACAACACCACGCTTCGGGCGAGGACTTTTGCCAGCGGCCATCTGCCAAGTGCGGTCGCTTCCCATACCTACCTTTTTGATGCGCCGCACACTTTCCCGGTGGTGGCACTGTCGTTCAAGGACGGCGATTTCTTCGACCCTGCCACGGGCATTTACCCCAACTACACGGAAAACTGGAAGCGGCCCGTGCATGTCGAGTTTTTCGAGACGGACGGCATGCCGGGCTTCAGTCAAGCCGCTACGGTGGAAGTGCATGGGACGGGCAGTGCCCAATTTGCCCAAAAATCACTGAGAATAAAGGCGGTGGCAACCAATGGCAGCGGCTTTTTCGAGCACCCCATTTTCCCCGACCAGCCATTTGAAGCCTATAAAAACCTGTTGCTGCGCAATGCCGGGCAAGACTGGAACGTGACCATGTTCCGGGATGCGTTCGTGGCGAGCCTCGCCGCCGACCTGACCGACCTTGGCGGCGTCATCGAGCCGCCAAAGCTGTACCTGCAAGCCTTTCGGCCCGGCGTGGCCTATCTAAATGGCCAATACTGGGGCATTCATAATTTGCGGGAGCACATCAAAACAGACTATATCGAGCAGCATTTTGGCCTTTCGGAAAGCGAAATTGACTTGCTGGAAAACGATGGGGAGGCAGTGGCAGGCGATTTTGACCGATGGAACGATTTCACGGAGTTCCTCAATACCCACCATTTCTCCAATGAGCAGCACCAGGCACAGCTCGAACAGCGCCTCGACCTCGACCATTTCCTCGACTACAACGCCTTCAACATCGTCATTGACAACAGCGACTGGCCCGGCAACAACATCCGCCGCTGGCGCAAGCGCAACGGCAATGATGCCCGCTGGCGCTATCTCAGCTTCGATTTCGACTTCGGCTTCGGGCTGGTAAAGATTGACGGCAACGACGTCCTCTTCAACACGGGCGATGCCTCTGCCAACTCCCTCGCACGGGCGCTCAATGCTACCTCCACCGCTTGGCCCAACCCCTGGTGGACCACCCTGCCGCTCCGCAAAGCGATGGAAAGCCCCGACTTTCGCCGCAATTTCATCAACCGCACCGCCGACTTCCTGAACGTGCTTTTTTCGCCGGAACGGGTGGGCAGCCGCATTGACGAGTTCGTGGCACTGTATGCCCCAGAGATGCAGCGACATTTTGACCGTTGGACGCAGGGCTACAATCCTTGGGCCGACAACTTGGTGATTCTCAGAAAGTTCGGCAACGACCGCCCTGCCTTTGTGCGGCAGCAGTTCGTGGATTTTTTCGATGAAATTGGCGGCACAGCCACCGTTCACCTGGCTGCCCAACCTGCTGGCGGTGGCGGCATACGGTTCAGCACCCTCAACCTTTCGGCAGCCAACCTCCCTTGGAACGGCCAGTATTTCACGGGGGTCGAGATTCCCGTGGAGGCCGACGCAGCACCGGGCTACGTGTTTTCAAATTGGTCAAAACTTACGCTTGGCCCCAACAAGGCAACGACCACTACCCTGGAATCGGACGAGACGCTGACTGCTTTTTTTGAAAAAGGCTCCACCGCCAAGGATACCATTGTCATCAACGAAATCAACTACCACTCGCCCAATGGCGGCGATTGGGTGGAGCTGTTCAACCCCAATCCACACGCCGTGGACATCTCTGGCTGGGTGCTGGAGGACGAGAGTGGCGGCTACTTCAACTTGCCCGCTAACACGGTCATGCAGCCCGCCGCTTTTTTGGTTTTGGTGGAAAACGAGGGGGCGTTTACCAGCTTTTACCCCCAAACCTCCAACTGGCTGGGCAGCTTCGGGGGCGGCCACCACGGCTTTGGCCTTAGCAAGGGCGGCGAGCGCATTTCGCTGAAAAACGCCAACCTGACCTTGATTGACACCGTCCGCTATGACGATAAGCTGCCTTGGCCACCCGATGCTGATGGCACGGGCTTCACCCTCCAACTCATTGACTGGAGCGCCGACAATGCCCTGCCCGAATTTTGGCAGGCGCTGCCACCAACGCCTGGACTGCCGAACCAGCCAGCCAATTTGACGCAAACTATTGACTTTCAACCGATTGGCAATCAGTTTTCCATTGCACTGCCCATCGTGCTGCAAGCTACGGCAAGCTCTGGGTTGTCAGTGTCTTTTACGGTAATGGACGGCCCTGCCATACTTAACGGCGATGTCCTGACGCTCACTGGTCTCACTGGTGTGGTGACGGTTCGAGCCAGCCAGCAGGGCAATACCGTTTGGCAGCCAGCTCCTCCCGTGTTCAGGAGCTTCGAGGTGTTGGAACTGCCTGGCTCGGGAGGTGGGCCAGTGTTCCCGGTGGTGCTGCCCAATCCTGTCGGCCCAACGGTCGGTGTGCATTTTTCAAACAAAGAAGACGGGCCTGTGAGCCTCACTGTTTCGGCGGTGAGTGGCGTAGAGATGATGTGCAAAAAGGCCAACCTGACCGCCGGGGACCATTTTATGGAGATGGACGCCACGGCGTTGCTCAAGGGCTACTATTTTTTGACCATCCGGGCAATGGGGCAGCGGCAGGTGGTGGTGCCTTTTGTGAAGCAGTAAGAAGTGGGGTTTTGTAGGCGCTGGTTGGATGGGTTGGTTTGCACACAACTTCCATTCCGATGGGATGCTTTTACATTTACACCTATCGGTTATCGCTTTATCTTATTTGTCCGCCATTTTCTTCCAAGTTTTCCAAATGGTTTAACTTCGCCCCGCAACCGATTGCGGATTGCAGATTGTGGATTGCGGTTGACCCCGGAGTTCCAGTCCGCAATCCGCAATCCCAAATCCGCAATCGCACCGTGAGTAAAATCAACTTTGAACAACTCGAATCCGGCGTGAACGGCTACCTCGACGCAGCCCTCGCCGATGAAAAAATTGACCGCCAGAGCTACGAAATGGCCAAGAAGAACACCTCGACCTTCCTACGCCAGTGGCTCACCGACGACAACTTCCTGCGGGTATCGCCCAATGTGCGCAAGGGCATCCTCGCCGCTGCCGACGCTGGCCGCTGGGAGGACATCGTGAACACCTTCCGCAAGAAGATGAGCTTCGGCACCGGCGGCATCCGGGGCTTCATGGCCAACGACCGGGAGAGCATCGTCCGCATGGAGAAAGAGGGCCTTGACGCCCCTATCCTCAAAGGCCCGAACACCATCAACAACGTGGTGCTGCTGCTCACAAGCGCTGGCGTGGCCAAGTTCGGCAGTGAAAAAGGCTTCAACAAAATCGTAATCGGCTTCGACAGCCGGGTGCGGGGTGCCGACTTTGCCAAGGCCATCGCCGAGGAATTCCTCGCTTATGGCTTCACGGTTTACCTCTTCGACGAGGCTTGTCCGTTCCCAGAAGTGACTTTCGCCATACCTTATATGAAGGCGCAAATGGGCATCCTGCTCTCCGCCAGCCACAACGACTACCGCTACAACGGCTACAAGCTCTGCTGTGGCAACGGCTCACAGTTCGACCCGGAGGAGCGCACCGATATGTACAACAACTACATCGTGAAGGTGACCAGCGACGACATCAAGACCACCCCGATTGCAGAGGCGGCAAAGGGCAGGGTCATCTGGCTTGGTGGCAGCAAAAAACTGGAGGGCACAGACTACCACGGCCATGACGAACTGATTGACATCCACGGCGCCTATGGCGAGCAGGTGAGGCAGTTCTTGTTGCAGGATGCCGCTGCCAAAAAAGACCTCAGCATCGCCTTCTGCGCCTACCACGGTGCTGGCCGCAAGCTCGTGCCACAGCTTTTGAGCGACATGGGCTTCCAAGACGTGAACATCATCCACGAAAATGGGCTGAACGACCTCAACGGCCTGTTCCCCAGCTTCAACAGCGACCCCGGCTTCGAGCAGCAGCCCGACCCGGGCGACTGGCGAGCAGGCAAGGTAGCCGTTGACGGGTTTATCAAAGAATATGGCCAAGCCAAATGGGACGCCACCGACGTGCTCATCGGCACCGACCCCGATGCCGACCGCTGCGCCCTTACGGTGAAAGTGCCAGCGAGCCAACGTGCGGTCTATGGCAGCGACTACACGCTGCTGCCCGCCGACGAGGCTTGGGCCGTGCTGCTTTGGTACCGACTCAAGCTCGACAAGAGCCTCAACAAGGAAAAATCGTTCATCGTGCTGTCGCACACGACTACCGATGCGCTGACGCTCATGGCCAAAAAGCATGGTGTGGGCGTGGTGAAAACATGGGTTGGCTTTGCCGCATTGAGCGCCGCCGTGCGGGATAGCTGGAACGGCAGCTTGGTGCAGGACCTTTCCGAAGGTAAAAAAGACCCGAACCAACCCATGGTGGATATGGTAGTGATGGAAACCCACGGCATGGACAGTGGCCGCAACTACAACCTCGGCGCCTTCGAGCAGAGCAATGGCTATGCGCTGTTGGGCTTCCCGCCCAAGGACTTGTTTTCGCTGGGCGAAAAAGGGCACGTGCGGGACAAGGACGGCACCCTCGCCGCCGTGCTGCTGGCAGAGATTGCACAGTGGGCCAAGGACAATGGCACGACCGTGTTCGAGATTTTGGACAAAGAGATTTACCTCGACCAAGCAATCGGCCTGTTCTACAGCCACTACGAGCCAGACCCGATTGACGGCGAGTACCCCGGCATCGAGGGCGACCGCCAGAAGAAGGCCATCTTACGCCGGGCATTGGGCTACTACCAAATCGCACTGGCTGGCGGATTGAACATCGGCGGCGTTCCAGTCACGGGCGTGGCCATGTACCGCACGGGCAAGTACGACCACGTGTACCCACCTACGCACGACTGGGTGTTCCCGGACGAGGGCATCCGCTTCTACTTCGGCAGCGAGTACAACCACCTGACGGTGCGCCCATCAGGCACGGGCAATGCCCTGCGCCTGCACATCCAGATGCATACGTTCGATGTGAATGAAGGCAATCTTGTTGGCCAGAAACAGCAGCTCCGCTCGACAGCGTTGGAGATTGCGGACGATATTCGGGTGAAGTTGGGAGCACCTCGTTCTTGATTGACGATTTAACGAATGACGATTTACGATTGGGGGTCTGCGTAAATCGAATCAATCGTAAACAGCAACGCCCCGCCAGTCAACGAAGACGGCGGGGCGTTTGCATTTTTGGCCTTCGGCCAATTATTTGTTTTTCAGCAAATCACGGATTTGCTCCAATAGCACGATGTCGGCAGGGGGTGGCGGAGGCGGGCCAGCGGCTTCCTCTTTTTTCATCTTATTCATGGCTTTGATGACCATGAACATGACGAATGCAACAATTAAGAAATCAATGAAGCTCATAATAAACGAGCCATACTTGACAGCTACCTCGGCAGCGGTCTCTGCGCCATCAGGGCCAACCACGGCAGGTGTGATGACCCACTTCATGGCATTGAAATCAACGCCGCCAGTTAATTGGCCAATTAATGGCGCTACTATCCCGTCAGTAAAGGATGAGACAACCTTGCCAAAAGCGCCGCCCATCACAAAAGCAACCGCCATATCTATGAGGTTGCCCTTCATTGCGAAGTCTTTAAATTCTTTCCACATAATGACCTTGTTTTGATTGGTGAAAAAATAGTTTTGCGTTGGACGAAGGTAATGATACAAGTAACATTTAAACAAGAAATTCACGAAGAGCCTCCGCCAATATGTGGTTTTGCCCAAACAAAAAAAAGCCGCACTTGCGCACGGCTCACAAATTATAATCTCATGAACGAAAAACGAATAATCATTGGGTAGATACTTCAACTTGCATCCTGCTGCGCTTGCTGCTTGCTCCTCGAAGTTGAAAAAAGCTCCCCTCCCAAAATTAGGAGGGGAACCCGGACAGGTTGATGGGAGTTGGTTTGTGCGATTTCAAATACTACTACAATCGGAAATGGGCAACTCGGCTTGGGTAAAAATCGGTTTTTGAAAATTAGATTTGGAACAAAAAAAGTGTAATCGGTATGAAATAAATCGGTGAATGGGCTTTATCGCACGATAATTTTTCCGGTATGAATCAGCCGCCCGTCTGCGCTCAACTGGAAGGCGTAGCTGCCCGATGGCAATCCATTCCGCTGGAGTCGCAGTCGGTTGCCGGGAGCTTCCTCCCGGCGAACGAGCCGACCGCTTGTGTCAAAAACATTTATAATCATGGTTTTGCTCTGCAACCCTTTTGCCTCAAACTCGATGGCCGACACGAAAGGGTTTGGGTATGCTTTTACCTCCACGCCCGGCACTTCCGGCGTCTGTACATCGCTGATAACGAGGAAGTCGAGCAGCGAGGTGCCGCCTATGACGTGCGTGTAGGTGGCTGTTTGGAACGGTACGTCATAGCCCATGAAAACGGTGGCGCTGTTGGTGATATGGGTGCCTGTCGGGTTGTTCGGTTGTTGGGCAACCTTGAACTTGACGAACCCTTCCGATGCAGCGCCACCGCCTGGTAGCAGGGCCATTTCTTTGAACGTGAACTTGAGGACACCACCATTGTACACCTCGAAGTCGTAGGGGTGGCTGCTTGCACCAGCTGTCACCGTGCCGAGGTCGAGGAAAGGAGAGAGCGTGTCTCTAACGACCAACCGAGTGATGGTGTCCATGCCGACGTTCTGGAAAAAAACATGGTACTCGATGTCGTTGTTGGCTGGGATGAGGTTTTCACCGTTCTGTTGATAGCCCTTGGGATAGCCTCTGAGAATGATGTAATCGGTAAAAGAACTAATATTTTCTTGTGCGTCAACGGCCAGGAATGGGTCGTTTTCGTCTTCTTGGAGTTCGGTTACGAATCCTGTGGAGTAAGTTCCTGTTGTCGTGCAGCCTTCCACGGCCACGGTTGGGTAGCTGTTGCCGGGGTGGCCGGGCGCTTGTTCGGCAATAAGGCGGTAGGTAGGGCCGTTGGCTGGGAAGGTCAGGGTGATGTCTTGGCCAGCCAGCAACTGGAATGGTTGCGGGTCGGTTGTGAGCATGATATTGTCTTCAATTACAATAAATCCTTGGGGCTGCTGCATGTTTCCAAGGCCATCGTTTTTGATTTTAAACCGAATAGAGTCCACGTCGCAATAGCCGTTCACGGAAACGCTGGCCATGTCCCAATTGGGGTCAGCGGGGAGGCAACTGGAATCAGGGAAAATATGGGCGCTCACGATATATGCCTCGGCGGGTTGGCCGTTGCAGTCGGAGGAAGCGGTGAAGAAGAAGCTCCCGCACCCGTCCAGCCCAACCAAGCCCAAATCGAAGATAAGCAGGCTATCATTTTGCGAAGCAAGCGGTATGGACGCCCCTACGAAGGTCAAGCCATTGTCCAAAATGACGTTCACGCTGGTATTGCTGGAAGCTGCCGTGCCCGTGTTGCAATACGAAACGGTGTAGCTGATATTGGCGCAGTTTTGCGCCGTTGGTGCCGAAATATCCACTTCGAGCAATGGGCAGTCCATCACTTTGAGCATGGGGAAGTTGCGGGTCAGCGTATCGTACTCTGTGGTGAAGTTCACGTTGTAGCCAGCGATGCAAGCGTTCCAATAGTCGTTTTTAGGCAAAACGGAAACTAAGTAGCTGCCGGTTTCAACCGTGATATCGTACCTGCCGTTGGCATCGGTGGTTCCAAAAAAGGATTTGGTGTCCGAAGCCACTTTGACAATCCAGTCGTTCAGGCCCGTCTCGCCGTTTTGATAGACGCAATCGCCGCCATCCACGAAGACCCTCCCAATGAGGTGGTTGGTATAAACGCTTCCATCGGCCCCAGCTTTGATGAACGTAACGTCGTTGCCAAAGATGCCGAGCACCGAGTTGTAACCAATGACGATGAAGCCGCCGTCTGCTGTGTGTGCCACACTTTGTGCCCAATCGAGGTGTGTGCCACGGCCCACATTGTTTGTCCATAATTGGTTGCCGTCATTGTCGAAACGGGAGAGGAAAGCATCGGCGTTGGAAGCACTTAATTCAATAACACCAGTCACGATGAGGTCACCATTGTCCGTTTTGAGTAGGTCAAAAACTTGGGCTCCGAAAGGGCCAGAAATGGTTTTTGTCCAGATTTGGTTGCCGTCTATATCAGTTTTTAGCAGCCATCCTTCACTTTGGTCACCGTTTGATCCTGCCAGCACGAGGTTGCCATCAGATGCTATCACAATGTCGTATGCCAGGTCAAGCGAATTCGTTGGATTAAAGTATTTCCTCCAAATCTCATTGCCATTTAAATCCACCTTAACCAGAAAGGCTTCGGTGCTATTACTGGTTGGATTGATAGCAGAACCAGTAACGAGATACCCATCAGACACTTCCACCACGCTTTTGCCATCGTCGTCGCCAGCGGTGCCATAAGCTTTGGCCCAAACTTGGTCGCCCTGTGCGTCAATTTTTACGAGGAAAACATCACGCTGACCGTTGCCCAGGCTGGTAGTGGAGCCAACAATAAGGTAGCCGCTGCTGAATGTAGTTGGGATAATGCGGTAACCGGAGTCATCGCCGCTGCCACCAAATTGTTTGCTCCACAGTTTTTGCCCGTTGGCGTTGATTTTTAGGAGATAAACATTGAAATCGGATAGTTGGGTGGGTTGAATGTCGCCGACCACCAAGAAGCCGTGGTCGGGTGTTTCGGTAATGGAATAGCCATGTCCTATAAAGCCGTCGTCGTAATAGTTTTCCCAGATTTTGGTGCCGTCCACATCGGTGCGGATGACGTAGGCTTTCACGTTGCTGCCGGGGTTGAAGCTGTCGCTGTAGCCCGCTCCGACATAACCCCTGTCCTGTGTTTGGATGATGGAATGTCCCCAGTCTTCGCCATTGCCACCAAAATAAATCTCCCATCCCTGCGCATTGACCAGCGTGCACATTGCCAGACCAGCCAAGAAGAACAGGGCCTTGAGCAGGCCAAGCGGCCTGGTGGGCGTTGTATAGGAAGATGTTTTTAACAATGCTGTCATGGGTAGATTTTTCAAACTGTTCTTTGATGACGATACAAAAGTGAAAACTAACTCGCCTGCAATCAAAGACAAAAAACGGCGTTTGTTGAATAGTTTTTGGTGAGTAACAGGCCGCATTTTTGGAAAATAGCTCTCAAAATAGCTGTAAATATTGAATCTTTGCAAGCGCATCATTTTTGTGTTTTGTTGATAAAAAGGGAGCATTAAAGTCTTATTTTTTATGGAAAAAAGTAATCTCGTCAGCGTTTGCAGGGTTTTGGAGAAAAAAGAAGTGAAGGAATTGCGCAAATGGGTCAACTCGCCCGCTCACAACCTGCGCCAGGATGTGGCCGATTTGTTCGAGTATTTAGTGTCGGGGCAGCACCTTCATTCAGAAAAGCACCTTGAAAAAGAGCGGGTATTTCAAGCCATTTACCACGGTAAAACGTACAGCGACGCCGAAATGCGCCAAGTGATGCACTTCCTACTGCGGGTGATTGAGAATTTTCTGGTCTATAACGAATTGTTGAGGGACGAGGTACGTTCCCAAACGATTTTGGCCAAGGTGTACCGCCAACGGAAATTGACCAAGCTGTTCCAAAAAACAATGGAGGCGGGGTGGGAAATCCTGCGGAAGCAACCGCACCGGAACCATCAGCATTTTGAGAACGAATACTTGCTGCAATTCGAGCAGTTCAACCATCTGAGCAGCTTGGGCAGAACTGTGCCCTTGAACCTTCAAGAGGTCAGTGATTCAAACGATATTTCGTTCATTATCAACAAGTTGCAGGTTGGATGTATCATGCTGTCGCACCAAAAGGTGTTCAATACCAACTACAATCTTGGGCTGCTGAGTCCAGTACTTGAATTTGTGGAGAACAATAAAAACCTGTTGGAAAACCCGGCCATTGCCATTTACTATTTCACGTTTAAGGCAAACACTGAAAGCGATAATGAAGGCAATTTCATAGCGCTGAAAGAACAAGTCAGGCTCCATGGCGACTTTTTCCCTTTGTCCGAAATACGGAGCATCTATCTTTTTGCAATCAACTATTGCATTGGGAAAATCAATATTGGTGAGTTCAATTACATCAGGGAAGTGTTTGATTTGTACCAACAAGGCCTATCAAAGGATATTTTTTTGGAAAACAACCAAATGTCCAGATTTACCTTCAGGAACATTGTTGCTAGTGGCCTCCAATTAAAGGAATATGACTGGGTAAAATCCTTCATCGAGCAGTACCAGCACTTCTTGGATGAAAATCACCGGGATAGTTTTGTGCAGTTCAACATGGCACATCTTTATTTTGAAAAGAAAGACTACACGCTGGCAATGAAATTAATCGCACAGTTCGATTACGACGACATCCTCATCATGCTCGTCGCCAAGACCATGCTCCTCAAAATGTACTATGAACTCGACGAATTCAGCGCCCTCGACTCCCTCCTCGGCAGCATGAATACCTACCTCCAGCGCAAAAAAGTCATGGGCTACCACAAGGACAATTACAAGAACATCATCCAATACACCAAGAAAATGCTCAAGGTGACGCATTACGAAAAGGAACAAATACTAAAGCTGAAACAAGAAATCGAAGCCGTCAACCCCCTGACCGAGCGAAAATGGTTGCTGGCACAACTCGACAAATTGTGAGTTTTTTTGCGATTTTTGCCTTTTTGGAGACTATAGACTTTAGACAAGAGACATTAGACCGGGCCTCGCAAAAATCCCCAGCAGTCTCCCATCTAAAGTCTAAAGTCTCCTATCTAAAGTCTGATAATGAGCCAACGGAACAAACTGCAGAAATTTGCGGAGGTGCTGTCCTTCCCCAACGTCTTTGAGAACTTCGACGCCAGCAACCCCTCCCTTGCCGGGGAAAACGGCGAGCCTGTGGAGCTGCGGGGCCATTGGGCCGAGCGCCATTTCAAGAACGACCGCCCCATCACCCTCGAACTGGCCTGCGGAAAGGGCGACTACGCCATCGGCCTGGCGCAGCGCTTCCCCGACCGCAACTTCATCGGCGTGGACATCAAGGGTGCCCGCATCTGGCGGGGCGCCAAGTCGGCGCTGGAACTCGGCCTCACCAACGTGGCCTTCCTTCGTACCCGCATTGAACAAATCGCCTTGTTTTTCGAGGAAAAAGAAGTGGACGAAATCTGGATTACCTTCCCCGACCCCTTCCTGCGCAACAGCAAGTCGAACCGGCGGCTCACCTCCCCCGTGTTCCTGAAAGAATATCGGAAAATACTGAAACCCGGCGGCTTCGTCCACCTGAAAACGGACGACCCCACCCTGTTTGATTTCACCCTCGAAGTTATGCAGGAGGAAAAAGACGTGCGCATCGTTTACCAAGACCACGACATCTACGCCAAGCCGCTGCCCATGCCGGAGCTGGAAATAAAGACCTTCTACGAGAAGCAGCACCTGGCCATTGGGCGCACCATCAAGTACGTCCGCTTCACCCTCGGCCAATGATTTTGAACTTTTGTTTGGATAGAAAAGTTGAATCCGTACTTTTGCGACGCTTTTAGCAATTGTAATCCTTTGAAGTAAAGATTCCAAAGCCGATTCACGGTCCCATAGCTCAGTTGGTTAGAGCATCAGGCTGTTAACCTGAGGGTCACAGGTTCGAATCCTGTTGGGACCGCTATAAAGCTACTAATTGCTTTTAAAATAAACAGTAGTTTATTTTAAATATAATTAGGATAAATAATATACATAACTTAGTGGTTATAATTGAAGGTTAGCTTTGCTTATCTAAAAGATTATCGCCATATAATATCTATTTCTAAATCCTGAATGATTTACAATGTAAATCTAAATAAAAATTGANNGGTTAGAGCATCTGACTCATAATCAGAGGGTCCTAGGTTCAAGCCCTAGTGGGACCACCCGAAAATAACAAAGCCCCGGTGGAGCAATCCTTCGGGGCTTTTTTTGCTTCGCAACGAGCCAGCACAACTACAACCGCTCCGTAAACTCCCCCAACGACTTGCGGGTGCGTGGCGTCAATTCCCTTGTTTTAAACGGTTCTTCCAGCTTATCCGCTTCATCCAGATACCCGAGGGCGATGAAAGCGACCGGCTCCACCAAGTCCGTGTCGAGCCCGAGCGCTTCGATGGTCTTTTCCCGGTCGAAGCCCGCCATCGGGTGGCCGTAGATGCTCATCGAAATGGCTTGGAGCATGAGCGTGGCGTTGGCAGCGCCGAGGTCATGCATGGCCGTAGCATTGGGTTTGCCGTTGTCGAACTGCTTGCGCATGAGGCTGACCATCAGCACGGCGGCGTTGGCGCACCAAGGCTGGTTGCCGGGCATGAGGCACGACCATATTTTTTGAAAAGCTTCCGTATCGCTGTGGTGGGCATAGACGTATCGCCACGGCTGGCCGTTATTTGCGCTGAATGCCCAAGAGGCAGCGGCGAGCAGGGTTTCGAGGTCTTCTTGCCAAATAGCTTTTTCAGAAAACGACCGGGCACTCCAGCGGGAGCAGATAAGCTCGTGGATGGGGTGGTCGGTGGTTGCTTTTTTGATGTTGATGCTTTCCATGATTGAGTTTATTCGTCTTTGAACCCGGCGTGGATGTGGCTGCCGTCGCAATAAGGTTTGTTGCCCGATTGGCCACACCGGCAAAACGCCGTCACCTTGCTTTTGTTCTCCGCTGTGCCGTTGGTGTGCTTGACCATCACATTCCCGTACACCAACAGCGGGCCGTTGGGCATGACCTCTACCTTTGCCTCGGCGGCAACAACTTCGCGGATGGTTTTTTCTTCATTGTTTAGGTAAAAAGTCAGCGCGCCACTCGGGCATTTTTGCACTTGTTCGATGATGCGCTCGGTGCTGGCGCCTTCTGGTTTTATCCACGGGCGCACCATCGGATTGAAGACTTCGGGCAGACCTGTCGCCCGTTTCCAGCAAATGGTGGAGTGGATGCAAGTGGCGGGCTTCCAGACGATGGTGACTTCGCCGTTGGTGTATTTTTTTGTGATGTCGCTCATATTTCAACTTTTTGTGGCGGTGAAAATAAGTGCGGGCGACAAAATATTGGCAAGTTTGGCAGGGGCTGGGTAAAAAAATGACGGTGCAGCATCCGCCGCACCGTCATCGCTTTGTCTCGAATATTTATCAGGCAGCTTTCGCCAACTGAATCTCGCCGAGTATGCGCACGTCTTCGCTCACCAGTACGCCACCCGTTTCGAGGGCTGCGTTCCAGTTCAAGCCCCATTCCTTGCGGTTGATTTTTCCCGAAAGGGTAAAGCCCGCCTTCGTGTTGCCCCAAGGGTCCTTGCCCACGCCACCAAATTCTGCGTCCAGCGTGACGGGCTTCGTGATGCCCTTGATGGTCAAGTTGCCAGCCAATTTGCCGTTTGCGGCGTCGTAGTTGGTAGCCTCAAACTTTAATTCTGGGTGGTTTTCAGCATCAAAAAAGTCGGCACTTTTGAGGTGGCCGTCCCGTTGCTCGCTGCCCGTGTTGATGGAAGCAGTTTCAGCCGTGAAAGCGATTTCGGCGTCGGAAAAGTCCTCTTTTTCGGCGGCCACTTGAACGTCGAACTTATCGAAGCCGCCCGTAACCGTGGCTATCATCATGTGTTTGACCTTGAATTGGATTTCGGAATGCGCCAGGTCGAGCGCCCATTTTGTCTTTGACATTTTATTATTGTTTGATTGTTAAATTGTTGAATTGCAATTGGGACAATGACTATTGAAACGAATGTTTACACGTTCATCGGAACTTCCATCAGAAGCAGTTCGCTGTGAGCGTTCGATCCGATGGAAATTTTTTCCGTATCCCAGATGCCCAGTCCGTCCCGGCGGCTCAACTTTTGGCCATTGATGGTCACGTTGCCGTTTAGCACGAAGGCATAGACGCCGTTGCCCGCTTTTTTGAGCTTGTACTCGATGTTCTTCCCCTTTTCCAAGTCCGTAAGGTGGAACCAAGCGTCTTGGTGAATCCACACACCCGCATCGTTGGGGTTGGGCGAGAGGATTTGTTGGAGCTTGTTCTTCCGGTCGGCAGGATTCAGTGTGATTTGGTCGTAGCGAGGTGCCACGTTGCGCTTGTTCGGGAACACCCAGATTTGCAGGAATTTCACTTGGCTGTCCTTATTCTTATTGTACTCGCTGTGCTTGATGCCCGTTCCGGCGCTCATCACCTGCACGTCGCCGTTGCGGATGACGGTAGCGTTGCCCATGCTGTCCTTGTGTTCGAGGTCGCCTTCGAGCGGGATGGAGATGATTTCCATGTTGTCGTGCGGGTGAGTGCCGAAGCCCATGCCGCCCTGTACGGTGTCGTCGTTGAGCACCCGCAGCACGCCGAAGTGCATCCGCTCCGGATTGTAATAATTGGCAAAGCTGAAAGTATGGTAGCTCTGCAGCCAGCCGTGGTTGGCGTTGCCACGGGTTTCCGCCTTGTGCAAAACGCTGTTTGCCATGATATTGGAATTTGAGTTTGGAATATGGTTGAAGCCAATGATGTCAAGGGGTTTCAGTTCGTCAATGTCGTTTTTGACCACATTGCCGAGGGCGGCCGTTGCGGCGAAGATGCCCGTGCCCATGAGTCCTTTTTTGAGAAAATTTTTGCGATCCATGATTTTAATGATTTTGTTGATGCAAAGATGGGGGTATGCGGAGGCGGTAAAAAATAATGTAGGTTAAGAAATGAAAGCAGCGTATCCAGTCCATTGAAATTCTCCAAAAACCATATTCGACACTGGGAATATACGAAAAACAAAAACTTGTTTTCAAAAGAAAACGACCTCATTTTTGATTCAGAAAAAAATCAATCCAAACGGAAAACCATTCAAGTTAGCTTTCCCATTCATCCAACACTCATTCAAGTACGAACAAGTTTGGCATTAGCATTTAACCGACGATTCCCCCTTGCGTACAGGCTTTGTCATATCCCTCCTGATTGTACTATTGTGCCCGTTCTTAGGAACAAAGGCCATCCTTTTGCATAGAAAATCGGAAATCAGGGAGGCCATGAAGTACCGCATCCTCGCCGGGGTCGGACCGAACGAAATGGTGCAGCTTACCTTCTCCAACCAAGCCGCCAAGACGCAACTCAGATGGGAACACGACCGGGAGTTCGAGTACCGGGGCGAGATGTACGACATCGTGAAGTCGGAGCAGGGAGCAGACAGCATCACCTACTGGTGCATACACGATAAGGCCGAGACCCAAATAAACCGCCAGCTCGATGCGCTGACCTCCCTGGCCACGGGCAGCGACCCGCAGCACCAAACCAGCCTCGGCTACTTTTTCTCCTTCTTGAAATCGCTTTTTTGCGAAGCGCCAACTGCCGCAAAGCCCATCGCCAATAACACGGAGAAGGCACGTTTCCGTGCTTATTTTTTTGCAAAATACCTGTACTCACCCTTGCCAACTTCCCCGCCGCCGGAAGCCTGGTTTTCTTCGATTGGCTATACCTATTTTCGACTACCGCTGGATATGCGCCTTCGGTAGTCTCGACTATTTCCTATTGAGAAAACAAGCACAAAATGAACAAACTCATTTCCTTATGGCTATGCATGGGATGGGCACTGGCAGCGTTTTGCCAGCCCGAGACCATTAAGGGCAAGGAGTGGGGCGTGCCAATGGAGGCATTGGCATTGATAGATACTCCCCCTCCCAAGTTAATCAACAGCGATACCCTTGGCGAACGAGGCCAAGACACCATCCGCTCTTTGATGACGCTGAACGAAGTCGTGGTCAGTGCCACCCGTTGGAGCCAGTCCAGCAAGGAGCTTCCCTTTAAAATCGCCACTGTGAAGCCCGGCGACGTCGCCCTCCAAAACCCGCAAACAATGGCAGACTTGTTGGGCAACACAGGCGCCGTTTTCATCCAAAAAAGCCAGCAGGGCGGCGGCAGCCCCATGATACGGGGATTTGCCACCAACCGCCTGCTGATGGCAGTGGACGGAGTGCGCATGAACACGGCGATTTTTCGCAGCGGCAACCTTCAAAACGTCATCTCGCTCGACCCATTTGCATTAGAAAGTGCCGAGGTGCTTTTCGGCCCCGGCTCCGTCATGTATGGCAGCGATGCGGTGGCTGGCGTCATGAACTTCACCACCTTGAGGCCCAAGTTGTTGGGCGAGTCCGAATCCTTCATCACTGGCGGGGCTGCCCTGCGCTACTCAGCCGCCAACCATGAGATGACGGCCCACCTCGACCTGAACGCAGCCTGGAAAAAGTTTGCGCTGACCACCAGCCTTACCCACTCCGACTTTGGCGACCTGCGAATGGGCACCAACGGCCCCGACGAGTACCTGCGGCAGGAGTACGTGCAGCGCCTTGACGGAAAGGACATGGTCTTTATGAACGAAGACCCGCTGGTGCAGCGGCCCACGGCCTATCAGCAAATCAACCTGATGCAGAAGCTGCGCTACCAGCCGAACAAGCACTGGGACATCACCTACGCGTTCCATTATTCCACCACCACCGACGTTGACCGCTATGACCGCCTGTTGCGGTACCGGGAAGGGCTGCCCCGCAGTGCAGAGTGGCGCTACGGGCCGCAAGAGTGGATGATGAACAACCTGACCGTGGCGCACACCAAGACCAGTGGTTTCTACGACGAAATGAGCCTCCGCTTGGCGCACCAGTTCTTCGAGGAAAGCCGCATTGACAGGGACTTCAATAAAATGGTTCGCCGCACCCGCTTGGAGCAGGTGAACGCCTGGTCCCTCAACCTCGACTTCCACAAGTCCGTGGGGCAACGGCACAAGCTGTTCTATGGCGTGGAAGGTGTTTACGATGATGTGAACTCCAGCGGCACGGACGAGGACATGAAAACGCACGAGGTCGTCAAAGGCCCCGCCCGCTACCCGCAGGCCGATTGGTCGTCCTACGCAGCGTACATGGCGTGGCAGTTTCAGGCTTCGCAAAAGCTGACGCTGTTCAGTGGCGCCCGCTACAACGGCTTCGGGCTGAATGCGACCTTCGACACCGAGTTCTACCCGTTCCCGTTCACCACTGCCGAGCTAAAAAACGGCGCATTGACTGGCAACTTGGGGTTGGTTTTCCGGCCAGAACCCACTTGGCAACTGCGGGCAAACCTCGCCACGGGCTTTCGCTCGCCCAACGTGGACGACATGGGCAAGGTCTTCGACTCCTCGCCGGGGACGGTCGTCGTGCCGAACCCAGCACTCGGGCCGGAGTATGCTTGGAACGCCGAATTGGGCATCGCCAGAACCTTTGGCGACAAGCTCAAGCTCGACGTCACGGGCTTCTATACCCTACTCGAAAACGCCCTCGTGCGGCGTGGCTTCACGCTGAACGGGCAAGACAGCATCCTCTATGATGGTGAAATGAGCCGGGTACAGGCACTCCAGAACGCAGCAAATGCAAAGGTTTGGGGCATTCAGGCTGGTATGGAACTCCGGCTGGCGGACGGCTGCGGGCTGTCATCGAACCTCACGTGGCAACAGGGCGAGGAGGTGCTCGATGATGGTACCACCGACCCGTTGCGCCATGCGGCGCCGCTGTTCGGCATCACCCGGTTGAGCTACACGGCCCAGCAGGTGCGGCTGGAAGCCAATATAACTTACAGCGGTGCGGTGAGCTTCGAGAACCTCGCAGCCGAGGAGCGGGGCAAGGATTACCTCTACGCCACCGATAAAGCTGGCAACCCCTATTCCCCGAAGTGGTACACCCTCAACTTCATGGCGATGTACCAACTTTCGGAGCTGTGGGCCATCAGCGGTGGGGTGGAGAACATCACCGACCAGCGCTACCGTCCATATAGTTCAGGCATTGTGGCAGCAGGCAGGAATTTCGTGTTGTCGCTACGGGCGAAGTTTTGAGGGAATTGGGCAATCGGGGATTGTGCGCATGGCGTTGATTTTCAGATTGTCCCTCTATTTCAGCCTACTTCCCCCGCAGAAACAAATAGTTGCCATCCAGTTCACGCCAAATTCCCTTTTTTCGTCGAAAACGCCCGTTTTTTCATCAAAATGCAACACATTGTTTCAAAAACCCCCTTTCAACTGATTGATAGTTGACTTCAACTGATTGATAGTTCATTTATACTAATTAAAAGTTGACTTATACTGATTGATAGTTCATTTTTGATTCATTGAAAATGAACTTTCAATCAGTATAAATGAGCTTTCAATCAGTGGAAACGAACTATTGAAAACAGAAAATGGCATTTCAAACACAGGTTGTTGACTTTGATAAAGGGGAAATGAACTTTTGCAGGATTAAGGTAAGCATATCAATGTGCCACATCAAAGTACCGACCGGCCATGTGCTGTTGGCGGTTCTTCTTTTTCTTCCGGTTCTTCTTTTCCGCTTTTTTGGAGGAAATCGGGGCCGCAAACACCCTCGGCGCAGGATACCTCACCCGCACATAGCTCCCTCGTGGTGGCAGCACCGGCAGCCGTTCGATGGCCGTGAACATTGGGTTTTCCGCAAAAGCGGGTTCATCGAAGCAGAGTGCATCCCGCAGTGCATCGGCCAGCGGGGTCCGCTCGATGGTGCCACGGTACTGGCGGCTCTCCACGCAGTCGCCGGTGATGTCCCAGACGATGGCGCCGGCCAGTTCGTGGTCGAGGATGTAGCGGGCCTTGCTTGCCACGGAGCGCTCGTCGTCAAAGCTGACGAAGGTGTTCGAGCTTTTGCTTTTCAAAAAAGGCGCTTGCGCAATGCTGTCCCAATGGTAAAAGAACAGCCCCTGCCGGGCAAGGATGTTGTAAAAAGTGGGCGACCCCTCATCCTCTGGAAAAGTGCGGGCATCCACCGACTGCGCCGAGCCTACGTGGAGGCCGGGTGCGCTGTTCGTCTTCATGGCCCGCCCGTAAAACGGTACGCCGATACAGATTTTGTGCGGCGGCACGCCGAAGTCGTCAACCAAGCGGTGGATGGTGCTGTGCAGGTCGTAGCCCTTAATCCCTTTTGACGGGGCGAACAGCGGGGCGTTGTGGTTCGTCACGGAATAATCCCGCCCGTAGAAGTCGTAGGTCATCATGTTGACGAAGTCCAAAAGCGGTGTCACTTGCTCCCACTCGATGTCGGCCATGCGGGTCGGTGCGCAGCCGAAGGCCGAGGAGAGGTAAAGTTGGCGACCACTTGTCAGTTGGAGCACGTGCAGCGAGTCCCGGATTTCCCGGAGGAGCAACGTGAAGTTCTTCCGGTCCGCAGGGCCGCCACCTTGCGCCCGGTAGCCGGGGTACTCCCAGTCAATGTCAATGCCGTCAATGCCGTAGGTGCGCACCATTTCGGCGCAGGACTGGGCGAAGCGTCGGCGCTTTTCGGCGCTGGCGGCAATGGGGGAGAAGTGTTGCGAGAGCGTCCAGCCGCCAATGCTCACGAAGACCTTGACCCCTTTTGCGTGAGCAAGCTCCACCAGCGAAGTGCCGGGCAAGTGCCACTCCGCTTTCCCAAAATCCTTCTGTCGGCCATAGCCGGGCGGTGCGGTGGGGGCTATCTTTCCCAGCAATAGGTTTTTGTCGGCCATCGGGTCGAAGGGCGACACGCTGCCATCGGGGTTTGGCTCAAAGAAGGCGTAGTTGATGATGGTATAGTTCGAGTAGTCAATCGTGGCGGGGTTCACGAGTTGTTGGCGGTGGTACCATTTCCAGCTCGGAAAGTACCCGATGACTTCCCGGCAGGGCTGGGCATCCATTTGCCCCAAAAAAAGAAAGGAAAGGGCAAAAGCGGTTAGCAGCCTTTTTGAATGATAAATGATGAATGGTGAATGGTGAATTGACAAAACCTTTATTTTCAATGAGTTGAATTTAAGCTGGACTGCTTTATTTTTTCATTTTAACTAATACCCCCAATTGCGCCAGCAGCCAATTGAATCAAAGCCATTTTATGGAAACGTCCAGCAGCCATTCCGAAAACTTGGTGTAGGGAGCCCGGAGCAGCTCGCTCGGTCCCCAATGGTTTTGTTGATAGACCGCCCGGGCGTTGCTGAATGCCTCAAAACCGTACCAACCATGCGAATTTCCCATGCCGCTGTTGTTTACCCCGCCAAAGGGTAGGTCATGGTTGTAGAAGTGCAACTGGGCGTGGTTGATGCAAGTGCCGCCCGCACGGGTCTCGGCCATCACTTGGTGGATGTTCTTTTTGTTTTTGCTGAAAATGCTCAAGGTCAGTGGTCGCTCGCCCGCATTGACGAAGTCAATGGCCTCCTGCAAGTGCCGATAGGTATGCACTGGCAGCAGTGGCCCGAAGATTTCCTCTTGCGAAAGCAGCGAGTCGTCCGGCACATTGGTCAGGATGGTTGGCTCGATATGCCGTCGGGCGGCATCGGTCTGGCCACCTGCCACGATGGTTGCGCCCTTAGAGCGGGCATCGTCGAGGTAACTTTTGACCCGGTTGAAATGGCGGTCGTTGACGATGCTGGCATAGGAACTGGACTGGAGCGCATCGCCTCCGTAAAATTCGTGCAAGGTCTTTTTCAGCAATTCCAAAAAAGCAGCTTGCACGCTCTCCTGCACCAGCAAGTAGTCGGGGGCTACGCAAATCTGGCCGCAGTTGGCAAACTTGCCCCGCACCACCCGGAGTGCGGCTGTGGCGAGGTCGGCGGTTTCGTCAATGATGGCGGGCGACTTTCCGCCCAATTCGAGCGTGACGGAAGCAAGGTGGACGGCAGCCGCCTTCATCACCAGCTTGCCAATGCTCGGTGCGCCGGTGAAGAATATATGGTTGAACGGCAGCGCCAGCAGTGCCTCCGAGGTTTCTACGGCGCCTTCCACGACGGCCACCTCGTTTTCGGCAAACAGTTCCGCCACGATTTTTTTTATCAGCGCCGACGAGTTCGGCGTCATTTCCGATGGCTTAATGATGGCGCAGTTGCCGGCTGCAATGGCCGACACGAGCGGCAGGAAGGAGAGGTTGAATGGGAAGTTCCAAGGCGAGATGATGAGGCAAACGCCCTTTGGCTCGTAATGCACCCACGACGTGGAGCCGAGGAAGGCCGACGGCGTGGGCACTCGTTTTGGTGACATCCACTGCCGCAGGTTCGAGCGGGTGTGCCGGATGGCGGAGGTGATGGGCAGCACTTCCACGGCGTCCACCTCGAAGGGCGGCTTGCCATAGTCGGCGTACATGGCTTCCTTCATGGCCGGGCGGTGGCGCATGATGGCGTCCAGCAGTCGGTTGAGCTTGGCGATGCGCTCTCGTGCGGTGGACTTGCCCACTTGCAGGTGATGGTTTTGCTGGAGTTGGAAGATGCGCTGGAGGTCGGAAGTGGATGCTGTTTGCACTGCTATTGGCTTTTACGGGAGATGGTTTACGAATGAGTACCTGCTTTAGCTGCCCTCCCCACTCGTAAACCGCAAATCCCAAAAATCGAAAATCATTTTACGGCCTCCACCGTGTAGCCCGCTTTGCGAAGCAACGAAACCACGCCCTGGTCGCCACCGAGATGGCCTGCGCCGACGGCGAAAAAGGTGGGCTGTTGGGACATCATATCGCCCATGATGGGTATCCAGTTGCGGTTGCGCTGGTTGAGCAACAGGTCTTCGTACTCGCCGATGCCTTCGTCCTCTCCCATCATGGCCACCATGCCCACGATGTCCTGCGACTTGTAGAGCCTTACCATTTCGGCCATCTGGTCGGAGCCAGTGTCGGTGGACTTGATGGACTCGACGAGCATCTTTGCTTGGTCTTCGTAAGGGATGCTGTCGAACATGCTCATTTGGTACTCGGCGGTTTCGAGGCCGGTCATTTTCTTTTTTTGCCGCTCCGCAATTTCCATGATTTTTAGCTCGTAAGAAACCATGTCGCCATCGCCCGTCAGCCCGCCAGCGGACATGTCCGCATCGGCCAGCACGGTGAGGAACATGGGCTTCATGCGCTCAAAAAGGAAAATCGGCAAGCCCTGTTTGTCGAAATGGGCCTTCACGAGAGCGTAGTCCGCTGTGCTGAGCAAGTCTTTGAGTGTCTTGCCACCGGCCATGAACGACTTCATCATCAGGCCCATCTGGGCGGGAAGGTTCATCATGTCCTGCATGTTGATTTCAAAGGCGACGAGCTTTGCCCGGTCAATGGCCGCGCTGGTGCTGTCCGTGAGGAAGAAATCCGATTTGCCAATCATGTGGATGGTGCCGTAGAGGTACGAAGTGGCGGCCAGTCCTTGGCCGCTGATGCGCCAAAGTAGGGCATTTTCTTCGGCAGTGGGGGCGGTTTTGCTCGCTGCTGGCTGCGCCAACAAATTGCCAAAACCAAGAAGGAACGCTAATAACAGACAGGTGAAATACTTCATCATCAATTTTTGATTTTTATAAAACAAAGGTAGCATTTTTAATAGTGGACGACGGACGGCGAACGGCTGAAGGTCGGCCAAGGCGCAATATCCTACGGAGGTATTTCTACTGACAATAGGAAATCTGCACGGTGCCCATTGAACACCCGCAGTCAAACATTTATTTTTGGCAAACGGTTGTTTTGCCCAAAAAACAAGTGCTGTTTTGAAAAAAGCCGAACTTGGCCGCCAGAACGTTCAAACCTTTTTTAACATGAAATTTTTATCACTCAGCCTGCTTCTGCTTTTGGTGAACTGTGGGGGAAAAAAATCCGAAGCACCTCCGCCTGCACCTGCCGCCGCACCCACCGTGGAGCGCCACGAACCGGCCACCGATAACCAATTGCCGACCCCAGGCCCCATTGACTATGATACCACGCAGTGGACGGAAATCACCCGCCTCGACCCGACCATCCTGCTCGACCTTCGCTATGCCACTGACAACAATTTTGTGAAGGAAAAAATGTACGATTGCGGGCGCTGTTTTTACCGGCCCGATGTGGCCAAGGCGCTCGTGAGGGCACACAAGGCCCTGCAAAAAAAAGGGTATGGCCTGAAAATGTACGACTGCTACCGTCCTCGCCCCATCCAGTGGAAGCTCTGGAACAAAGTGCCCGACCCCCGCTATGTGGCCGACCCTCGCAAAGGCTCCATGCACAACCGGGGCATGGCCGCCGACCTGACCATTGTGGACAGTGATGGAAAGGAATTAGACATGGGCACCGACTTTGATTTTTTCGGAAAAGAAGCCTATCACGCCTACACGGAGCTGCCCAGGCAGATGCTCGAAAACCGCAAGCTGCTCCTAAACGCCATGTCGGAGGTGGGCATGAAGCACACAACGACAGAGTGGTGGCATTACTCGTACCGTGCCAAGACTTTCGCTATTGATGACTGGGTATGGCCGTGCAAATGACCAACAATATGGACACCAACTTGATGCTTAAAAACATCGCAAAGCATATCCAACTCACGCCAAGTGAGCAGGCCCACTTCGTGGGAATGCTAAAGCCGAAGACGGTAAAAAGAAAGGAAATGCTCCTGCAAGAAGGCGAGGTCTGTCGCCATTCCACTTTTGTCACGCAGGGCTGTTTGCGCAGCTACAACCTCGACAAGAACGGCCTTGAGCATGTGTTGTCCTTTGCACCGCCGGGCTGGTGGATTGCGGATATGTACAGTTTTATTGCCCAAAAACCGGGCATCCTGTATATCGAGGCATTGGAGCCATCGGCGGTGCTGCTGCTCTCAAAGGAGGACCAAGAGCGGCTTTATGTGGACATCCCCAAGTTCGAGCGCTTCTTCCGCATCATCATCGAAAACTCGCTGGTGAGTAGCCAGCAGCGCCTCCTCGACAAGCTCAGCCTCCCCGCCCAAGAGCGGTACAAAGCTTTTTGCCAGAAATACCCATCGTTGGTGAACTGCCTGCCCCGCAAGCAAATCGCCTCGTACATCGGGGTGACGCCGGAGTTTTTCAGCAAAATGGTGAAGGGGATGAGCCGGGGTGATTGATTGGCCTGCGAAAACTGGCAGAAATCGGTGCGTGAACCGAACCAAAACAGCAGATAAGGAGCATTATGCTTATCGTGCTTTGCATGGTGAATTTGATTCATGCAGCCTGTATTAACCCAATTAATTGATTGATGACACTTTCAAGCTCGGCTTGCTTTGCCAGCACTGCATCCATGTTTTCAAAATACACCATGCGCCTGTCCTTATATTCGCCTTCCAATATGGGGGAATTAATTTCCGCTATTTTAACATGGTGAAATATGAGGTGTACTTTGTCCAACATGCGATGGTTAAATGTCAGGAAATCCTCCGTCGTATGATAGCTGGGGGCATTCCATTTAATGCGCTCTGAGATGCCGGGATTTGCTGCTTTTATGATTTGCTGCAATGCCGCTATTTCCGCTTTTAATGGGTGCTCCAATCGCTGCATATATGCCGCCACTAATACAGCGTCGTCAGGTTTTGTTGATTTTGCCATGATTTGGTAAAGGTGTCGCTCATGTTCTCTTGACGTTGATGCGTACTGCTGAACCCCAGTTCGGTAGGGAAGTTTCACCGCCGAACTGGGGTTCGGCGATACGATTCAGCACGAAAAGAACATGAGCGAAAGGTGTTTTTTAATTGCATTGTAGCATAAAAAAGGTCGGCGAAGGATGAACCCTGGCCGACCTTCGCTTTTTAGCCGATGCCTTCCGCATATTTTTTAAAATTGTCCAAAATGGCCTGCCAGCCACCCCGTTGCAGCTCCACGGAATTCATGTTTTCCGCCTCGAAGTTCTCCATGACAAAGGTGCCGCCATCTACCTCCGAAAACTTGACTTGTACCTTCCGGCCATCGGCGAGGGTGAAGTCAATGCACTCGTTTTCAAGCACTTGGTCGTAGGTGCCGTTGAAGTCGAAGCTGAAGCTGCCATCCTTTGCCGCCATCGTGTAGCTGAAGTTGCCGCCTACCCGCAGGTCGTTTGTCGCCTTGGGCGTGTGCCAGTCGTCGGAGGCGTTGTTCCAATGTACGATGTGTTCGGGCTGTGTCCACAGTTGCCAGACTTTGTCAAGGGGGGCATGTACCGTCGCTTGCACGGTGATGACCGTTTTGCTCTCATCGGCAGCGGCATGTCGGAGTGCTTCGATGTCAATTTTTTGCATCCGCATGAGCGCACCCATCGCCCGATGCGCCCGTGCGGGGTCGGGGTCGGAGAGCAAGCTGGGCAGCTCGGTCGGGACTACCTGCCACGACACGCCGAACTTGTCCTTTAGCCAGCCGCACTGGCTTTCCTTGCCGCCATCGGCGGTTAGGCTTTCCCAGAAATAGTCCACCTCGGCTTGGCCCTCGCAGTTGACCACAAAGGAAATAGCTTCATTGAAAGTAAACTCCGCTTGCTGCATGGCATCGTCCATGACCATAAACGTCTCGCCGCTGAGGGCGAACTGGGCGTGCCTCACCGAGCCTTCCAGCCCCTCCTCTCCTGCGCCATAGTGGAGTACGCCCGTGACGGACGAATCACTAAACAAGGAAGTGTACAAGCCCAATGCGGCTTCGGCATTGCCCCTTTGAGCGCCAGTGAAAAGCAGGGACGGCGTGAATTTTTTGTGGCCTACCTCTTCCAATTTGCCGAATGAGATTTGCCAAGTAATCCCGTAGCGGTCCTGCACCCAGCCGTATTTTTCGCTCCAAGGGTACTTGTCCAGCGGCATCAAGGCCATGCCCCCGTCCGAGAGTTTTTGCCAAACTTCGTCGGTTTCGGCCATTGTTTCGCAGGTTACAAAAAAGGAAATGGAGGGGTTGAACTTGAACATCGGCCCGCCGTTCAGGGCGGTAAAGTGCTGACTGTCAAGTTGGAAGTCCACCGTCAGGGCTTTTTCGCCCTGTCGGAAGACCTTGCCCATTTTTGAGTTTTGGAAAACGGAGATGTAGAAATTGACAGCCTCCTCGGCCTGGCCGTCGAACCAGAGGAAAGGGGTGATTTTTTGCATGATGATTTTGTTGTGAAAGGTGATTGGCTTTGGCTTTTGGAGAAAGGTCAAGCTCAAGGGTATCATTGTTCAAATGCTTTTTTGTCGGGAATTTTGATTCAAGCTTTTTCCGCACAATTGAACATCCACTGCACACCAAATTGGTCTACGCAAGAGCCGAAGTAATCGCCCCAAAACATTTCCTGCAACTCCATCTCCACCTTGCCACCCGCCGACAATTCATCGAAAAGGCGCTTGGTTTCTGCCCTTGTGTCGGGTGACAGCATGATATTGGAACTGTTGCCAAAAACGACTTCGCCCATGAATTCCAGGGCATCATTGCCCATGAGGTAATGCACCCCGCCAAGGATGGGCATCATGATGTGCATCACGAGGTTTTTGTCGGCCTCGGCCATCGGGGGCTGGTCGGGCTGTGGGGGTATGCTGCCGAACCGGGAGATTTCGCCCACAAATTCGCTTTGAAAAACGGCCTTGTAAAAATTGAACGCCTCCTCCGTGTTGCCGGGGAAGATGAGGTAAGTGCTTACGCTTGCCATGTTAAGTGATTTTAGTTGGTGATGAAAAATGTTGAAGATTTTATGCCTTGGATGTGCCTTGAATCAAGCCTTCGGATAATCGTAGTCCACCATCCACTGCACGCCGAAGGGGTCGGCGCACATCCCAAAGTAGGAGCCCCAGAAGGTATCGGCCATGGGCATTTGGACGTTGCCGCCAGCAGATAGGCCATTGAAGAGGCGGTCGGCCTCCTCCTTGCTGTCCGCCGAGATGGAGATGTTTAAGAGGTTGCCCTGGACGCCGTTCGGGAAGGAGGGCGGGCAGTCGCTGCCCATCAGCACACAGCCTGCCGAACCAACGGGCAGCGACACGTGGAGTATCTTCTGTGACTCGCTTTCGGGCATTGGTTCTTCCGTGGGGGGCATGTCGGAAAACCGGGACATCATGCTGAACTCACCGCCGAAGACGGATTTGTAATGGTTGAAGGCGGCTTCGCAGTCGCCGTTGAAGTTGAGATAAACATTGAGAAATGCCATGTCAGGTGATTTTAGTTGTGAAATAAATTGTTTTTAAAATACGCCTCAAAGGTAAATTGTTTTTAAAATAAAAAAACTATTTGTTTCTTATTATTTCGATTTTGCCAAATTCTCTTGTACCCGAAACTTAACGATTCGGGCAATTAAATCCAGCGGCATCGGCTCGGCGAGCGGGAACTGCACAGAGCCTTTACCTTGCTTGTACCGGGAAAGGTCCTCCGCAAAAGCCTCGTGCCCCGTCGGCGTGGCGTAAAAGCCGATATGGGTACGGAAGGCAGCGAAGTACACCAGCGGGTGGCCGTTCATTTTGTAGGCGGGCATTGCGTAGGCAATGAGTTCCAGTACGCCAGGTGCGCTGGCCTTGACGGTGGCCCGAACCAGTTCTAATATATCCTGCACCTGCGGCGGGAATCCTGCGATGTACGCTTCGACGGTTGCTGCTTTTTCCATTAGTTAGTATTTTAAATTTACCATGCACCGCATCACGGTGATGTCTTTTCTGGTGTTGACAGTCATCGTTTTTGTTTCAAATTTTTGATATCGCAAAGATAATTTGTTTCAAAAAAATGGATAATGGGCAAAAATGACAAAGGAAGGGGTATTTGCGTCAAAACTTTTTGTTTAAAATAAACACCAAGTCAGACTGGCGCTTAACTTTGCTGGGCGCATCACAAGGAGGCCCTTTTTTCAAAAAACTGACATTATGTCCATTGAAGAATTTAAGGAAGCGGCCATGTTTTTCCCCGGCACGGAGGCCGCATCACATTTCAACCGCACGGCCTACCGGGTGGTAAAAAAACGCATTTTCGCCACCTTGCATGAGCCGAGCCAATCTGCCAATATTCTCTTGACGCCAACCGAGCAGGCGGAATTTTGTGGACTGGAGGCATCGGGCATTTACCCCGTCCCCAACAAATGGGGGCTGCAAGGCTGGACTACTTTTGAGTTGGAGACCCTGCCTTTGGAAGCGGTGCATGCGGCCTTGGAATTGGCATATCAAGCAGTTGCTATCAAAAATAGGAAGTGAACTAACCTTATGATACACATCTCCATCCTCGTGCCCGAATCCTCGGTGTTGCAGGCCATCTGCGACCCACAGTACCTGTTTTCAGCCGTCAACAGCTTCTTGTTGACCGCCGGAAAACCTGCGCTTTTCGACGTGAAATTGGTAGGGGCCACCCGTGAGGTGAAGCTCTCAGAAGGCCATTTTACCGTCCATGCCGACCTGCTTTTGGACGAAGTCGAGCATACCGACCTAATATTTGTTCCCGCACTTTTTGGGGACATGGATGCTGCGCTGGCAAAAAACAAAGCCCTCGTCCCGTGGATAATCAAGCATTACAACCTCGGCGCAGCGGTAGCTTCCCTCTGCCTCGGTGCGTTTTTATTGGCCGACACGGGCCTGCTCAATGGCAAAAAATGCAGCACCCATTGGCTCATGGCCAACGAGTTCAGGCGCATGTTCCCGACTGTGGAACTGGTGGATGGGCACATCATCACCGAGGAGGGCCGAATCTACTCCAGCGGCGGGGCGAACTCCTACTGGAACCTGCTTTTGTACCTCGTGGAAAAATACGCCGACCGTGCCACGGCCATCCTCGCTGCCAAGTTTTTCGCCATTGACATCGGGCGGAGTAGCCAATCAGCATTCACCATTTTTCAAGGACAAAAAATGCACGGTGACGAGGAAGTACGGCAAGTTCAGCAGCATATTGAGGCGCATTTCACCAAAAAATTCACGATTGACGAACTGGCCGACATGGTGGCGCTCGGCAGGCGCAGCTTCGAGCGCCGCTTCAAGGCAGCCACCAACAACACGGTCGTGGAGTACGTGCAACGGGTAAAAATTGAGGCGGCCAAACGCAGCCTCGAATCAGGCGGAAAAAACGTGAACGAGGTGATGTTCGATGTGGGCTACGGCGACACCAAAGCATTTCGGGAGGTCTTCAAAAAAATAACGGGCCTCACGCCCGTGCACTACCGGAACAAGTACAGCAAGCAGCGAGCCTTCTTACAATAGCGGCGAACTGTCAAGGCTTCTCTTTGTACAATATTCTTGGATGATGATTCCCAGCACGGTGGTATTACGGGTGAGGCTCACACCTGCTCCGGCCCATCGCCCGCCCAGTCCTGCAAGTAAGTTTCGTCTTCGCAAAGTGGCTTCAGTTCCTCTTCGATAAAGCCCCGCACATCGTGGATGATGTCCTCCGGGTACAGCACGTGCAGGTTCGGCCCAGCGTCAAGGCTAAAATAGACGGGTTGCTTCGTCTCAGCCCGGTATTGGCGTAGCCGCTCAATCATCTCCAGCGTGTTCGGTTTCAGGAGCATAAAGGACGGGTTGCTGCTCATCATCAGCCCGTGCAGGGTCAGTGCCTCGTTTTCGGCGATTTGCCCGAACGCCTCCAAGTCGCCGCTGCGCATGGCCGGGATGAGGCGGCTGAGGTTGCGCTTTGCATCGGCGTATCGGGCCTCGGCGAATGGATGGTTTTCCATCAGCCCGTGGCCGGCCCTGCTGCTCACGCTTTTGGCGGCCTTGCTGGCAATCAGGATGTCGTCATGGAGATGCTTGAAAACCGTGTGCACCTCCTCGCCCATTGGCACGGCGAACAGGTCGGACGAGCCTTTTACATCGCCCGTTTCGCCCCAGAGCGCCGCCGTGGGAAAGATGGAGCGGCAGGCGCTGCCCGAACCCAGCCTCGACACGTAGCTGGCCTTTTGGTCAAACGCCGCATCGTCGTCCAAGGTCTCGAACAGCTCGTGCTCCAGCGAGCAAAGGCAAAGCCCCAGCGCACTCATGGCCGAGGCCGATGAAGCGATGCCCGCCGAGTGCGGGAACGAGTTGCCGCTGTAAACCGTCAGGTCAAGCTGCCGCAGGAACGGGAAAATGTCCGTCACGCTTTCGAGGTATTTCAGCAGCTTGGCTCGGAACGGCTCGTTGGGTTCCTCATGAAAGAAAAATTCGAGGGAAATGCCTGACTCGCTCGTCTCCCGTGGGCGGTATTCGAGCAGCGTCTCCGTGAAGCTGCTGCTCAGGGTCAGGCTCAGCGAGGGGTTTTTCGGCATCTGCTGGCCGTATTTTCCCCAATATTTCACGATGGCGAGGTTGCTTGGGCTGCGCCAAGTGATTTCGCCGGGTTCGAGGTCGGCGGTTTCAAGAAGGAGGTTCGGGTTTTTGTAGTCTGTTGTGGACATGCGTTGTTGATTTTGTTCGGGGGTAAAAGTAGGCAAACGGGGCACTTTTCCGACAGGGAATCGGAAAAATGCAGAGAGTGTTTTTGTTTTGCCGGGCGAGGCGCAGGTTTTTACCTTTTATCAATACTTGCGGATAATATCTACTCCCGCAAGCCCTCCTGACTGACCCAAATGCCTCCCAAATCTTGGTGGATGCCGACATTCTATCCTACTACCTCAATGGCTACCCTGAGGTGGTGTATTCGCTCGATGAAAACGGAAAACAAAAACGCTGATTTGAGGACGCCGAATGGCGTTTTTGATGGTTCATCATGTCGAAAACGTTATTTTTGCAGAAAAAGAAGTGATATGAATTGGCAACCGTACATCTCCTCCGACCCGAAAATCTGCCACGGGCAGGCTTGCATCACAGGTACCCGAATCCCGGTTTCGGTTATTCTGGACAGTTTGTCCGCCAATATCCCTCCAGCAGAAATCATAAAAAGCTACCCAACGCTGAAATTGGTGCATGTGCAGGCTGCATTGGCTTATGCGGCTGGGCTGGCCAGAGAACGAATCATCGAATTTGCCGTCTAACACCATGCTGTTATTCAAAATTGACGAAAACCTTCCCGCAGAATTGGTGGCCAATCTCACCGCTGCTGGGTACGATGCTCTTTCTGTTTACGACCAAAAATTGGAAGGCGAACCAGATGATATCATCTCAAAGGTTTGCCAAGCTGAAAAACGGGCTGTCGTAACGCTCGATATTGGCTTTTCGAATGTCCATGAATACCCGCCCGAGCAGTATTCCGGCATCATTGTATTAAGGGTGAAAAGCCAAGACAAAACCAATGTGCTGAACACTTTTCACAAAGTCCTGCCCTTGCTCGAATCGGAGCCATTGATTGGAAAACTTTGGGTGGTGGATGAAAATAAGGTTCGGATAAGGGGATAGTAAAACGCCGATTCGGGGGGATCGGCGTTTTATGATGTAGTCAGAATGGCCGTGTACGACGGCCAGTGGCGTTTGAATGCTCACTGTTACGCTGGAACAAGTCTCCTGACTTGTTCCTACTATCATTTCGTCTCCAACGAAAGCAGGCCCTTTACCGTGCTTACGCCTGTCGAAGACAGGCTGATATTCGGTTCAAGTCAATAGACTTGAACCAGCGTTTGCGGGAAGACCCTGCGCCAGCGGGGATGTTGTCAATGCCCGAACCATACTGGAAATTGACGAAGCCACTGGCGAAATCGCCGCTGACATCTTTGCCCACCTCTTCAAAATCAGGGAGGCAGTGGCAACTACGACATCTTCATTGCTGCCAATGCCTTCAGCACCAAATAAGGGTAATGGCATTGAAATTTTAGCATCGGATTGCGTTGAGTGATAATACCCTTTTAAAAGGTGTCACCACTTTTATTCCGCTACCTCCGGATGCTACTAGCGGAGAAATACTTCAAAAGAACGAATGTGGAAAAAAATACCACGATTAATTTTTTTATTTTATGAATTACCTGTTTTTTTGGGACTAATTTTATTTTCGTTGAAGAAAGAATGAAAAGTACCCTTTACGATATTAATACTGTAGCCGCACAGCTTGACTTGACTCCACAACAAGTCAGAAATCTTTGTAGAAGCGGAAAATTGGATGCTGAGAAAGTTGGCCGAACTTGGATAATCAAAGCCTTGGCTGTTGAAAAACACTACGATTCCAACACTTGTGGCCTAGTAGTGGATCAGGTCGCCGACTTGTCACGTAATGAATTATTGACAGAGAAAAAGAACATTGCGTTAAGTTTTTTTAGTGGTGCGATGGGAATGGATTTAGGCTTGGAAAAAGCAGGGTTTAACACACTGCTTGCCTGTGAAATTGATAATGCTTGCCGCAAAACCATCCTGAAGAACAAACCTGGTATCACTTTAATTGGCGACTTATTGGATTATAAACCGATGGAAATTAAGTACAGGGCTGGATTGGATGCGGATGACGACATTGATCTAATTGTTGGTGGCCCTCCATGCCAAGCGTTTAGTACTGCTGGAAAGCGCAAGGGTTTTGAAGATGAGCGGGGGAACGTGTTTCTGTCTTTCATAAATCTAATCACAACGCTTCAGCCAAAGTATGCTGTCATTGAAAATGTGAGAGGACTGCTTTCCGCACCCTTGCAGCACCGACCACATCAAGAACGTGGCGCTAATCACCCCTCCTTGAGCAATGAAGAACAAGCTGGAGGAGCTTTGGCACATATTATTCGATTGCTCAATGATGCTGGATATGCGGTCAACTTCAATTTATACAATGCTGCAAATTTTGGTACCCCTCAAAAAAGGGAACGTGTTATCATTATTTGCGCTCGTGATGGGCAAAAACCACCCTACCTTGTACCAACGCATTCAAAAAATGGAGAATTCGGCTTGCCCAAATGGAGAACTTTTAGGCAGGCGGTGGAAGGGCTTGAAAACTTAGCCAACCATAAGCATGTTGATTTTCCAGAAAAAAGATTGAGGTATTATCGCATGCTAGGCCCCGGCCAATACTGGCGAGACCTACCAATTGAACTTCAAAAAGAAGCCTTGGGGAATGCCTATTACTCCGGCGGGGGTAAAACTGGTTTCCTACGCCGCCTTGCTTGGGATAAACCATCCCCGACTCTTGTCACGCATCCGGCAATGCCCGCAACTGATTTGGCTCACCCTGAATTGAACCGCCCACTTAGTATTGAAGAATATAAAAGATTGCAAGAATTCCCAGATGATTGGCAAATTGAGGGCAGCCTTTTGGAGCAATACCGACAGGTTGGGAATGCAGTGCCGGTCAGTCTTGGCGAAGCTATCGGGAATTTGTTGATGGGATTATTGGAAGGCAAGCAGCCAGCATTTAAAGGTGATTTCAAATTTTCACGGTACAACCAAACCAGTGAAACGGAATGGATGAAATCATATAAATTGCGTGCAAACAAACAATCAGAACTGTTTCCTCAAATCACATATTGAGGATTTTTGGTCGAGTTTCAAGTCCCACCTCTTCAAACACTTCTAACAATTCTTTATAAGTTTCTGGGCCTCCGATGGTATTCCAATAATCTTTGCCTATCAAGACGCAATCATCATTTTTTATGTCAAAAATCTTGAATGGCATCGTCCAATTATAACTTGATTTTTCTTCGCCTCCAGGGTTGTAGTACAAACAGAAAAAAGTGTGGTTCAAAGGATTATGTGCCTTGAGGGTAAGCATGTCACGTTTGGCATTTTCAGTTTGGTCAAGATTTGGTTTTACGGTTTTAATAGAAAAAAAGTATTCGATACCATCCTTTTGCAACCATAAATCTGATATTACCCGCCTTACGATGGTATCACCTTTGGCAAATGCAGACAATTTTTCAACTTCAGACTTCCAATTGGGCCTGCGCTCTCCATCTCTCAAGGCCGCCATGATCCGATGTATTTCATCATCTGCACCTTTGAATAAATTCACCATAGTTATCTTTTGCCGCTGGCAAATAAACCCATTATCATTAGCAATCAAAACCGAAAGCTGTTCAATTGGCCCTTGCCCGAATGAAGTTGAAAATGAACGCTCAAAAGCCGAAGCGTTCACCAGCGATTTTGTAAGCAAGGCTTCATGGAAAGGGCGGTAACTGCGACTATTCTTAGTTCGTCGAAGCGCCCCATCAACACAAATGTTGAGTATTGACCGTATTTTAATTTTCGTTTCTGGTAGCATTTTGTTCTGCAAATGTACATTGAAATCTGTTGAATTTTTGAAAGCGTGAATGTACTGAAAACTTGAAACCCAATTGTAAGCCCAATCAAGTTTTTGAACCTTAGCAAATCGCTGGCTGTCACGCTTGACACATTGCTTTGACAATTTCCAAACTTCTTGTTTTAAAAACAAACCGCTTGGCAGCCAAAACTGCAGCCGTCGCACCTCCATGACCCCGACTCCCATTATTTGCAAATAATAGGCACCCCTTGGGAATTGGCTCAGGTGGGTTTATAACTGCGTACCGCTTGCGCTCGGGTTGGACGTCGGATTTAAATTTATGGTAATGTTTTTCCTCTTGCAGAATTGCTTATGAATAGCGTTGGAATATCTAAAGAACCCTATTTATATCACCCCCTTTCCCCCAACTCCCGCAACACCTTCTGCACCCGTTTCCTCCTCTCCTTCACCTCCAGTACCGTTGGCGCAGCCGCCCGTTCCGCACAATTGGGGATGGCGCAGCGCTCGCAGGTCGTGTTCACTTCCCGGCGGGCGATGGCGGGGTCATCGAGGAATTTTACCCGTTTGCGCAGCGTGGCGTCTAGGAGGATGCCCACGGTGATGCTCACGTTTTGGTCGGGCGAGGGGTAGGCCGGTCGGGCGAGTGTGAAGCAGAGGTACTCATCCTTCGTGTCGTGGTAGCGGCTGCGCTGCGCCCCGACGAGTGCCCCGGTGAACTTGCCGCCCTGCTGCATCTGCGAGAGGTCGTTGAGGAGCGAGGTGGCCAGCCAGCGGCGGCAGTAGTGCTCGCTGATGGCGTTGCCGTGCGGCTGGTGGCGGCGGTTCAGGTGCAGTTCCTTGTCCATTTTGAACTGCCCGGTGGCAGGCGTTTGGATGAAACGGAGGAGGAAAAGCTTCTCCAGCCCGAAGAACTGCGGCAGCACGTTGGTCATGCGCTGGAAGAGCATTTCCGGCGATGCCTGGTATTTGCGCAGCAGGCCGAGGATGTACTCGCCGTCCCAGCGGGGCAGTTGGAAGAAGGCCTCCATGTCCCGGTTGAACGCCTCACGGTTCAGTAGCAGCGCCGCCGAAAAGTAGCCCGCTTTGAAGTGGCTCAGCACTTCCTCAAAGGAATTGACCCGCAAAAGGGCAGCGGTATTGGCCCGTTCTTTTAAGCCTAAATAATTGAATCCCAGTTCTTTACCGAACTGAAACGCCTTCTGCATATCGTTCAGCTTGCCGTTCAGCAGCAGCTTTTTCACCTTCGGCAAATAGACGGAACGGATGTCGGCCAGCTCCGGGTAGGGCGTCAGGCCGTTCTCGACGATGGTGTAGCCGTAGCGTTTTTCGAGCAGCCGGGCAAGCGCCTCCACCGACACGAGGGCCGTGGTCGGCAGTTTGTTTCGCTCCGCAAAATCGGCGGCAGCCTGTTCTATTTCCTCGAAATAATTGTTGTTGAGTTCCAAATACGAGCGCAGCGCCCCGAAGTAGAAGTTCTCCTCGGCCAGCGCATAATTGCGGGATAGCTCGACCAGTGTGCTGATGAACGCCCCGACCTTCAGCGGCGCATTGGCGATGATTTCCACCACCTTGGCCAGGTCAATGTCGAAGAGGTCGAGCGGGAGTTCGTTGAGGAAATTGGAGCTGAGGAGGTCGGCCACAGGGCCGAGGTTCTTGCCGAGTTCGAGTGAGGTCAGCTCTGCCGCCTCCACGCCGAGCGCACCGGCCAGCAGGGCTATTTTGTCGTCCTTCGGGAATTTTTTGCCCTTCTCGATTTCGTTCAGGTAGGAGATGGACATGCCGGTTTGCTTCGCAAAATCAGCGAAATTATGTCCACGGGCTTGACGCAACTGCTTGATTTTCAACCCGAAGATGATGCGCTCGTTCGGCGATTTCTGGCTCATGCCAGCAAAGGTAGGGGGAATGGGGCGAATATTCGCAGGGTCAATTTGGACGATGTTATTGTCTTCGTAGAAAGTAGCGAAAAAATTGTGGTATCCGTTGAAAACAATATAAATAAGTAACCCCCTCTCTTATTTTGGCAAACCAGAAATTGAACAACGTTGAACAACTGCGCAAAGCAGTCGTCGTATTGCTCAATTTAGTGGAGACCCTGACTGCCCAGAACCTGGCGTACCAAAAAGAGATACAAGAACTCAAAGGTACCATCAACCTGCTGAAGGTAGAACAGGGGGGGGCGCAAACCACGGGCACCGGCTCAATGCGCCTCCAACCAGTTCTTCCCCACCCCCATTTCCACCAAAATCGGCACCTTCAGGTTCGGAATCGCATTCGTCATGAGGTCGTAAATAATAGGCTTCACGGTCTCCAACTCGCTCGTTGGCACATCGAACACGAGTTCGTCATGCACCTGCAAAATCATCTTCGTGTCCAATTTTTTATCCAGTAAAGCCCGGTGGATATTGATCATCGCCACCTTGATGAGGTCGGCGGCAGTGCCTTGTATCGGCGTGTTGATGGCCACCCGCTCGGCGTTGGAGCGGGCGAGCGAGTTGCGGCTGTCAATGTCCCGCAGGTAGCGGCGGCGACCGAGCAGGGTCTTCACATAACCCGTTTCACGGGCGCTTTCCACGGTGTCGTCCATATAGCGTTTCAGGCCGTTGTACTGCTGGAAATAGGTGTCTATCAACTCCTTCGCCTCGCTACGCTTGATGCCGAGTTGCTGTGAAACGTTCGTTGCGCCAGCACCATAAATAATGGAGAAATTCACGGTCTTGGCGTTGCGGCGCTGGTCGCTCGTCACCTCGTCGTAGGGTACGCCATAGACCCTCGCCGCAGTTGCACGGTGGATGTCCTGGTTCAAACGGAACGCCTCAATCATGGCCTCGTCGCCGCTAATTTCGGCGATGATGCGCAGCTCGACCTGCGAGTAGTCAGCCCTGAGCAATAGGTGGTTTTCGTCCCGTGGGATGAACGCTTCCCGCACCTTGCGGCCCTCCGCCGTCTTGATGGGGATGTTCTGGAGGTTGGGGTTGTTGGAGGCGAGGCGGCCCGTGGCGGCCAGCGCCTGGTTGAATGAGGTATGCACTCGCCCTGTGCGGGGGTGTACCTGCAATGGCAGCGCATCCACGTAGGTGGACTTGAGTTTTGACAGGCCCCGGTGCTTCAAAATCTCCGCCACAAAAGGGTGCTCCACAGCCATTTCCGTCAGGATGGCCTCGTCGGTGGAGTAGGCACCCGTCTTTGTTTTCGCCCAACGGTAGGGCAGTTTCATGCGGTCGAACAGCACATCGCCAATCTGTTTGGGCGAGGCAATATTGAACTGCAAACCAGCCATTTCATAAATCTTAACTTCCAAATCGGCGATGCTTTTAGCCAGTTCCACAGAGTACGCCCGCAGCACGTCACCGTCAATGCGGATGCCCTCGTACTCCATGTCCACAATGACCTTGATGAGCGGGCGCTCCATCGTGTCGTAGAGGTCTTGTAGCCCTTCTTCCTTTAGTTTTGGTTGAAAATAGTGGCCCAATTGAAGCGTCACGTCGGCATCTTCGGCGGCGTACTCAGCCACCCGCTCCACCCGGATGTCCCTCATGCTCAACTGTTTCGCACCTTTCCCAATCAGCGATTCTATGGAAATCGGCTGGTATTTCAGGTAGGTTTCGGAGAGGTAGTTCATGTTGTGCCGCAGTTCCGGCTCGATGAGGTAGTGCGCAATCATCGTGTCGAACCAGTAGCCAGCCACCTCCACGCCATAGTTTTTGAAGACCACGGCGTCGTATTTAATGTTTTGTCCAATTTTTTCAATCGCCTCATTTTCAAGCACTTGCTTGAACTCTTGAGCGATTTTCGTGGCCTCCTCCCTATCGGCGGGTACTGGCACGTACCACGCCTCAAGGGGCGTCACGCAGAACGACATGCCCACCAGTTCGGCCAACATTTGGTCAACGCTCGTCGTCTCCGTATCGAACGAGATGGTTTTTGCTTGGGATAAAATGGCGACGAGTTCCGCCCGCTTTTCTGGTGTGTCGGCGAGGTGGTAGGTGTGCGGGGTGTTCTCGGCGTTCTTCTCCGCCATCGAGTGGACGGGGATGGGCGGTGCGGCGGACTGGCGTTGGCTGTTGGCTGATGGCTCTTGGCCGCCTTCTGCATCTCCGAACAGGCTGCCTTGAGAGCCAACAGTTGGTTTGCTGACGGGCTTGGGGGTGGAGTTCGGCGTGCCATCGCCGCCGAGTATTTGCGCACCTAACGTCCTGAATTCCAGCTCTTTAAATAGCGCTGCCAGTTCATCCCGGTCGAAGGGGTCGAGGTTATAGTCTTCTTCGTGAAACTCAATCGGCGCTTCGATATCAATGCGGGCGAGCTTTTTTGAGAGCATGGCCTGCTCCGCAAAATCCCGCAGTTTCTCTTGGTTCTTGCCCTTTACCTTGTCCAGGTTTTCGAGCAGGTTTTCCACCGAACCGAACTCCTTGAGCAGGGTCGCCGCCGTTTTCGGGCCAATGCCGGGCACGCCGGGGATGTTGTCCACGGAATCGCCTTGCAAACCGAGGATGTCCACCACTTGGTCCACGTGCTGGATGTCCCAGTTGGCGCAAACCTCTTTTTCGCCCCAAATTTCCACCTCGCCGCCCGCCTTGCCGGGCTTGTACATGAAGATGTTCGGGCTGACGAGCTGGCCGTAGTCTTTGTCCGGCGTCACCATATATACTTTGTAGCCTGCCTTTTCTGCCTTCTTCGCAATGGTGCCAATCACGTCGTCCGCCTCGAAGCGGGGCAGCGTGAGGATGGGGATTTTCCAGGCGTTCAGGATTTTCATGATCCACGGCAGCCCGAAGGTGATGCCCTCCGGCTGAGCATCCCTGTTGGCCTTGTAGGCGGGGAACCAGTCGTCCCGGAAGGTGCCGCCCGGCAGGTCGAAGCTCACGGCAAGGTGCGTGGGTTTTTGGTTGTTGATAAGGTCGGTGAGGGTGCGCACGAAGCCCGTGATGGCGCTCGTGTCCCAGCCCTTGGAGTTGATGAGCGGCCGGGTGATGAAGGCATAGTGCGCCCGGTAAACGAGGGCGTGGCCATCGAGGAGGAAAAGGCGTTTGTCGTTGTTTGTCATTGCGGGTGAAGGTTGAAAATTAGGGCGGGAAGATAGGGGAAAATAGAAAACTTGGCATATTAGGAGTTTCCAATAACCCTTGAAACGTTGGTTTATTTGCTTAGAAAATGTGGAGAACCACCAGCATTCCTACAGGTTTAGAGACAACCATGTTGGAATGGAGTAATAAAAAAAGGCAATTGGCAACACTTAGTGCAGTTTGCTGTTCGCATGGTTCGTGTCCGCAGCCGCACCGCTAAAGGGAGGTTGGGGATATTTAATGGGGGAAACGACACCCATCCTCCCAACCCGATAAAAGTCATCAAGCAGGATTTGGCGGTAATTGGCATGAAGTCAATACCTTCGCCACACAAATTTCCCAAACTGGAAAATCATCTATTTATGGCAAACGAAAAGAAAGCAGTCATCGTCGGCGCAGGGTTGGTCGGCGCACTTTGGGCGGTCATTTTGGCCAAAAGGGGCTACCAAGTGGACGTGTACGAGCGCCGCTCCGACTTCCGGCAGGCGGGCTATGTGGGCGGGCGTTCCATCAACCTCGCCCTAAGCGAGCGGGGCTGGAAGGCCGTTGAAATCGCTGGAATTCGGGAGAAAATAGCAGCAGTGGCCATCCCCATGCCGGGCCGCATGATGCACGGCACCGATGGCTCGCTGACCTACCAGCCTTATGGCGAGGAAGGGCAGGCCATCTACTCCGTCTCCCGTGGCGGGCTGAACATCGAACTGGTGAACATCGCCGACGAGTTCGACCAAGTGCGCTTCCACTTCAACCAGTCCTGCCTTGGCGTTGACCTCGACAACAGCTCCATCCGCTTTGAGGACAACCGGACGGGCGTGCAGTTCGCCATCGAGAGCGACTTGATTTTTGGAACCGACGGCGCTTTTTCGCCCGTTCGCCAGAGCTTGCAAAAGCTGCCCCGCTTCAATTACTCGCAGCATTATATTGACTACGGCTACAAGGAGCTTTCCATTCCCGCCAACGCCGACGGCAGCCACCAGATGCACACCAACGGCCTGCACATCTGGCCTCGTGGGCAATTCATGCTCATCGCATTGCCGAACGTGGACGGCAGCTTTACCTGCACCTTGTTCCTGCCCTTCGAGGGCGGGGCTTCCTTTGAAAACCTGAAGACGGAGGAGCAGGTAATGGCTTTTTTTGAAAAATATTTCCCCGATGTCATCCCGCTCATGCCCACCTTGGTAAAGGAGTTTACCGAAAACCCGACCTCGGCATTGGTCACGGTGCGCTGCAACCCCTGGCACTATCGCCACAAGATTTTGCTGCTGGGCGATGCCAGCCATGCCATCGTCCCGTTCTTCGGGCAAGGCATGAACGCTGGCTTCGAGGACTGCACCATCCTTGACGCCTTGATGGACAAGTTCGAGGAAAACTGGCCTGCCATCATCGAAGAGTTCAATGCGAACCGTCCAGAGGACGCCAACGCCATCGCCGACCTGGCCCTCCTCAACTTCATTGAAATGCGGGACAAGGTGGCCGACCCCAAGTTTTTGCTTTGGAAAAAAATAGAAAAACACCTGCACGAGCAGTTTCCGAAGGAGTTCCAGTCCGTCTATTCCATGGTGAGCTTTAGCCATGTGCCTTACAGCCGGGCGCTTTCAGAGGTGGCAAGGCACGAGGAGCTGTTTGGCAAAATGCTGGAAATCAAGGATTTGGAGAACAATTGGAATGGACCGGAGGTGGAAGCAGTGTTTCGGGAGTGGCTGGCTGGAAATTAAGCAGTTGCCCGCTCCAAGCTCCGATAATACACCAAGGTGATGATGATGCCTGTGGTGATGCAGACATCCGCCACGTTGAAAATGCCCGTGCGGAGGTTGTTCACGCCGAGGTTCATAAAGTCCGGCACAAGGCTGTTGTTGAAAAAACGGTCGAAAAGGTTGCCCGCCCCACCTGCGATAATCAGCCCAAGCCCAGCGAGGTGCGTGAAATCGAGCTTGTTGATGTTTTTCAAAACAAAACCAAGCACCAACGCCAACACGCCCATTGGCAATAGGCTGAGTACCCAAAACTTCAAATCAGGATGCCAATCGGCGCCCATGCTCATGGCTGCGCCGGCATTCTCCACATACACCAACCGGAGGGTGCCGTTCAAGTACGACAGCTCACCCAAGCCTTCGAGGTGTTCCTTCGCAAGGCCCTTCGTCACCCGGTCGCAACCCACCGAGCAGAGGATGAGGAGGGAAAACAACAGCAGCTTTATCTTATCAATTTTCATAAACCTCAAAATACGTTTAATACCTCCATCCCTCATCCCTCATCCCTTTCAAACCTCCCTTTTTCCATCAAATTGCTCCAAATAGTCCCCGACCCGTCGGATGAAAGAGCCGCCAAGCGACCCGTCCACCACCCGATGGTCGTAGCTCATGGAGAGGAACATCATCTGGCGGATAGCGATGAGGTCGCCGTACTCCGTCTCCACCACGGCGGGCTTCTTGCGGATGGCACCCACGGCCATGATGGCCACCTGTGGCTGGTTGATGATGGGCGTGCCCATCACGTTGCCAAAGGTGCCGACGTTGGTGAGGGTAAAGGTGCCGTCCTGAATTTCCTCGGGCTTGAGCTTGCCTTGGCGGGCACGGCCAGCGAGGTCGTTCACGGCCTTGGTGAGGCCGACGAGGTTCAGCGTATTGGCGTTTTTGATGACGGGCACGATGAGGTTGCCACTCGGAAGGGCAGTGGCCATTCCGATGTTGATGTCCTTCTTGACGATAATGCGGTTGCCGTCCACGGAGACGTTGACCATCGGGTAGTCACTTATGGCCTTGGCAACAGCCTCGACGAAGATGGGCGTGAAGGTGATTTTCTCACCGTATTTTTTCTCAAAAACGGACTTGTTCCGTTCCCGCCAGTTGAAGAGGTTCGTCACGTCCACTTCCACGAAGCTGGTCACGTGCGGGGATGTGTGCTTGGACATCACCATGTGGTCGGCGATGAGCTTGCGCATCCGGTCCATCTCCACGATTTCCACGTTGCCGGAGACGCTGACGGCGGGCTTGGTGACTGGTGCTTGTTGACTGGTAACTGATGACTGGGCAGGCGCAGTAGCTGGACTGCTAACTGCCAACTGAGAACTGCCAACTAAACTGCGGTTTTCGACGTAGGCCAAAATATCTTGCTTCGTCACCCTTCCAGCTTGGCCCGAGCCGGGTATGCGTTCCAGCTCTGTGGTGCTAATGTTTTCGGCCTTGGCAATGTTCTTCACCAGCGGCGAATAAAAACGACCACTTATTGCCGGGGCATCCTGTGCCAAGGAGGTTGCGACTTCCACGCCGACGGGTTGCGGGGCAGAGGGGGTCACACCGTTCGTAGTTGGATGGGCGGAATGGCCATTGGCAGATGCTGGAGCGGCTGCTCCCCCCACGGCTGGTGAGGCTGCTGCCTCGCCCTCGGTAGCGATAATGGCGATGGCTTTGCCAACAGGCACTACGTCGTTTTCTTTGAAAAATATCTCAGTGAGGACACCTGCGGTAGGGGAAGGCACCTCTGAGTCCACCTTGTCGGTCGCAATTTCGAGGATGGTTTCGTCGGCTTCCACTCGGTCGCCCACGTTTTTTGTCCACCGGAGGATGGTGGCTTCCATGATACTCTCGCCCATTTTGGGCATTATCAGTTCTAACTGCGCCATGTACTTTATGATAAATGATGAATGGTGGGATGATGAATTTTAAAAGGGTTCCATCTTCACGCCAATTCGGTTTTATAAAATTTGGTTAGGAAAAATGAGGCCGCAAAGTTAGGGAAGGAAAACGACAAATGTAAAATGAGCCAAAATGATTGCGCCGTGCCCGAATAATTATACTGCGAGCCATTAGCTTTAGGCTGTTTGCTGTTGGCCAAAAGCCAATAGCCAAAGGCTAAAGCCACCAACAAATGGACAAAACCTGGCGCTCGAAAGTATATCATTCCAGCATCCATCATTTATCATTGGCAATGGTGCCGCCAACGAAAGGCACAAAGCGGAAGTCGCCAAAATCCTCTTCCACAAGCTCGGTGTCGGATTTTTTGGTGATGCGGAGCATTTTCTGTGAGCGGATGCCTACGGGAATGACCATGCGGCCTCCGATGGCCAGTTGGTCGAGCAGGGTCTGCGGCACCTCGGTGGCACCTGCCGTCACGATGATTTTGTCATAAGGCGCAAACTCCCTCAGGCCCTTCATCCCGTCCCGGAAGTAGCAGCGAATATTGGTAAAGCCCAATGCTGCGAGCAATTTTTTTGCTTCGAGGTAGAGTTGCTCCTGCCGCTCCACGGTGAAGACCCGTGCGCCCATTTGCCCTAAAATGGCTGCTTGATAGCCGGATCCTGTGCCGATTTCGAGCACCCGGTCCCGTTTCTGCAAATCGAGCAATTGGGTCTGAAAGGCCACGGTATAGGGCTGCGAAATGGTTTGTTCCCGCTCGATGGGCATGGCTTTGTCTTCGTAGGCAAGCTCGGAAAAGGCGCTATCGAGGAAAAAATGGCGTGGCACGGACTCCATGGCGGCGAGTACCCGCTCGTCGGTGATGCCTTTTTTCCGAAGGGAATCAATCAGCTTGCGGCGCAAGCCCTTGTGGCGGTAGGTGTCTTCTTGCATGGAGTTTTCAAATTTCCTTGGTGAGGAGGGGCGAAGATAGGAAAAAGAAAAATCCTTGGCAGGTTGGAGTCCCAGTGGGATATGAGAAGAGGTTGGCCTACAATCACCTTGTTCTTTCCCTGTTCCTTCGTGGGTTTCTGCCATGTTTTGCTTTGTAGGCTTCGATATGTTCGTCTTCGATTTGCCGTGCCTTGGTTATTGGCGTCAGGCCTCGGATTAGTATTTCGGCAAAATACCGAAGCCAGCCTACTGCCAGATTGAGGTAATCAACTTGTTCCCGCATTCTTTCGGAATACCCGTCCTCGTTAATGGGTTTGTCGCTGATTCCATACTTGAAATATGGTTCTCCTCCCTATCGTAAATTGAGTAGAGGTGGTGCTCTTTTTCATTGATTTTCGAATTGCCGTAAATTTTCATGGACATGTAGAGGGCTTATTTCCAATCTGCTTCGTTGCTGTAGGTTTCAAAAGAATAATTGATATCAATGGTGGCTATTTAGACTAACAGTCAAATTTTCGAATCTGCCAGTCTATGCAATCAAAACACTGGCTCAGACTGAAGAGTCTGAGCCAGCAAAAGCAACCAAAAAAGGTCTCTCTATTTTACACTTCCTCCCCCACATACGCCTCAATCGGCGGGCAAACACAAACCAAATTCCTATCCCCATAACCCCCATCCACACGCCCAACGCTGGCCCAGAACTTACGGCCCTCCCGTAGGTAGGGCAGCGGGAAGCCCGCTTTTTCCCGGCTATAGGGAAAGTTCCAGTCGTTGGCGGTCACTTGGTGGATGGTATGCGGAGCATTGTGCAGCACGTTGTTGTCGTGCTCGTAGTCCCCGGCGGCGATTTCGTCAATCTCCTTGCGGATTTCCAGCAGGGCGTCGCAGAAGCGGTCGAGTTCGGCCTTGTCCTCGCTTTCGGTCGGCTCAATCATCAGCGTGCCGGCCACGGGGAAGCTCAGCGTGGGCGCATGGAAGCCATAGTCCATCAGGCGCTTGGCGATGTCCTCAGCAGAGCAGAACTGCTTGAACGGGCGCACGTCCACAATCATCTCGTGGGCAGCACGGCCGTTTTCGCCGCTGTACAGAATCTGGAAAGCACCGTCCAGCCTCGCCTTCATGTAGTTGGCGTTCAGGATGGCGTAGCGGGTGGCGTCGGTCACGCCCTGTGCGCCCAACATGCGGATATAGCCATAGCTGATGAGCAGGATGCTGGCGCTGCCCCAAGGCGCTGCGCTCACGGCACTAATCCCCATTTCACCGCCCGTGCGCACCAGTGGGTGCGATGGGAGGTACTGCGCCAGTTTATCATTTACGCAAATCGGGCCCATGCCAGGGCCGCCGCCGCCGTGCGGGATGGCGAAGGTCTTGTGCAGGTTCAGGTGGCAGACGTCCGCCCCGATGATGCCGGGACTGGTCAGGCCGACCTGGGCGTTCATGTTCGCTCCATCCATATAGACGAGGCCGCCGTGGTCGTGAATTAGCTGGCAAATCTGCTTGATTTCCACCTCAAAAACCCCGTGCGTGCTGGGGTAAGTCACCATCAGGCAAGCGAGGTTGGCGCTGTGCTGCTCGGCCTTGGCCCGCAGGTCGTTGAGGTCCACGTTGCCCCGCTCATCACAGGCCGTCACCACGATTTCCATGCCCGCCATAGCGGCGCTGGCAGGGTTCGTGCCGTGTGCCGAGGACGGAATCAGCGCCACTCTGCGGTGGCTTTCGCCCCTTGCCTCGTGGTAGGCCCGGATGGTCATCAGGCCAGCGTATTCGCCTTGTGCGCCGGAGTTCGGCTGGAGCGAGCAGGCAGTGAAGCCCGTTGCTTCGCAAAGATAGGCTTCCAGTTCCCGGAAGATTTCCTGATAGCCCTCGGTCTGGTCAAGCGGTGCATAGGGATGCATATTGGCAAATTCCGGCCAGCTCACCGGGAAGAGTTCCGAAGCGGCGTTCAGCTTCATCGTGCAGCTTCCGAGCGAAATCATGGAGTGTGTCAGCGACAAATCCTTGTTCTCTAACCGCTTGATGTAGCGCATCATCTGCGACTCGGTGCGGTGGCTGTTGAAGACCGGGTGCGTCAGGTACGCCGACTCCCGCACGAGGGCGGCGGGCAGGTTCAGGCCATTGGCAGCACCAAAATCCACCGTGGCGTCCATTTCTTTTGCTTGCGCAAAAATGCTGACGATGAGGTCGGCGTCCTCCTCGGTCACGGTCTCGTCGAGGGTGATTTGCACCGCACCGTCCACGTAGTGGAAATTGATTTCGGCGGCATTCGCCAAATGGCGGACGTGCTCGGTGGTGGCGTCGTCCATTGCGAAGCGAACCGTATCGAAATAGCTGGTATTCAATTGGTTATAACCGAGCTTCGCAATGTTATTGTCCAAAATCTGGGCGAAAGTGTTCACCCGCTCCGCAATGGCCCGAATGCCCTTTGGCCCGTGCCAAGCGGCGTACATACCCGCCATGATGGCCAACAGCGCCTGTGCCGTGCAAATATTGGAGGTCGCCTTTTCCCGGCGGATGTGCTGCTCACGGGTCTGGAGCGCCATGCGCAATGCCCGCTTGCCGTGCGAGTCCACCGATACGCCGATGATGCGGCCGGGTATGATGCGCTTGTGGTCTTCTTTTGTAGCAAAAAATGCGGCGTGAGGCCCGCCGTAGCCCATCGGCACCCCGAAGCGCTGGGAGTTGCCCACGGCGCAGTCGGCGCCCCATTCGGCGGGGGCTTTCAGCACGGCGAGGGCCAGCAGGTCGGTGGCCACGGTCACATAGATTTCGTGGGCGTTGCATTTTTCGGTGAAGGCCCGGAAGTCGTCCACCATGCCGTTTTTACCGGGGTACTGGAGCAGCACACCGAAGCATTTATCCGAAAAATCAAAGCTTTTCCAGTCGCCGACGACCACTTCGATGTTCATCGGCTTGGCCCTTGTGAGCAGCACATCAATGGTGGCGTCGAGCACGTTTTCGTCCACGAAAAACACATTGGCGGGGTGGCTCTTGGCCTTTTTGTTTTTCACGTTGAAAAACATGGCCATTGCTTCGGCGGCAGCCGTGCCCTCATCGAGGAGGCTGGCGTTGGCAATGGGAAAGCCCGTCATTTCGCTCACCACCGTCTGGAAATTGAGGATGGCTTCGAGGCGGCCTTGCGAGATTTCGGCCTGGTACGGCGTGTACTGCGTGTACCAGCCGGGGTTTTGGAAGATGTTGCGCAGGATGACCGACGGCGTGATGGTGCCGTAGTAGCCCTGCCCGATGTAGGTTTTGAAGACTTTGTTCATGACGGCCACTTCCTTGAGTTCCCGCAGGTACTCGAACTCGGACTGCGCCGCTGGCAAGTTCAGTTCGCCTTGGCGGCGGATACCGGGCGGCACGGTTTCGTCAATCAATTGGTCGAGGCTGCCGACGCCGATGGTGGCCAACATCTCTTGGGTTTCCTCGTGGTTCGGGCCGATGTGACGGTCAACGAAGCGGTCGTAAAATGCGGTACTGTTGCTCATTTTTTATCTTGAATTTGGAAATATTTGGTGAAGAAATTTTGGTGTGGCAAATGTAGAATTTTGAGTGGGATATTTAACGTCCGGCGATGGGTTTGGTTTTAGTGGAATGTTTTGTCCAACTTTTTGAAAAAACCTTAGTTTTGTGAACAAAAAAAAGAATTAGCATGTCCGTTCAACTTGCCAGAAGATTACTTACTGTGGAAGAGTATCACAAAATGATAGAAGTCGGCATCTTCGACGAGGATGATCGCTTGGAATTAATCAACGGAGAAATCATTGAAATGAGTCCAATAGGAAGCTTACATGCCAGCAGAGTGAACAGAATTGTTTCTGTTTTTAGAAAACTGCCAGAGGAAGATGCCATTCTGAGCGTACAAAACCCAATCACAGTCAGGCCAATTTCTGAACCAGAACCAGACATTTCCCTCCTGAAGTATCGAGAGGATTTTTATGAATCAAAACATCCCACACCTGATGACACACTTTTGGTCATCGAAGTTTCTGACACATCCCTCAGTTATGACCGTGAAGTTAAAAAGCCATTATTTGCTGAAGCAGGCATCCCTGAACTTTGGATAGTAAACATTGAAGATGAACAGGTGGAAGTCTATAAAAACCCAGTAAAAGGCGACTATGGCAGACGTCAAGACTTCAAAAGGGGCGATACCATTTTTCTTGAAAAACTCGATTTAAGTATAAAAGTGACAAAAATCCTGGGTTAACAACCCATATAAAACCGCAGCGCCTCCTCAATCACCCCCACCTCGCAAAACTGGTCAATCCTCGCTTCCCCAATGGCGGGCAGCAGCGTGAAATTGATGCGCCCACCCACGTTTTTCTTATCCTTTTTCATAATGTCAAAAACAGCAGGGAAGTCCTCCACGGCCAGCGGCCAATGAGGATAGAAGCGTTTCACGAAAGCTACAATTTCGTCCAGTTCCGCCGCCGAAAGCCCCAGCATTTTATGGGAAATCCAAGCCTCGCAAATGATGCCGAGTGCGACGGCGTCGCCGTGAATTAATGCGGATTTGCCCCTGACCCCTAAAGGGGAACCCTCGGAATTCAAATCATCGGAACTCCAATCACCTGTTGAAGATGGCTCGGCACTTCTCGCTATAAGTCCCCCTTTAGGAGGCAGGGGTAAATCCGAAATCCGAAATCCCCAATCCGCAATCGAATAGCTTTCCACCGCATGGCCAACGGTATGTCCAAAATTCAACGTCTTGCGAATACCCTGCTCCGTGGGGTCTTCCTCCACGATACGCTTTTTGATGGACAACGAGGGTGCGAGGAACTTCGCCCAATCTACCGCCATGAGGTCGGTGATTTGCTGTAAGTCCTGCCACTGCTTGGCATCGGCGATAAGGGCATGTTTGAACACTTCGGCAAAGCCGCTGCGGATTTCAGTGAGGGGCAATGTTTTCAAAAAAGTCGGGTCAACCAGTACAGCCTTCGGGTTTTGGAAGACGCCGATGCTGTTCTTCACACCGTTGAAATCAATGGCCAACTTGCCACCGACCGAGGCGTCCACCTGCGAGAGCAGGGTGGTGGGCATTTGCACGAAGTCAATGCCACGCAGATAAGTGGCGGCGCAAAACCCGCCCATGTCGCCAATGACGCCGCCGCCAAGGTTGATGAGCATCGAGCGGCGGTCGAGGCCGTGCCGCATCATTTCCAACCAGATATGGTGGCAGGTATCAAGGCCCTTGTATAGTTCCCCGGCCAGTATCTCGATGGGAACTACCTCAAAATCAATATTTTGTAAAAAATGTGGCAGGCAATGGCGACGGGTATTGGCGTCCACCAGCACGGCGATTTTGCTGTAATTGCCTCCGGCAACCAGCGCTCGGAGCGGCGGTCCCATTTCCCCAATGGAAATATCGTACGCTTTTAGGTGAAGTGTAACCATGTGCAAGGATAGCGATTGACCGGACATTTTTCAGCAAAAACAAATTGCATTGTTTGAGGGAAGCCCTCGATTTGGTTCGACCTGTATTTGTCAACTCCCATTACCCCCAAACGCCCGAAACAGCCCTCCCAGCACCTGCAACACATTGGCCACCGTCGCCTCATTTTCCACTGGAATTTTTAGGTAAGTCTGCCCCGTTGCCTCGTCTTTTGCCGTAAGGCTGCTCACCAATTGCTGCGTGGCGGCGGGGTCGCTCAGCGTCTTGGCCAAGCCGCTGAGGAACGAGACACCGGACTGCACCAGTTCCGCTGGGGTAGAAGGCATGCCGCCGCCTTGCTGCCGAACTTGACTGCCTTCCTGTTGGCCGTTGCCTCCGGTTTGCTGGCTGGGCAGCCCTTGAACACCCCTTGTCTCCGCCTGTAAACTGCCAACTGCCGAACCCACCTCTGCGCCGCCAAGCGACACATCGTCGTCGCCGACAATGGCCGGAGCTGGAGTGGCCTCCGTTGGCACAGGCGTTTCCTCCGGTGCTGCGATGTCGGCGGCTTCTGCATCTAATGTTTCCTGCACGTCTTGCGTATCGCTGGCCACGAAGCCCTGCCCGGTGAGGTCCACCATCTTCCCCATGAAGTCGTTGAAGCGGCTCGTTTCCATGAAAATCACGTCCTCGCCCTCGTCCAACACGCCCTTGGCCATGGCGTCCTTGAACTTCAACACACCGAGCATCCGGTGCTCGATGGTGCCTGCGCTCACGAGGTTCAACACCTGCACGGCGTTCTCCTGCCCCATCCGCCATACCCTGGCGATGCGCTGTTCGAGCAGTGCCGGGTTCCACGGGATGTCGAGATTCACCACGAGGCTGGCGTTCTGGAGGTTCAGCCCCACGCCGCCCGCATCGGTGCTGAGGAACACGAGGCAGTCGGGGTCTTCCCGGAAGGTCTTGAGTAGGCCGCCCCGTTGCTCGCTTGGCACACTGCCGTGCAAGAACTGGTAACCGATGCCCCGCTCCTTCATCTCCATTTCCACGAGTTGCAGCATCCTGGCCCACTGGCTGAACACGACCACTTTCTCACCGTCCTGATTGGCGAAGAACTCTTCAAGGATGCACATCAGCTCGTCCACCTTGGTGTCGTGGCGGTTTTTCTGGTCGAGGATATACGTGCTGTCGCAGACCATGCGCATCATGCTCATGCTCAACATGAGGCGCTTGCGGTCTTTTTCGTTGAGGAAACGCTGCTTCTGCCACTTGGCCACGAGCCTCGCCACTTCGTCGGCATAGCTGCGGTGCTCGTCCATCTGCTCCTGTGTCATGGGCACGAGCAGGGTCTTGTCCATGCGCTTGGGCAGGTCTTTCAGCACCTGTTTCTTGCGGCGGCGCAGCAGCACATTGGAGAGGCCGTCGCCGATTTCCCGCAGGTTTTTGAAGCCGACGACCTTTCCATTGTCGTCGGTGACTTGGTAGCGGTGCAGGAACTGGTAGAGCGGTGGCAGCCGGTACTGGTCAATGAACTGCATGATGGAATACAGTTCGTCCAACTTGTTTTCCAAAGGTGTACCCGTCAACACGATGGCATGGGTGCTTTGCAGCCGCTTGATGGCAGCGCTGGTCTTGGTCTGCCAGTTCTTGATGCGCTGCGCCTCGTCAAGGATGACAAGGTCGTACTCCTGCTCGTTGAGTTGCCGGAGGTCGTTGGCCACCGTATGATAGCCAGCGATGGTGAAAAACGCCTCCTTCTCCCGATACTCTTTGTGACGGCGGTGTGCGGTGCCTTCCACTACGTGAACGTCTGAGTCGGTGAAGCGCTCGATTTCGCTCTTCCATTGGTACTTGAGCGAAGTGGGGCAAACGACGAGGACTTTGGCCACGCCAAATTCTTTTTTGAAAAGCTGTGCTGCCGCAATGGCCTGGATGGTCTTGCCGAGGCCCATCTCATCGGCGAGGAGGCACCGGCCCGCTTGCGCAGCAAACAAAACGCCCTCCCGCTGGTAGGGGTAGAGCGTGACATTGAGCAAGGAGTTGAGCAGTGGAGAATCGGCGCCCTGCGGGCAAAGCTCGGCGAGGCGAGTGTTGCGCTGGATATGCTCCCGTTGCGCCAGCACGTATTCAAGGGCATCGTCGTAGCAGCGAAAATCCTCGTGGATGCGGCGGGCTTCTTCCAGCAGTTTTTCAAAATTTTCGAATCCCCCCGGCTTTATTTCGAGGTGGCTGTCGAAGTGTTTTTTGGCAAATTTCAGGAACTTGTCTTCCTCCACCGTGCCGATGCTCAACTTGATTTTCCGCCCGTCCCGGTAGTCGAGATAGATGGAGGAATGTGGCTGCCGATGGCCTGCCTTGAGCAGTTTTTTGTTGCCCCGCTTGTTTTCCAGTCTGTGCAACAAGAAAGCGATATGCTTGCAAGTACCGAGGCGGTTGGTGCGAAAGTCCATGCAGGAGCAGTGGTTGGCGGAGTCGTCACGGGAGCGGACGGCCACCTTGTAGGCGTTGCCCGTGTCCGGGTTTTTGACCACAAAATCGGAAAAGACCGGATGCTGTCCTGTGTTTTCGTAAGTGAATGCGCTGTCTTTGCCAAACTGCTTGCGCAGCGCCGTCTGCCAGCGTTCGAGGCTGAGGTCTTCGGGCTGACGGTGGAAGGGGATTTTCTTTTCCTTGGGATTTTTTTTGGGCTTCTTGGTGGCTGTTTTACCTGTCATGTTGGCGGTCGTTTTCGTTGTTTTGGATGCCATCTGCCGTTTTTTTATGAAGCTGTTTTGATTTCAGAAGTGTGGTGCAACACTATTTTTCACAAAGTTAGAGTTTTGCCGCAAACCGAAAACCGCCCGATTCTTGATACATTTACCACTCATTTTGAGGTTACCTTGGCCAAACTCAAATTTGTCGTGCTCAATGGTGCTCAAATCCACATGCCACCCATTTGAGGAATAGACCTCGGCGACCCCAAAATCGAGTGCGCCGCCCAATGACATGGAAAGCAGCGAGTTGCTTCGGCGGATGCGAGACGACAGTGCCGGGGATGTTTGCGGCGGCGGTGCTGTGTGCGTGACCATGTTTTTTGACCAAAATTTTTCAAAACAAAATCGAATATGATGAACAGGAGAAGTTTTCTTAAAAACACCGCCACACTCGCTGGCCTCACCATCCTGCCCTCCTCCGTTTGGGCAATCACCAAAAACGGCAAGCTCCGCACGGCCCATATCGGCGTCGGTGGCATGGGCGCAGAGGACCTCGCTTCCATTGCCTCGCATGGCATGGTGGAGGTGACGGCCCTCTGCGACGTGGACGCCACCAATTTGGCGGCAGAGAAAAAGCTGTTTCCCAATGCAAAAACCTTCACGGACTACCGAAAGCTTTTCGAGCAAATGGGCAAAGGCATTGACGCCGTCATCGTCTCCACGCCCGACCACACCCACGCTCCGGCTTCGGTGATGGCGATGGAAATGGGTCTGCCCGTGTATTGCCAAAAGCCGCTCACCCACCACGTGACGGAGGCGAGGGCGATGCGCAAAATGGCCGAGGACAAAAAACTCGTGACCCAGATGGGCATCCAAATCCACTCGTGGAAGGAGTACCGTGGCACGGCGCAGTTGATTCAATCGGGCATCATCGGAAAGGTGCACACTGTGAGGGCTTGGTCGAACAAAAACTGGGGCTATGATGGCATTGCCCCAACTGGCAGCGACCCCGTCCCCTCGACCCTCGACTGGAACCTTTGGCTCGGCACCTCGCCAGAGCGGCCTTATAAGAGCAAAGTCTATCACCCCGGCCAATGGCGAAAGCTGCTCGACTACGGCTGCGGCACCCTCGGTGACATGGGCGTCCATATTTTCGACACACCATATACTGCGCTGCAATTGGATGTGCCGAGGATCATCTGCTGCGACTGCCGCAAGCCCAATGGCTTTGCGCACCCAGAGCACAACGTCGTGACCTACGAGTTCCCCGGCACGCAATACACTACCGACACCCTGGAATGGGTCTGGTACGATGGCGTGAATGCCCCCAAAAAGCATAAGCACTTGAAGATGCCCGCTGGCGCAAAATTGCCAGAACAGGGCGCTATGTTCGTCGGTGAAAAAGGTCGGTTGCTGCTGCCGCATATCGGCTACCCAAAGCTCATCGTGGAGGGCAAATTCGAGGAATTCAAATTCCCGGAACTGGAGGCCGTTGACCACTATCACCAGTTTGTGGATGCCTGCATGGGCAAAACGGTGACCAGTGCGCCGTTCTCTTATGCCGCCCGGCTGACAGAATCCATTCTTTTGGGCGTGGTGGCGAACCGCTTCCCGAATGAGAAATTGCATTGGGACAATGCGACGCAGCAGTTTTCGGAAGCTGGTGCCAATTTGCTGTTGGATGCGAAGTATCGGGCATTTTGAACCGTTATTGGTCGTCTGTATGACTGACCCTTGGTGTGATTGCTTGATTTTGCAAGCAGCCAAACCACCGGAGGCCCCATCTTTCCTACTTTCGCAATTCCTTCTAATCATCTCAACCAATTTCGTTCATGAAAAAACTAAATCATCGCCCGCTGTATTACTTACTACTGTTTGCCCTGCCCTTCACGGCCATTGCGCAAGCGCCAAAAAAAACGGACCAGAAAATGAAAGTAGCTGAAAAACAAACCATCCAGTTGAAGGATGCCAACGTCCAAGACCGGAAAATGACCAGCCCCAACGCTGTGTCGCCCCGCCCGCTTGACTTCGATTACGAATCGGTGCCCGGCGACCCGCTCGGCGTCAAGATTTATACGCTCCGCAATGGCATGAAGCTCTACATGAGCATCAACGATGCCGAGCCTCGCATCCAGACCAACATGCCCGTGCGGGCTGGCTCCAAGCATGACCCCGCCGAAACGACCGGCTTGGCGCACTACTTAGAGCACATGATGTTCAAAGGCACCTCCAACGTCGGGGCGCTGAACTGGGCCGAGGAGCAGAAGCTTTTGCAAAAAATCTCTGACCTCTACGAGCAGCACCGAATGGAGACCGACCCGGAGAAACGGAAGGCTATTTATGCCCAAATTGACGAAACCTCCAACGCTGCCGCCAAGCTCGTGGCCGCCAACGAGTACGACAAAATGGTCAGTTCGCTCGGCGCACGTGGCACCAATGCCTACACTTGGGTGGAGCAGACGGTCTATGTCAACGACATCCCCACCAACGAACTGGAACGCTGGATGAAGCTGGAAAGCGAGCGTTTCCGGGAGCTGGTACTGCGCCTGTTCCACACCGAGTTGGAGGCCGTTTACGAAGAATTCAATATCAACCAGGATAGGGATTTCCGCAAGGTAAGCCAGGCCATCAACGAGACGCTGTTCCCCAGCCACCCCTATGGTACGCAGACGACCATCGGAAAGGGCAAGCATTTGAAGAACCCGTCGCACGTCAAAATCCACGAGTATTTCAACACTTACTACAAACCGAACAACATGGCCATCGTGCTGGCGGGCGACTTCGACCCGCAGGAGGCGATTGCCTACGCCGAAAAGTATTTCGGTAGCTACCAGCCTGCCGCCATCCCACCATTCAAGTACCAGCCACAGCCGGAACTGACGCAGGTGGTGCGCAAAGACGTGCTTGGTCAGGAGGCCGCCTTCGTGCAGTTGGCCTGGAAGGGCGGCGGTGCCAACTCCGCCGACAACGATTATTTGACCATGATTTACCGCCTGCTGTTCAATGGCCGGGCGGGTTTGATTGACCTCGATTTGTTGCAAAAACAACAAGTGCTGGAAGCCCGTGCCTCGGTGACGCCGATGGAGGACTACTCGGTTTTCCAACTCTACGGCAAGCCCCGTGAGGGCCAAACGCTGGAGGAAGTGGAGCAGATGCTGCTGGCGGAATTGGACAAAATCAAAAAAGGGCAGTTCGACGAATGGCTCATCAAGGCTTGCATCAAAGACCTGAAACTCAGCGAGATACGTGCCAACGAGAGCAACAGCGCCCGTGCCGGGCAAATGACCAACGCCTTTATTTTGGGCACAAAATGGGAGGACTACGTGAACCGTTTTACCCGATTGGAGAAGCTGACGAAGGCGGACATCATGCGCTTCGCAAACAAGCATTTCCGGGACAATTACGTGGTCGTGTACAAGCGCAACGGCATTGACCCGAACGTTCCGAAGGTGGAAAAACCTGCCATCACGGCGGTGGCGGTGAATCGTGAGAAATCTTCCACATTTACCGAAAAATTCTTGGCGCAGGAGTCGCCCCGCTTGCAGCCCGTGTTCTTGGACTACAAAAACGACATCCAGACCAAGAAGCTGGCCAGCGGCGTGGAACTGGATTACATCAAGAACAAAAACAACCCCACCTTCATGCTCGACTACATTGTGGAGATGGGCAAGACGAGTGACAAGGAACTAGCGATGGCCATCAGCTACCTGCCCTACCTCGGCACGGACAAGTACACCGCCGACCAGCTCAAGCAGGAGTTCTTCAAGCTCGGCCTCGACTTCTCGGTGAACGTGAGCGACGAGCGGGCCTATGTCACCCTGAGCGGCCTCGACGAGAGCTTGGAGGAGGGCCTGCAAATCTTCGAGCATGTGCTGGCCAACGTGAAGGGCGACCAAAAGGCGTTGGAGGGCCTCATTGCTGACGAACTGCTGCGCCGGGAAAACGACAAGAAAAACAAGACCACGATTTTGCGCGGTGCCATGGCCAGCTATGCCCGTTACGGCAAAGAGTCGCCGTTCACCAACAATCTGACGCCCGCTGAACTGAAGGCGCTGAAACCAGCCGATTTGGTCGCCAAAATCAAGGGCATCACGGGCTACGACCACCGGGTTTTCTACTACGGTTCCAATGAAATGAACCAAGCCGCCGCCCTCGTGGACAAGTACCACAAGGTGCCGGGCAAACTGAAGCCCGTCGTGCCAGCGGAAAAATTCGATGAATTGCAGACCAACGAAAACGAGGTGGTCTTCGTGGACTTCCCGATGGTGCAGGCCGAAATCATGCTGGTGAGCAAGGGCACAGAGAAGTTCAACATCGAGGAATATGTGATGTCGGAGTTGTACAACACCTATTTCGGCTCCGGCCTGTCGAGCATTGTTTTCCAGGAAATCAGGGAGTCGAGGGCGCTGGCCTACTCCGCCAACGTGGGCTATGCCTCGCCGACAAAGGCCGAGGAGGCGCACTACCTCCGTGCCTACGTGGGCACGCAGGCCGACAAGATGCCGGACGCCATCAAGGCCATGCAGGAAATCATCGAGGACATGCCTGTGTCCGAGAAGCAGATTGCACAGGCCATCGAGAGCATCGAGAAGAAAATTGAGACGAGCCGCATTACCAAGGACAATATCTACTGGAACTACCTGACCGCCAAGCAGCGTGGCCTCGACCACGACGTGCGCAAGGATGTGTACGACAAGATGAAAATCTCCACACCGGAAGACCTCAAGGCTTTTCAAGAAAAGCATGTGAAGGGCCGGAAGTACACTTACCTCGTGCTTGGCAGCAAGGACAAGGTGGACATGAACTACCTCAGGAGCATCGGCAAGGTGACGGAACTGAGCCTGGATGAGGTATTTGGGGAGGAGAAGGTGGCGAAGCCGTAGGCGGAGTTTGCAGTTTGACAGGGGGCAGTTGGTAGTCGTGGGCTGCTAACTGCCCCTTTTTTCACTCTATTTCAACTTTGATATAATTTCAATCAAACCATTATTAATTTTTGCAAATTCCGTGGAATCCCAGAGAAGCCCAAGGTGCTTTCTTCTATTAAACTCATGGAACTGAGATGATAAAAGTACAATGTCCTTGTATTCTGTTGGATATTTGGTAAATGTTAAGGCAAGGCTTGCTTCTAATGCTTTTTCTATTTCCCCTTCTGAAATCAGATTGATAATTTGGTCTTTTGAAACTTTACTATTTATTTTTGGAGCAAAATCTTTGTAAAAAAAGTAGTCTAATATTGAAGTGCTCAAAAATACAAAATTTGGAGATGTCTTTTCATCCCAAAAACCATCTGATTCTTGTTGATTCAAAATCCAATCTTCCCCTTTCTTGATTGACACTTTGTATTTTTCCTTATCTGCGAGGTTTAATACTTGTAAAACAATCAATGTAGTCAAAACGCTTGGTTCATTTTCTAATTCTCCATTAGAAACATATGATATCCAGTAACCTTTATTGTTTTGATAAAGCCAAATCCACTCAACACAAGACTTAGCAATTTCAATCTGTTTAACATCATTAGAAAACTTTAATATTGCAAATGTGTTAAGTGCGCTTTCATGAATGGAAGGAATGTACTCGTTTTTTTCTTTTTGATACAAGTATGCTCCCCAATATTGTTTGTCGTCATGTTTTGTATCTATAATACTGTCAATTGAAGTCTCAATATAACTTCTAATTTTTGTGCATAAGCTTGGCACTTTGCTAATAATCCATAATTCAAAACCGTTCATCTCTTGTCGAAAGCCAGACTCAATAGCCCTGCTTGTATTTTCAAACGAAGTCAGGCCAAATGTTTCTATAAACCTATATCTTGAAACGTCATCTATCGAATCCATAAAATCCCGGCTAGTCCAAAATTTATAAGAAAATTTTAAAATTCTCCTTATCTCTAATTGTTCGCTCTCAAGCCACTTTAAATGTTTCTCCTTTAGCTGCCTCTCCCAATCGTCAGTTATTTCTAAAATTAATTCTTGAGGTATTAAGTCTTTAAATAAGCATAGTATTTCATATGCTTGATCAATATCAAAATTGGCGTTGTTGCATGAAGAAATTGG
>DIUC01000048.1 GCA_002435785.1 Saprospiraceae bacterium UBA6168 | reverse complement strand
CACCCTGAACGTTCAGCGCCACTACTCCAAAATCGGAGTTGCCACCCTGAACGTTCAGCGCCGCCACTCCAAAATCGGAGTTGCCACCCTGAAAAATTATTACTATTTTCTAAAATAATTGCCAATTACACTTGCGCATTACCTTACCTATGTAATAAATTTATCCCATCAAAACTTTTTGGCCAAAGTAGCATGCAACATCGGCCTAATTTAAAATCTTCACATGCACCATGCTTAACCTACAGACTTATTTCAAAAACCCGTTTGAAACAGACAAATTCGGCGACGACAACCTCCGCAAATTCAGCGAAGACCACCTAAATCGGACCATTGCCAACAACGGCACCGGGATTTACACCCCCATCATCACGCCCACCACGCCGCTTGTGTCGGCATTTGGCAACGCCATTAACGCCGAGAATCTCAAGGCGGGCATTCAAAAAGGCGGCACGCTGAACGTGGACAAAATAATCGAGGAGTTCAAGCGGGTAGTTAGCCGCCGGGAGGGGGCCGTTCGGAGTGCATTTGGCAACGATTCGTCCCAGTACATGGAGTTTTTCCCGCAGGGCCTCACCGAATTCGCCAATGCCACAAAGGGCAACGTCGCCACGCTGATGACCCGGATGAAGGACCGCAGCGTGCATTATGCCGCCGACTTGGGCACGACCATCGGCACCGAATTCACTAACCTGCTCGATAATTACAACGATGCCCGCACCAGCCAGTTGCAGGCATTCGGCAGCGTGGAGTCGCTGCGCACGGCCACCAGCACAGCCCGCACGGCACTGGTGGCGCAGTTGGGCCTGAACCTCCTTTTCATTGCCGGGAAGAACCTCGGCTTTCCCGCCCGCTTGGACGATTTTATGGACCAAAGCATCATCCGCCGCCCCTCCAACAACGACGACGGCAGCCTCGAAGGCATCGTGCAGGGCGGCGCCACGCTCAACATCGAGAGCCAGGGCATCAGTGCCCAGACGCAGTTTACGCTGCGCAATATTGGCGTCACGCAACTGCGCTTCGCCCTCTCCGCCGCCGCCGATACCATGCCCGAAGGGGCTGGCCTCACGGTGCCGCCAGGCCAGGTGATGCAGGTGCCCGCCAGTGCACTTGGCCCTGCGGGCAATGCGTACTTGAATGTACAAAACTTGTCCGCCGGCGTGGCAGGCGGCTGGAAGGTGGGCGTCATGTGATTGCTCCGCAAAGGGATGAAATGAAAAAGGGGCTGTACTTTTTGGTACAGCCCCTTTTTCGTTGGTGGTTGGGTGGTCACCCCCACAACCCCACCGGATACACCCCCCTCCCCGTCATCTCCGCAAAAGCTGCCTGCACCATCTCCTTGTCTTCCCGGTAGGTGACGCCATACCATTTTTCATCGTTGGGCAGCACCTCGAAGGTCGCTGTGCCGCTGTTGATGAGGTCGTTTGCGAAGCTGGAGATGTAGAACTCGGCCTTTGGGTTGGCGGCGTTCGCCGCAACAAAATCATTGAACCCCTCCTGCAACAACTCAAAAATATGCGGATGGAAACCCCAGATGTTCATCGAGACGAGCGACTTGCCATCGAGCGGGGACTTGCCGTTTTCACTGTTGTAAAAAATGCCCTCCGTTGTTTCTTCGATGCCCGTGCATTCCGTCACGGTGCGCAGCAGGTTGTTTTCGTCCATGGAACAGACGCCACGGGACACGGCACCGTTTTCCGACAGCGTGTTCTTCAAAACGTAGCCGACCATTGCATAATTCGTTGGTTGGCAATGGTTTGAGAGGAAGTCGGCCATTTTTTCAAAACCCGCATAGCCATAAAAATCATCGGCGTTGATGGCCACGAACGGCTCGTGTACCACGTCCTTAGCTACTAAAACGGCATGGCCAGTGCCCCAAGGTTTTGCCCGCTCCACCTGCCCTTCCACGGCTGGTACATAAGTATCTGGGCCTTGGAAGGCGTAGTCCACGGCGATTTTCCCCTCCCAGCGGCTACCGATTTTGTCCTTGAACTCCTGCTCAAAGTCTCGCCGGATAACGAACACCACCTTGCCGAAGCCCGCTTTCAGGGCATCGTAAATGGAATAGTCCATGATGGCCTCGCCAGCTTGGCCGACCTCGTCGAGTTGTTTCAGGCCACCATAGCGGCTGCCCATTCCTGCGGCAAGTATGAGTAGTGTGGGTTTCATTTTAATGGAGAATTGAAAATTGAAAATTGAAAATGGTGGCCAATTGGGAGCGCAAACATAGGAAAACAGGGATGAGGAACGAGGGATTAGGGATGAAAAAGTGCGGCGTCATCCCTCATCCCTCATCCCTCCAAAATCTGCTCCGTATGCCGTTTCGACTCCACCTTGTCAATCACCCGCTCAATGATGCCTTTTTCATTAATAATAAAGGTAGTGCGCAGCAGCCCGTCGTAAGCCTTTCCGAAGGTCACCTTCGGCCCCCAAACGCCGTAAGCCTTGATGATGGCGTGGTCTTCGTCCATCAGCAGCGGGAAGGGCAGGCTGTGCTTTTTGATAAAATTCTGGTGCTTCGTGGCACTGTCCGGGCTGACGCCCAAGACGTGGTAGCCTGCTTTGCGCAGCGCCTCGAAATTGTCCCGAAGGTTGCAGGCCTCCACCGTGCAAGTGGGCGTATTGTCGGCGGGGTAGAAGTAAAGCACAAGTTTCTTGCCCTTGAAATCGGTGAGCGAAACGGGTTTCCCCTGTTCGTCGATTGTTTTAAAATTGGGGGCTTTCTCGCCCGGTTTTAGATGTGTCATGCTTCTTTGTTTGATGAGTTTGATTTGTTTGAAGGGTTTGATTTGCTGCGCAAAAAACAGGCTTTCCCATAAATGGTTGCGATGATTTTCATCAAAAGCCGCTGTCCAAGCTGCTGTTTCCTCCCAAACCATATCTTTGCCCTCAATCGTCAATCCAAAATCGTCAATCGTACATGAAAATCCTACTCCTCGGCGGCGGCGGCAGGGAACACGCCTTCGCTTGGAAAATCAGCCAGAGCAAGCACTGCACCAAGCTCTACATCGCCCCCGGCAACCCCGGCACGGCGGCGCACGGAGAAAACGTGCCGCTCGACCCCGAAAACAATGCAGCCGTCCACGATTTTGTGGTGGACAAAGGCATCCAAATGGTTGTGGTTGGCCCCGAAGCGCCACTCGTCAATGGCGTTTGGAACTATCTGCGTAAATACCGCAGCAGCTCACATGTGGCGGTCATCGGTCCATCCATGCAGGGGGCGAAGCTGGAGGGAAGCAAGGCTTACGCCAAAAAGTTCATGCGGGATTTTGGCATACCCACGGCGGGTTACCGGGAGTTTTTCGCCACCAAAAGTGCATCGGCGCTCAGTTTCCTTCGGAAAAAAGCCACGCTGCCCATAGTACTGAAAGCCGACGGATTGGCCGCAGGAAAGGGCGTTGTCATCTGCCAAGATAGGGACGAAGCCGTGGCGGAAATGGCGGAAATGCTGGGTGGGAAGTTTGGCGGGGCGAGCCGCAAAGTGGTCGTAGAGGAGTTCCTCAGCGGCATAGAGTTCAGCGTTTTCGTGCTCACGGACGGCGATTCGTACAAAATATTGCCCGTGGCCAAAGACTACAAACGCATTGGCGAGGGCGATACCGGGCCGAATACGGGCGGCATGGGGGCCGTTTCACCGCCACCCTTCGTGGACGATGTGATGATGAAAAAAGTGGAGGAACGCATCATAAAGCCCACCGTTGCTGGGCTGAAACAACGGGGCATCGAGTACCAAGGCTTCATTTTTATCGGTTTGATAAAAGTTGGCGACGACCCGTTCGTCATCGAGTACAATGTGCGCATGGGCGACCCCGAGACGGAGGTCGTGCTGCCCCGCCTGAAAAACGACCTCATGGAGCTGTTCATGGCCGTGCGTGGCCGCCGACTTTCCGAGGTCAACATCGAGGAGGACGAACGGGCGGCCACCACCATCATCCTCGCCAGCGGCGGTTACCCCGGCGACTACCCCAAGGGCAAGGCCATCACCGGATTGGACAAAACGGAGGGCAGCATCGTTTTCCACGCTGGCACAAAAACCGTTGACACCCAATTGGTTACGAGCGGAGGGCGGGTGATGGCGGTGACTTCATTGGGCAAAACCTTCCAGGAGGCGCTGGCCGTTTCCAATAGAAATGCGGCGGTGATTGAGTTTGAAGGGAAGTATTTTCGGGGGGATATTGGGTTTGATTTGTAGGATTTATAAACTTAACGAATCAACCTGTATTTTTGTAAAAAATCTGAACCATGCAAGAACTTATCAAGCGCATTACCATTGACCCAGAAGTTTGCCACGGAAAACCAACTGTTCGTGGCTCTCGCCTGATGGTGGCCACGGTACTTGAGTTGATGGCCAGCGATATGACCGTTGAAGAGATTTTAGCCGATTATCCTGCGCTGGAAGTGGCTGATATTAAGGCTTGCTTGCAGTATGCAGCTATGTTGGCCAAGTTCCAAAGCATACCACTGGCCGCATGAAATTTAACTTTAAAAGCATTAAATAATGTTAGTCAAAGAAAAAGTCATAGAAGCAATTCAATCGTTACCCCATCAATTTTCAATTGATGATGTAATGGAGAAATTGATTGTTCTGGAAAAAATTGAAATTGGCTTGAAGCAAGTCGAAGAAGGAAAGGTGCTTTCAACCCAAGAGGCTAAAGCAAAAATGAAGAAATGGCTTCAGTAAATTGGACATTTCAAGCCTTGTCAGATATGGCTGATATTGCTGAATATCATGACCAAAAATCTGAGAAATACTCGAAGTTTTTGACAAGCCGGTTCTTCGAGAGAGGTGAGCAACTCGAAAAATTCCCTTTCATGGGGCGGGTGCTTCCCGAAAGCAATTTGAAATCTGTCCGAGAAATCATTGTTGAGAATTACAGAGTGATATATTCAGTTCCTTCCTCTGACAAAGTAAATATTCTCGCCATCAGGCACTCTTCCATTCCACTTGCCAATTTCACAATTGATATTGATGTCTAATCATTTCCACGCCCACGGCAAACTCCTCCTCACCGCCGAGTATTTCGTGCTGGACGGGGCACTGGCATTGGCGCTGCCGGTGCGGTTGGGGCAGTCATTGGATTGCGGATTGCGGATTGCGGTTTGCGGTTTGGAGGGCACGGGAACACTTCACTGGCGCAGTTTGGATGAAACGGGGGCTTGCTGGTTTAAGGCAAAATTTGGCCCCTCCAACTTTGAAGCCTTGGAATCAAGCGACCCTGCCATTGCGGAGCGCCTCCAAAAAATACTGCAAGCAGCCCGCAACCTGAACCCGACCTGGGCACCAATCACCAATCACCAATCACAAATCACCTGTCACCTCCAATTCCCCCGCCTCTGGGGCCTCGGTACCAGTTCCACCTTGATTTATCTGGTGGCAAAATGGGCGGAAGTTGATACGTTCGAGTTGTCGGCACGCACCTTTGGTGGGTCGGGCTACGACATTGCTTGCGCAGGGTCGGATGGGCCGATTTTGTACAAATTGGGAAATGGAAAGCCGCATTTCGAGCCTTGCAACTTCAACCCTCCGTTCCGCAACTCGCTGTACTTCATTTATTTAGGCAAAAAACAGGACAGCCGGGAGGGGATAAAGAATTACCGATTTCGGATTTCGGATTTCGGATTGGGGGCGCAGGAAACTGTTGCAAAAATGTCGGATTTGACGAAGCGGTTCTTGGCTGCGCAAACGCTCCCCGAGTTTGAGGGACTTATTCAGGAGCATGAGAAGTTGGTGGCGGAAACCATTGGCTTGCCTCGGGCTAAATCGCTGTTTTTCAACGATTTCTGGGGCGAGGTGAAATCGCTCGGCGCTTGGGGTGGCGACTTCGTGCTGGCCACCAGCGACCGTTCACAGGAAGAAACCCGCCGCTATTTCAGCGAAAAGGGCTTCGAGGTGTTCTTGCCCTTTGACGACCTAATTTTACAACGCAAATGACCCAGTGGTACACCGGAAATATCACCCGAATCGAAGATTCATCGCCGACCACGAAGCGCTTCTGGTTGGAAGTGGAAGGCGTTGACCGCTTTGACTTCAAGGCCGGGCAGTTCATCACGATGGACCTGCCCATCGGCGAGCGGCGTAACCAGCGCTGGCGCAGCTACTCCATCGCCAGTAGCCCCGACAGCACCAATTTGCTGGAGCTTTGCATCGTCCACCTCGATGGTGGCTTGGCGAGCGGCTGGCTGTTCAACGAAGCCAAAATCGGCACGAGCATCAAGTTCAAAGGGCCGGACGGTACTTTTACCCTGCCAGAAACCATCGAAAATGAGCTGGTGCTAATCTGCACGGGCACGGGCGTAGCGCCGTTTCGCAGCATGATATGGGATGTTTTCAACAAAAAAATACCAACCCGGGGCATCCATCTCATTTTCGGGACGAGGACTTCTGACGGCATTTTATACCAAAAAGAATTTGAGGAGCTGACGCAAGAAATGCCTGGATTCCGCTATTCGGTCGCATTGTCAAGGGAGGGAAACGAACGCTGCCACCATGGCTACGTCCACGATATTTACCTCAAAAATTACGAAGGAAAACGCCCCGACGTAACCTTCTACCTCTGTGGCTGGACAAAAATGGTGGACGAGGCCGTGGCCAACCTCATTGTGAAAATGGGCTACGAACGAGGACAAGTGAAGTATGAATTGTATGGTTGATGAACCGGGAAAGTTTTTTTCTGTTACTTTTGTGGACGAAATCTAAATAAGAAAATCATCAAGATATGAATACCGCCACTGCATCGCCCGTCATGCTCTACACCGAGCAGACCCCCAACCCAGAATCGCTCAAGTTTGTGACCAACCGCATGCTCTACCGGGGCACCGCCGATTTCCGGGAGGAAGGGCTGGCAAGGGAATGGTCGCCGCTGGCCGCATTGCTGTTCGACCAGCCTTTCGTGAAAGGCGTTTACATCACCAACAACTTCGTCACCATCTCCAAGGAGTTCAACTACGAGTGGGCCGACATCATGCTCAAGTTGAAAGACCTCATCAAAAAATACGTGGAAGATGGCGGCGAAATCATGCGGGAAGGCTACGCCGAGGCCATGCAAGCGCTGGAGGCTGAGCACAATTCCCAGCAGTTCAGCGGCGAGGACGGCGAGATTGCGCAGCGCATCAAGGAACTGATTGACACCTACGTGAAGCCAGCCGTGGAAATGGACGGCGGTAACATCGAGTTTAAAAGCTACGATAAAGGTACCGTCTATGTCATCATGCAAGGCTCGTGCAGCGGCTGCCCTTCGAGTACCGTCACCCTAAAATCAGGCATAGAAGGCATGTTGAAGCGCATGGTGCCAGAGGTGCAGGAGGTGGTGCAAGAGATGGGGTGATTTTGAGTTGGCAGCTTGTCCGCCTTTGGCGGATTCGACAGTTGGCAGTTAGAGACATTGCCAACTGTCAAGCCATAAAAAGCAAAAGGCAAGTGCGGGTCACCCCACACTTGCCTTTTTGTATTTTGCTCCGCAATGAAGTTTATGCGAATTTCTTCTTCTTGAAAATAGGCTTGCCGCTGAACTGCCCGTTGGATGAAGTGCGCTCCCGTTTGCCACCGAAGCCTGTCCTTGGGCCACCGAACGGCTTGCTGGGGGCACCGTGCCTTTCCAGGCTGTGCCGCTGCTTGAAGGCAGGGCGCTCCGGCTCCCGGATTTCTGGGAAGGAATGTGGGTTTAGGTTGCCCCCAAAATGCAGTTGGAGCAGCGATGCCAGCAATTGCTTGGGTTTGCCGGAGGCCAAAATCTCCTGTGCCAGGTTGTGGTAGTCCTGTGGGACTTCGACTTCCGCCACTGCGAACACCCGCTCCTTCATCGCCTTCTTCTTCAGGTCCACCACTTCTTGCCCGTGGGGCAGGTACGCCCGCTCGATGGTCGTGCGGGTGTGCTGCATGATGAACTGGAGCTTGCGCCACTCGGCGGGCGTCACGAAGCTGATGGCCTTGCCCGTCTTGCCAGCACGGCCAGTACGTCCGATGCGGTGCACGTAAGCCTCCGGGCTGTCCGGCAGGTCAAAGTTGATGACGTGCGAGAGGTTGTTGATGTCAATGCCACGGGCCGCCACGTCGGTTGCAACAAGGATGGTCGCATGGCCGCCCTTGAACTTGGCGAGTATGCGCTCCCGCTGCACCTGGGTCACGTCGCCGTGAAGTGCTTCCACGTCGAGGCCGAGGTCGCTGAGCTTGCTGGCCAAGCGGTCGGCACCGAGCCGGGTGCGGCTGAATACAAGCGCATAAAATTCCGACTCCGTTTCGATGAGGCGGTGCAGTGCACGCAGTTTGTCCTTCTCGTTTATTTCATAAAATACCTGCTCCACGTTGGCAGCGGATTCTTGCTTGTTGGCCATTTTTACCTCGTCGTACTGTCCCATGAACTTCTTGGCGAGGTTGCGGATGCCGGTCGGCATGGTGGCCGAAAACAGCAACATCCGGCGCTCTGCTGGCACGTGGGAGAGGATGGTTTCGATGTCTTCGACAAAGCCCATGTTGAGCATTTCGTCGGCCTCGTCGAGCACCACGAACTTCACGTCGTCGAGCTTGAGGGTTTTGCGCTTCAGGTGGTCAATGGCCCGGCCTGGCGTGGCCACGATGATGTCAACGCCTTGTTTGAGCAGGCGGAGCTGGGTGTCCATGCCTTGGCCGCCATAGACGGGCAGGATGCGGATGTCCCGTTTGCCAGTAAGGCTTTCGAGTTCCTCGGCTACTTGGCTGGCCAACTCCCGGGTGGGCGCCAACACGATGGCTTGTACTTTGCGCAAGCCCGGTACAATGCGCTCGATGATGGGCAGGCCGAATGCGGCTGTTTTACCAGTGCCGGTTTGTGCTTGGCCGATGATGTCCCGCTCGCCATTGAGGAGCAAGGGGATTGTTTGCGCCTGGATGGGCGTGGGGTGTACGAAGCCTTTTTTGAGAAGGCCTTCGAGGATGTCGGCACTAAGGCCCAACTCCTCGAACGTCAGTTCAGAAGTCATAAAAGAATTTGATGTTGAATAGGTGGCTTGAACCCGTAGGTAGCTGGATATTGTTTGAAACTGGTGCGAGCTCGTTTGAGGTTGCAAGGCAACGGTTCAAATTCTTCGCAAAAAATCAAACATCCATGAATCTAAATGGAACGAAACCCAAAATTCAGAACGTGAAGGCAGATAGTCCCAGCATACTCCGTGTAGGCAGGCAGGCGAGTATGGAGGCGGACTAACACGCTGAATATCAATCTCTTGGCAGCCAATTTACTCGCAATAAAAGATACCCGTGGGCAACTTTTTTCCCTTCTCCTTCAAATCCCGTCTAAACCCTATTAAACGGTTAACATTTTTGCTGTAAATGCTTTTGGACAAAAATTTGTTCAAGGCATTTTACAAATCGGGTGCAAATATACGTTTTATCGTTTGGTTGGGGTGGTAATTTTTCAATAAAAATTTTGCTCTGATTGTTGCAGCTTCGCTGAATCGGGCATTTGCAAGACCAAAACTCGAATTTTGCCCAAACCAAACCCGGTGTACCTGCGTATATTTTATCTTCGCAATGTTTTTTGGAAGTATAAGGAACGCTTCCGGACAAACCATTAAAACGCTAACACTCATGGTGAAAAAAACAGTTTTTGGAATTTTGCTGACAGCCCTTTTGCTCGCCGGAGCGGGCGGCTGCAAGTATGACAACTTGGCAGAGTTGCACCCGGAACTCCAGTGCGACCCTAATGCCCCGGTTTCCTTCGCCAACGACATCGTGCCAATCATGATTGGCAGTTGCAGCTCGCTGAGCGCTGCTTGTCACGGCCCTGGCAATTTCAACAATGCACTGCTGGACACCTACAATGGCGTAAAAGTTCAGGTACTAAATGGTAGGCTCATCAGTTCCATTAACTGGGACGGCGTGGCCACCCCATCGAGAATGCCGAGCGGCAGCAGCTCCAAAATTGATGCCTGCTCCATTGGCAAAATCGAGCGCTGGATTGCCGATGGTGCTCCCAATAACTAATTTTCTTTACACAAACCATTCATAATGAATATTTTATGAAAAAAATAGTCACCATTTTTTCCTTTCTGGCAATGGCATTTTCACCTGCTTTGGCACAAGAGGACACTGACCTGCTCGGCCTGATTGACGAACCAGATGCCGTCCATTCACATGCCATAGCCACCTTCAAGGGTACTCGGCTCATCAACTTCCACACGCTCGAAGTGCCGGGCAAGCGGACGTTGGACTTCCGCATAGCCCACCGGTTTGGGCCGTTCAATTCGGGCGGCTACAACTTTTGGGGACTTGATGGGGGCGCCAGCATCCGCACGAGCTTTGAGTACAGCTACGATGGCCGGCTCAACCTTGGCATAGGCCGCTCCAGCGTTGACAAGACCTTTGATGGCTTCGCAAAATATCGCTTGCTTCGGCAGGGCGACCAAGCTAACCCTCCAGTGAGCATCACTTTGTTTTCTGGCATTTATGCCACCTCCCTAAAGGACAAGGACGACGGGCTGCTAAACGTGAAGAAGTACCCTGACTTTAGCAGCAGGCTTGCCTATTGTCACCAAATCATCGTTGGGCGGAAGTTCAACGACCGTTTTTCGCTGCAAGTAGCGCCGACCTTGGTACATGTAAACCTAGCTGAGGAACTCGACGACAAGAACGACGCCATCATCATCTCCTCCGCCGCTCGTTACAAGGTGACGCAGCGCATGGCCATCACCGCCGAGTACGGCTGGCGGGCCACAGATTACACCAATTCAAAGTATTACGACAGCTTCGGCATCGGCATTGACTTGGAAACGGGCGGCCACGTGTTCCAGATGCACCTGACCAACTCGTTCGGGCTGACGGAGAACCAGTTTTTAACCCGCAATACCGACAATTGGGGCGATGGGGGCATGCGTTTGGGCTTCAATATTTCAAGGGTGTTTACCCTTTAGAAACTGAAAACTGGTAGCACCAAGCCCGTTCGGAACGAAGGTATTCCCGTTCGGGCAAACATTAGGGTTTCAATAAGATACAAACCTGAAGTCTGGTCGTTACTTCGTCATCACAAACAATAAGTGACTATGGGAAACAAGTTTTTCCCGGTAAATTCATCAAAAAAAGACAAGAAAATGAAAAATTTGAAATTGGCCGTTTTGACCATCCTGATTGGAGCGCCTATCCTGATGTCTGCCCAGCGTATTTTTTCCCGCTCCGCAAACGTCTCTTTTGACGCCACTTCCAATGCCTCTTTGGAAGAGGTAAAAGCGAAGACGAACACAGGCACCATCGTAATTGATGCTGGCACAGGCGCCGTCGAAGCTGCCGTGCTGATGAAGAGCTTCCAGTTCGAGAAGGCCCTGATGCAAGAGCATTTCAACGAGAACTATGTCGAAAGCTCCAAGTACCCGAAGGCTACTTTTAAAGGAAAAATCACGGATGCTTCCACCGTCAATTTTGGCAAGGACGGCACCTATAAGACTTCCGTTTCCGGTAATTTGACCATGCATGGCATTACGAAGCCAGTCACAGCCCCAGCTACCATTACTGTTAAAAGCGGCAAGGTGATGGGTCAAACGGACTTTTCGGTGGCACTCACCGATTATGGCATTGCCATCCCATCCCTCGTGGCCGACAAGGTGGCGAAAAATATAAAAGTCTCTTTCGGGGGGGCGCTGGAGACGATGAAGTAAATCAATTTAATTGAATTGGAGAGCCACTGGAGCATTGATTTGTGCCAGTGGCTTTTTTGTTTTTGATGCTCAGAATTATAGAAAAAAAAACCGCAAACCCGAAATCACCTTGCGGCAGCTCCAAGTTTGCGGACTCACAGTAAATTCCTAATAATCGGAATTTACTGCAATGGGATACATTAACGAATTAGGCTTATCCACTCCGTTTGGAAGCTGTTTCCTGAAATGACGGAGAGCAGGTATGCCCCATCAAGCAGGTTTGGCAGCCTCATTTCCGAGTTGTTGCCTGAAATAGTTTGGGTGTAAACAAGCTGGCCTTGCAGGTTGTGCAGTTCGACAACCACGGCGTCATTGGCAACCTCTCCAAGTGCTTCGATGTGCAGGACGCCTTGGCTTGGGTTCGGATATATGCGGTATTGCGCAGCAGCTATCTTATTTTCATTTGCAGCATTTGCGGAGCAGGTGTAAATATCAACCTCATCGTAAATCGTGGAAAATTCGGTATTGCGACCTCCCGCTACCAAAAGCCGATTGCCGTCAGAAACCACCGAGTGGGTGACCAAGGGCCTGTTCAGGTACTCAACCGACCAGCTATCAGTAGTCGGGTCGTAAATATCAATCACGTTTGATGCTTCGCTAAACACGCCAGTAATCAAGTCAATCTTGCCACCGCCCACGATATATACCTTGCCGCAAACAGTTTTGGTCAGTCCGTCGGTCATATCCGTACACCTCGGTACAGAAAGGCTTGCGGTCGTCCATTCACCCGTCAAGGCATCATAAATATCCACCTTGTCCGAAAGGACATTGTCGTTGGTAATGCCACCTGCAAAAATGACCTTGTTGCCTACTGATGTTGCACTCAGGTGACCCCTGGCTTGCGACAATTGCGCAGTACTCCAAGAATCCGTGTTGACATGGTATATTTCCACTAAATCGGTTGCAGGCCCTGTAAAGCCAGTTATACCCCCTCCAAAAAGGGCGATGGGGCCATTGGACGTTTCTACGACGGCACTGCCCATGGCTGCCCTTGGGCCTGATAATTGGGTAGTAGTCCACTGTCCTGTGGTGAAATCGTAGATGTCGACCGCACTTGACACGGTGTTCTGGATAATATTGCCGCCTCCGGCAAACAGGGCCTTGTTGCCAATGCCTACTGCTGAAATGCTGAATCGTGGTACCGAAAGCTCAGCAGTTGTCCATTGGCTAGCCTCGTTGTTCCAAATGTCAACCCTTGAAGTTGGCTCGTAAGTAGTACTCCAAAACATGCCTCCAGCGAAGAAAATATGGTTTTTGTAAGCCAAACCTGCTGGCCATGACCTCGTTTGCGACAGCTGTGAAAAAGTCCAAGTGCCAGTTTCGGCATTGTAAATTTCCACTTTGTTGGTTTCAGCTATGTCGCCCCAGCCTCCTGCAAACCAAAAGGTATTGCTGCCCGGCAATGCGGCGGCACCCATACCATCTTTCGCTTCAGACAAAGTGGACGTCGTCCATTGGCCGTAGCTGATGGACATTGTAAAAATTAGAATTGGAAATAAAATGAAGTTTTTCATGATGATGAATTTACTGTTGAGTTTTTTAAAAGATTGTTTTGCATGTGGAACCCATAAAAATTCCGCCCCGCTTAGGAGCGGGGCGGAAGGTTCAGTTGGGGTTAGCTTGGCTATTTAGGCTCGGTGATTTCACCAGTACCAGTCAACGTATTCGTGCCAGTGGCAGGGTCACCTTGACCCACGGTGTTCATCCAACCTTCGGCTTTTTCCCATTTGCCAGTGCCGCTATCAATATGCAGGTATGATTTATTGGAGAAGTCCTAGAAGCCAAAAAACTCGCCTTTCATCACAAGCTCGTCACCGTCCTTATCAACAAGGGTTATTTTCAAGTCACCAGTAAACCCAACGAATTTTGGGTCGAAAGCAATGTTGCTGGTCTCCAACACGCTTTTGGTTTCATCCACGTTGCCGAACAAGGGAGACGTTCCATCCACCACATACTTTTTAGGATACATAATGGTAGAACCATCAGGAATTAGGACATCCCAGAAGCCACCGCTCACATTAGGCGTGTTGGTAAAGGTGCCCGTAAAGGTTACGAAGGGTGTGATGACTTCTTTTTCACAGGAAGCTAAAACGAAAGCCATCAAAATGACGGAAAGAAAAATCAGTTTTTTCATTGCTGAGGAATTTAAAGTGAAAAAAATTTGGGGGAAGAACCACCGGAGATTTACGCCGTTTATTCATTCCCTTTTTATACTTCAAATTTTACCTCCAACCCCTCGAAAACGCCTTACCTATTGTTTCACTTCCTGGACAATGGGCAGGAATTTGCTGGACAATTGTTTCAAAAAATGGCTTATTGTAACTTGGTAAGTCTTAAACCCAACTTCTCACCAGAGTTGGCTGTCTATTGGATAAAAATGCAACCATGAAAAATTACTTCCTGCTGTTCTTCCTGGCTTTTTTTGTCCTTACTTCCTGTGAAAAATCATGCATGAACGAAGGCGATGCCAAATTGATTGGCATTGATTTCCGCAAATGCGCCAGCCCTTTTTGTGGTGGATGGTTTATTGAAATAGATGGTGATACCCTGCGGTTCTTTGAAACGCCCGCTGAAACGGATATTGATTTCAACGGAGACTTAAAGTTTCCTATACCGGTAAATGTGGTTTGGAAAAAGTATGAAAACGAATGGAAGGATATTCCCGACCTTATCTATGTAGAGAAAATCTCTCCTAAAGATTAGCCAGAAACTGCGGGAAACTTGTTTCAAACAATACTGCATCAAGCCATCTTCTCAACCCCTTTCCGCAGGTCGGAAGGGGACATCCCAAACTCTTGGGCAAATACCCGGCTGAAATAATTGGCGTCGCTGAACCCCGTTTCATAAGCGATTTCCGAAATAGATTTTGTGGTATTGCGAAGCAAATCCCTCGCTTTTTCGAGCCGGAACGTGCGGATGAAATGCGATGCCGACTGTCCGGTGAGCGCCATCAGCTTGCAGTGCAGTTGCACCCGGCTGATGTCAAGGGCATGATAAAGTCCCTCTATTCCAAAAGCCTCATCAGCATAGTTTTTTTCCAAAATGGAGCGGGCATTCTTAATAAAAAGCTCGTCCAGCCCGGCAGTGGGTTCAGGCTCCAGGCCATTGGTCTGCGAAGCGTATTTGATGCGCAGCTTTTCCCGCTGAATAAACAGGTTGCGCAAGCAGGCGAGCAGTTCACGCTTGTTGAACGGCTTGGTCAGATAGGCATCAGCGCCTTGTTCCAATCCAATAATCCGAGAGGCTGTGTCGGCCCTTGCAGTGAGCAGCACGACAGGGATATGACAGGTGCGGAAGTCTTTTTTCAGGGTGCGGCACACCTCAAAACCGTCCTTGCCGGGCATCATCACATCACTGAGGATAAGGTCGGGTAAATGTTCCAACGCCAATCGGAGGCCCTCGTCACCATTGGAGGCAGAGAGCAGGTGAAAATTTTTGCCCAAAATCAACCGCAGGTACTGTATAACCTCCAGGTTGTCTTCAATAATGAGCAATTGTGGCAAGGTGGCATCGCCGTTATCAGATGTAATCCATTCAAAATCAACGAATTCTGGCGAATTCTGAGTTGAAATGCCTGCCAATGAATCCTGCATGGGCGCTTGCCGGGTCACGGGCAGCGTCACGGTGAACTCAGTACCCTCGCCCGGTTTGCTTTCTACGGCAATCTCGCCGCCCATCAGCTTCACGTACTCCCGCACGATGGTCAGCCCGATGCCGCTGCCTTCTTCGTAATGTTTCTGCTCGTTTTCCACCAGATAGAAACGGTCGAAAATATAGCCCAACTTATCGGCGGGAATGCCGATGCCCGTATCCTTCACCTTGATGACCAACTGCTCCTGTGCCGCTTTCCTAGCGTAAAAATTTAGGTAAACATTACCCCCGGCAGGCGTGTACTTCAAGGCGTTGGAGAGTAGGTTGCCCACCAGTCCTTCCAGTTTTTCGGGGTCAAAGTCCATCACAACTTGTTGGTTGTCAGGCAAAAAATGCAAACGAACCTTCCGGTGTTCCGCCAAACCCTGAAAGGAATTGAATACATATCGTAGGAAGGCTTTTACTTCGCCTTGCACAGTTTGCAATGGCATGGAACCCGCCTCCAGCCGGGCAAGGTTAAGCATCTGGTCCACGAGCCGCAGCACCTTGTTAGAGTTGCGCTGGATGACCTCGGAGCGCTCCCGAACCTGGTGCTGGGGGTCTCCCAGTAGTAGCTCTGCCATCCCGCCGATGAGTGTGAGCGGGGTGCGGAATTCATGGGCAATGTTGGCGAACATATTGGTCTTGAGGTTGTCCAACTCCTGCAATCTTTCGGCTTTGGCCTTCTCCAATTCCGCCCGCTGTTGGAAAACATAAAAAACGATGAGCAACATGAAAAGCGAAATCCAAGTGGAATTGATGACGAAGAAAACCTGGTTGACGGCGGGCGTCATTTCCGGTGCGGGCGTGAGCCAAGGGTACAGCGCCGCTTCGAGGATAGTAGTAGCGACGAAGAGCCCCAATGACCACCAAGCCACTTTTTTGGAAGGCAGTGAGAGGGAGTAAACGATGGCCGCCAATTTTGCGAAAATCAGACCGCCGGAGTTAGGTATGCCCCCTAACCTGATGATGGTGAACGAAGTGAAAAGTAGGACGAAGACCTGATTAGTGATATAAAACCACGGTGATACCCGCCTGATTTTCAGGAATATAGCAATCAAAATGACCCCAAACGCCACGAGGCCCAATCCGTAAGAAGTAAGAATGGGCAATCGCAACAACCAAGTCGTCAGGGTGAGCAGTCCCACCACCGAAATCACACTGAGGTTGGCGGTGAAAAAAGACATTTTTTGGTGGACGGCATCTGCTGTGTCACCCGGAAGGACAAAAACGCTGTTAAACCAAGAATGGAATCGTTGGGCGGGGGAGAAATTCATTGGACTGGCTATTTCTGTTTTTGCAATTGACCTCAAAAATGGCGAGAATCGAAGGCGGCTTCAATGATTTTAATCAATTGAGAAGCTGAATAAAGGGGCTGAACTTTTGATGATTGGGTACTCGATTTTAAGCTGCTTTTAAGTTTGCATTAAGGTGAAAACAATGCGCCTACCTCCACCTTTGCAAAAAAAAATACCATGATTTCAGCTACCCATCTCCACGCCATGATTGTGCACTTCCCAATCGCCCTGCTATTTGTGGGGTTTCTTTCCGACTTGATTTACTTGGCCACAAAAAAGCCGTTTTTCAGGACGGCAGGCCTATATTTGTTGGTGCTGGGAGCGCTCGGCACAGTGGCGGCCTACTTCACCGGCAGCGCAGCAGGGGAGGGCATGGATGACGGCACGGGCCTGGGAAAAGCAATGGAGTTGCACGAAGATGCTGCGTTGCTCACATTGGGCGTAAGCCTCGTGGCCGCCGCCTTTCGGGTAGTGATTGAAATGACTAATTTTAAACCAAAATGGGGCTATATTGCCTCCGTAGCGTTGTTTGCAATGGCCATCGCCGCAGCGGGCCGAACGGGTTTTTATGGCGGCGAACTGGTGTTCAAGCATGGTGCCGGGGTGGAATTGGAAATTTCATTCCCCTCGGATGCGGCGCAGTAAATACGCTGCGGCACTCCTTTTTTACAAACAAAAAATAGCCAACTCAACCCGAAAACGCATGAGAATACTGCTGGCAGAAGACGAAGTTTCCATCGCTAATTTCATCCATGAAGGCTTGGAGGAGGAGGGTTATGCCGTGGACGTGGCCTACAACGGAAAAGACGGCCTCCGCATGGCGCTCGACAACCTCGAAGAGTACGACATCCTGCTGCTGGATTGGATGATGCCGGGGCTGAGTGGCATTGAGATTTGCAGGCAGGTTCGCAAAGAAAACCAATCGGTTCCCATTATTTTCCTGACGGCAAAGGACAGCGTGGACGACGTGGTTTTCGGCTTGGAGGCTGGCGCCAACGACTACCTCCGCAAGCCGTTCGCCTTCGAGGAACTGCTCGCCCGCATCCGGGTTTTGCTGCGCAATCCGGCGGGAGCACAAACCACTTTCCATGCTGGCGGCATCGAACTCAACCTCGAAACCCATCAGGTGACGAAAAACGGCGCACTCGTAGAGCTTACTCAAAAGGAATTCGCCCTGTTGGAATTTTTGCTGCGCAACAAGGGCAAAATCACCCGCCGCACCCGCATCATCGAAAAAATCTGGGACGTGAACTTCGACCGGGACACCTCGGTCATTGACGTTTACATCAATTTTTTGCGCAAAAAATTAGACGAGCCTGGCCAGCCCTCCTTCCTCACCACCATCCGGGGCGTAGGCTACCGGGTCAATGACGACGCATGAAACTCAGGTTCAAGGAGCGCATCGCACTGTACAACCTCGTGGCGGCCGCCGCCATTGCAAGCCTTGTTTTTCTGGTAGTGTACGAGGTGGTTTTCCGCACTGCTTTCAACCACCTCGACCAGGACTTGCGCACCGAGCAAGAAGAGGTTGTCAGAAGCCTCGCTTTCAGTGGCGACTCCATCGTCATTTCAAAAATGGCTGAGTGGGAAGAGCAAGAGCACCAGCAGGAAGAGGTCAACCCGACTTTTTTACAGTTGGTGGACAACCGGGGCAGACTGGTTTTCCGCTCCGCAAACCTCACTGCTGACCGCTTTTCGTATGACCCCACTGTGGCGAAACCTAAGTTTTTCAACACCAACTTGAAAGACCAATTGATAAGGATGGGGCAGTTTCCGGTGAAAAACAATACGGGCAAAATTGTTGGCCAACTCAGCATCGGCATTTCCCGTGCAGAGTCCACCGTTGTTTTGAAAAACCTGCGAGCCACGCTCTTTGTCGCTTTCCCATTGATGTTGCTTGTTTTGTATTTGGCCGTTTCTTTTGCGGCAGCAAAAAGCATCGCCCCGGTGCAGGAGCTTATCCGCAGCACGGCCAACATTAGCGATACCAATATCAACACCCGCCTGTCGGTCCCTGCGCACGAAGACGAGGTGCAGCAGTTGGCGAAGGCCATCAACGACCTGTTGCAGCGCATAGAAAACAGTTTCAACCGGGAAAAACAGTTCACCTCCGATGCCTCGCACGAGCTGCGGACGCCGCTCACGTCCATCCGTGGCACGTTGGAGGTTTTGGTCAGAAAACCCAGGGAATCAGCGCATTACGAAGAAAAAATTGGCCATGTCATACGAGAGGTGGACAAGATGCAACTGTTGCTAGATCGTTTGCTCCAGTTGGCACGGTTGGAATCGGGCGCTGTGCTATTGGGAAAAGAACCTGTGCGGCTCACCGCCGTTTTGGAGGGTTTAAAAACAAAAAAACAGCACGAACTGGAAGCCAAGAAGATGGGCTTGCACGTCCAAATCCCGACAAATACCGAAGTGATGGACGACCGCACTTTCCTTGAAATACTGCTTAGCAACCTCCTCGGAAACGCCATCAAATATGGCTCCGACAACGGCAACATCCACTGTGCATGGGATGAACCTGCTCGTTCCTTGACCATCTCTGACGACGGCCCCGGCATCCCCGCCGAACACCTTCCGCACCTTTTCAACCGCCTTTACCGGGCCGACGCATCCCGCACCTCTCAGGTGCCCGGCAGCGGGCTTGGGCTTTCCATTGTTCAAAAAATAGCTCACTTGGAGCAGATTGAAATCTCCATGAAAAGTGAGGAGGGGAAAGGCACAGCGTTTACCCTGCGCTTTCAGTAACTCCACCGTTTCACGTCCACCGTCTCCCGTCCACCATTTTTAGCTGATTTTAAGAAAACCCGAAGGTTGCTTTAACCCTGCCGGGGCCAACTTTGCCCTATCAAATTCAGACAAAAACGTGATAAACGGTGTTGCTGAAAAAATCACTAAAAAATAAATTCATCATGAAATCCAATGCAATCATCTTCATCATTTTTGCTGCTGGCTTTTGGACTTTGCTCCCTTCCTGCAGCAACCCAAACCAACAGGAAAACAACCAAGCAGGCACTACCATGCAACAACCCGCTGATGGTGGCGCAACCGCCCAAACCGTTAGCAGGAAAGAAAATGAGGAAGGCGATGAAGAAGAAGACGAAATGAAGGGTCAAGAAAATGCCCCTGCCACTGCCGATGTGAAAGCGACGATGGTCAACAACCTCACCGATGCCTACAAAGGCGAAACTACTGCCAGCGCCAAGTACGCCGCCTACGCCAAAAAGGCACAGGAGGAGGGCTACACGCAGATAGCACTGCTGTTCAAAGCCACTTCTGCCTCCGAGAACATCCATGCCAACAACCACCGGTTTGTGCTGGAGGACATGGGCGCTACCATTCCTGTCGTCAAGCCAGATTTTACGGTCAAAACAACCGCCGAAAACCTAAAGGACGCCATCGCTGGTGAGGGCTACGAAATAGCGACGATGTACCCGGATTTCATCAAAAACGCACAGGCTGCCAATGGCAAAATTGCCCTCATCAGCCTGAATTATGCTTACAAAACCGAACAGCGCCACAAGCCTTTGTATGAAAAAGCACTTTCGGCACTTGAGAGCAAACAGGTGAACTCGCTGGCGTCTGTTTATTATGTCTGCCAGACCTGCGGCAATACTTACGATAGCACAGCACCGAAGCGTTGCAACATCTCCATGACTTCCTCCGAGAAGTTCACGAAGATTGACAAGCTGTGATGAATTCGACTGGCCAACGGTGTTAGTCGTATAAAATGAACATCAAAAAACCACAGCTCCGGCTTTCCCATTTCCAAGTTTTGCAACAAAAATCGGAACGTGGAAATAGGTTAGCCGATGGCGGTTGAAATAAAAAAAATCTCCTAACGTGCTGATTATCAGTAATTAAAATTAATAAAAATGGACGCAACACATCTGCATCTCCTGCTCAATCATTTTCCAATTATTGGGTCGCTCTTGGGCGTGGGCGTGATGGCCTACGGCTATATCACCTCCTCCGAACAAGTCAAAAAAGTCGCACTCTGGACTTGGGCCGCTATGGCCGTTATCGCTATCCCTGTTTTCCTAACCGGCGAGCCTGCCGAGGAAAGCGTGGAGGGAATCGCTTCTGTTTCCGAATCATTAATTGAAGAACACGAGGATGCCGCCTCTGTGGCCATTTGGCTCATGGAAGCACTCGGCCTGCTATCGCTCGTGACGCTTATTGCAGGCTGGAGCAAGATAGCTCTGTCGAGGCCGCTGGTATTGGTCGCCACGGTACTCAGCTTGGTCACTTTCGGCGCAATGGCCCGTACGGGCTACCTCGGTGGGCAAATCCGACACAGCGAAATCAGGAGCGGCGTGGCTGCTGCTGGTGTGGAGGCAAACGGCGCTGAATCGGGCGGCGAAGTCGAAGACGACTAATTTATTTACCCCAAAAAACCATATTTTCTATCTTTGCCTTGCAATGAAAAAAGCAACTGCCAACATCCTGCTCGTTTTGTTCCTGTTCAGTGCCCTCGTGCCTGCACAGGCCAAGGAGGAATTGGCGAAGCTGCCCGGCCTGCTCGAACATTTCAAAGAGCACCAAGCCGAAACGCCCGGCATCGGGTTTTTCCAATTCTGGAAAATGCACTACGGCGAGGACTTTGCGCAGCACAAAGGCGACCACGACCACTCCAAGCTGCCCGGAAAGGACCATTGCAACCACCTCCACGCACCAACCTTGGCAGCCTTTCAAAACTTACAGGATTTCACAGCGGGCCTGCCCACCATCTGCGAGGCAAGCCGCCCCGTTTTGGAAGACCAATCCTACTCTTTTTCCCTTCCCAACGACATCTGGCAGCCGCCCAGGGTGTGATTTACGATTTACGAATGACGATTTACGATTGCGCCTGACCGCTCATGTCTGATTAGTTCAACGTGTTGGTTGTCAATGTTTTATCGCAATCTGTCTTCGTGAATCAAGCCCTCAGTTTGCTCACATTCGAGCATCCCAATCTTAAATCGTAAATCGTAATCAAGTTCATGCTCGATTCCATCATTTCGTTTTCCATCAAAAACAAGGTCATTGTCGCCCTTGGCACTTTGGCGCTCGCTGTTTGGGGCATCTTCGCCTTTACCCGGTTGCCCATTGACGCCATCCCCGACATCACCAATAACCAAGCGCAGGTGCTCACGGTCTGCCCCACACTGGCCACGCCGGAGGTGGAGCAGTTCATCACCTATCCCATCGAAAGCGCCGTGCGGAGCATTCCTGGCGTCCTCGAATTGCGGAGCATCAGCCGCTTTGGACTGAGCGTGGTGACGGTCGTTTTCGACGAGGACGTGGACAAGTACCTCGTACGCCAGCTCGTGAACGAGAAGCTGAAAATGGCGGAGGAGCAAATCCCCGCTGGCTTCGGCACGCCAGAACTCGCCCCCGTTTCAACGGGTCTCGGCGAAATCCTGCACTACCGCATCGAGCCGAAACCCGGCTACGAAGACCGCTACTCGCCCACCGAATTGCGCAGCATCCAGGACTGGATAGTGAAGCGCCAGCTCATGGGCATCCAAGGTGTGGTGGAAATCAACAGCTTCGGCGGTTACCTCAAGCAGTACGAAGTGGCCGTGACACCTGCCCGACTGAAAGCCTTCGGCATCGGCATCGGCGAGGTGTTCAATGCCCTCGAAAATGCCAACGAAAACACAGGCGGGGCTTATATCGAAAAGAACGCCAACGCCTACTTCATCCGCAGCGAAGGCTTGGCCAAATCGCTCGACGACATCCGGCAAATCGTGGTGAAATCGGAGGGCGGGACACCCATCAAAATCGGCGACATCGGTGAGGTGAAAATCGGCAGCGCCATGCGCTACGGTGCCGTGAGCCACAACGGCGAGGGCGAAATCGTACTCGGCATCGTGATGATGCTCAAGGGCGAAAACGCCGCCAACGTCATCCAGCGCGTGAAGGAACGGGTGGCGCAAATCCAGTCGTCGTTGCCGGAGGGCATCACCATCACCACGTTTTTGGACCGGGAAAAACTCGTGGACCGCACCATTGCCACGGTCGAAAAGAACCTCATTGAAGGGGCGCTCATCGTCATTTTCATCCTCGTTTTGCTCGTCGGCAATTTCCGGGCGGGCCTCATCATCGCCTCTGTCATCCCGCTGTCCATGCTGTTTGCACTGGGCATGATGCAGCTCACGGGGGTCAGTGCCAACCTCATGTCGCTCGGTGCCATTGACTTCGGTTTGATTGTGGATGGGGCGGTGATTATCGTGGAGGCGACGCTGCATTTCCTCCACGAAAAGGTTTTTCATCAACGAAAACAGGAAAATGGCAGCTACGCCAGTATCCAGCTTTCACAGGATGAAATGAACGAGGCCGTGCGCTTTTCTTCCAGTAAAATCATGCGTTCCAGCGTCTTCGGGGTCATCATCATCCTCATCGTTTACCTGCCCATCCTGTCGCTCACAGGGGTGGAGGGCAAGATGTTCAAGCCGATGGCACAGACCGTCAGCTTTGCCCTCATCGGGGCATTGCTGCTTTCGCTGACCTACGTGCCAGCCGTCAGCGCCGCTTTTTTGAGCAAAAAACTGAAGCCGGATTTGACCATCGCTGACCGAATCATCCGGTTTTTCCAGCGGCTCTACTTACCGGCGCTCAACTTCGCTTTGCAGTGGAAAAAGATGGTTTTGGGAGCAACGGTCGCCGTGTTTGTGCTGGCCGTTTTCCTTTTCTCTCGAATGGGCGGCGAGTTCATTCCCACGCTCGACGAAGGTGACATCATGATGCACGGCTTCTGCAAGCCCGGCACATCGCTGACGCAAACCCTTGAAAGTCATCGGCTTGCGCAAAAAATCATCCTCGACAATTTCCCGGACGAGGTGGAGCAGGTCATCTCGAAAATCGGCTCCGCCGAAATCCCGACCGACCCGATGGCCCCCGAAACCGCCGACAACGTCATTTTGCTCAAACCAATTGACGAATGGAAACGGGCGGAAACCAAGGAGGAATTGGTGGAAATGATTGAAGCGAAAGTTTACGACGTGCCGGGCATGGCCTTCGAGTTCACCCAGCCCATCAAGATGCGTTTCGACGAGATGATGACCGGGGTGCGCTCTGACATCGCCGTGAAAATCTTCGGCGACAACCTCGACAGTCTCGCCCGTGCGGGTCACCGGGTAGAAGACATCATCAGGGACGTGGAGGGCTTGGCCGACCTGAAAGTGGAGCAAATCGAGGGCCTCCCGCAAATCGTCGCCCGCTACGACTACAACAAAATCGCCCGCTATGGCCTCGCCGTCAAGGAAGTGAACATGGCACTGCGCACGGCCTTCGCAGGTTCGGTCGCTGGTGCCATTTTCGAGGACGAGCGCCGCTTCGACCTCGTGGTGCGCCTCGCCGCCGACCACCGTGCCGACATCGAGGACGTTCGCCAACTGCCCATCGCCACGCCTACCGGCGAACTCATCCCGCTCAGTGAAGTGGCCGACGTGAGCTATCGCCCCGGTGCTGCGCAAATCAGCCGGGACGATGGCCGCCGCCGCATCGTCGTGAGCGCCAACGTGCGGGGCCGTGACGTGGAGAGCGCCATCACCGACGTGCAGGCCGTTTTGGGTGAAAAACTGAAGCTGCCCAGCGGCTACTACTACACTTTCGGCGGACAGTTCGAGAACCTGAAAGCAGCCAAGGCCCGCCTCAGCATCGCCGTTCCGGTGGCGTTGTTGCTCATTTTCGGGCTGTTGTATTTCGCCTTTAACTCGCTGAAAGAGAGTGTGTTAATTTTTACCGCTATTCCCATGTCGGCGGTCGGGGGCATCTTCGCTTTGCTGCTGCGGGACATGCCGTTCTCCATCTCGGCGGGAGTCGGCTTCATCGCCTTGTTCGGCGTGGCGGTGCTCAATGGCATCGTCCTCATTTCCTACTTCAAGCAACTGGAACAGGAGGGCGTGACCAACGTCAACGAACGCATCATCCGAGGAGCGCTGGTGCGTCTTCGTCCTGTGCTGATGACGGCGGCGGTGGCGTCGCTGGGCTTCCTGCCGATGGCGATTTCGAGCGGGGCGGGTGCGGAAGTGCAGCGGCCCTTGGCGACGGTGGTCATCGGCGGGCTGGTGACTTCCACGCTGCTGACGCTGGTGGTGCTGCCGGTGCTGTATGCGATGTTTTTTAGGAGGAGCAAAAGGGTTGATGAGGGTTGATAAAGTTGATGAGGGTTGATAACCCACTGATTATCAACCCTTATCAACCTCATAAACCTTTATAAACCAAGGTTTTATTCCATCATTTTTTTCAAAGCCTCAAAGTTGGCTTTTTCATCAAAAATGGCGGCCACGGGGATTTCAAACTCAGGCAGGGCGATGCTTTTGATGTCCTCGCCGGGGAAAAATTTGCCGTAAGGCAGATAAGATTTGTCGGTTGCCACCAAAAGGGCGTATTGCTCGACGCATTGCTTGTCGGGGTCAATAATCCAGTATTCCCGAACACCATGAAGTGCGTAGTCCTCGAACTTGGTTTCCCGGTCGTGCTTTTTGGTGCTGGGGGAAAGGATTTCGACGACAAAATCGGGGGCCGGGTGGAGCATTGTATTGTCGTTGAAAGTAGCGGCCTTTTCGCTCCCCCAGAACGAAATATCTGGCTCATAATCGTTGCGGGTCAAGGCAATTAGTGCTTTTTCAACGGCAGTCGTGCCCAGTTTTTTGAGGTGGACAAAATTTCGCAACAAATTATTGAGCCTGTCGCTGACAAGGTAATGCCCCCGTTTCACAGGCGAATGCAGCACGATTTCACCATTGATGAATTCGGCTTTGACATCCTCTGTGAGCCATTCCCGAAACTCCTCCCGGCGACGGGTTTCGTCAGCAAGGGCTTCTTGAATTTGCTGGTAAAGTTTAACCGCACCGGGGCTTTTTAAAATATCACTAACTGTAATTTCCATGTGGAAGATTTTAGAAAACAAATTTATGGCTTTTTACAGAAACATCCATTGGTTGGTGTTAGTTGGGCTTTGCCAAATGGCATCTGCCCAGACCACCCTCACCGAGCAGCAAGCCATTGACCTTGCCCTCAAAAGCCACCCTGCGATGGCGATCACCAGCCACCAAATCCGGCAGCAGGAGGTGCTCAAAAATGCCGGGCCGATGTGGGAGCCTTCGCAGCTTTTCCACAACGTGACCGCCGACCCCGACCTCGGCATCCTCGGCACTTCGACCTTCGGTGTGGCGCAGAGTTTCCCTTCGGGAAAAATGACCCGTGCCAACCGTGACCTCCACGCCAGCCGACAAGCGCAGGCAGCCGCCCGGCAAGGCATGACGAGGCAGGAAATCGTGCGGCAGGTGCGGGAGATTTACCACCACCTCAGCTACCTCGACGGCAAGGCGGCGCTCAACAACCGGCTCGACAGCGTGTGGCAGCGGGTGGCTCGTGCCGCCGACGTGCGCTACCGGGCGGGGGAGGTATCGCTCTCCGAGAAGCTGGCGGCGCAGGACAAGGCATCGCAAGTACGCCTCGAAGCCCGCACGGTGCAGCACGAAATCGAGTTCGACCGCATCGTTTTGGGGCAAATACTGGGGCTGGGCGAACCCGTGCTGCCCGTAGTGGAGCCGCTGCACGAGGGCGGGTTCTCCATCGCCGACACGTCGTTGCTGCGCAGCTCGGCGATGGCCAAGTATGGGCAAGCGGCCATTCAGGTTGCTCGCTCGGAGCAGGAGGCGACGAAGGCGAAGTCCTCCCCAACCTACTCGGCGGGGGTCTACGGGCAGATTTTGGGCAACGGCGACGTGTACCCCGGCTGGCAGGTGGGACTGAACCTGCCGCTGTTCCGCAAGTCGTTGCTGGCGCAGTCGGAGGCGGCGGAGGTGGGCATTGCGGCAGCGGGCGCCGAGTTCCGAAGTGCGCTGCTGGCGCAGCAGAACGAGCTTGGCCACCTGCTTCACCAGCAGGAAAAATATCAAATCATGTTGGAATACTACGCTGCCGAGGGCAAACAACTGGCAGCGGAACTGCTCCGGTCGGGCAGCCTGAACTATGCGCAGGGCGAGATGAGCTTCGCCGATTTTGTGCAAATGATGGAGCAGGCGGCGGGCATCGAGGCGCAGCATTTGGAGCATTTGTTGGGGCTGAACCAAGCGATTATTGAGCTGGAGGCGCTGACGGGACAATAACCATTGCGGATTTCGGATTGCAGATTTCGGATTGGGGGCAGTTGGTCACTTAGAATCCCTAATAGTTTCCAAATTAAGCTGTGAAACCCAATCCGCAATCCGTATTCCGAAATCCGCAATCAAAAGACAATCAATCTTTTACAATGAAAAATACCTTCTTCATTCTCATCATCTTCGCCGCTTTTTCCTGCGGCAAATACGAACCCACCACCACCGAAAAACCCGAAGCAGAGGCCATCCATACCAGCGGCGACCTCATCCACCTGACGCCAGACCAGGCGAAGCAGGCGGGGTTGGCCTTCGGTGGTTTTGAACAAAAAAACATCGCTGAAGGGCTGCGGGTGAACGCCGAACTGGTTGTCCACCCAGAGCATATAGCACAGGTGACGGCCTTCTCCGACGGCTCCATTGCGGAGCTAAAAACCAGCCTGAACGCCACGGTGAGCAAGGGGCAGGTGCTAGCCGTCATCCGCAAGCCGGACTTGCTGGACTTGCAGCAGCAGTTTTTGGAAAACAAGGACCGGCTGGTGTTCCTGAAAAGCGAATTCGACCGCTACAAGTCGCTCAAAGAAGCCGATGCCACGGCCTCGAAGAACTTTCAAAAAGCAGAATCCGACCTGCGGGCCGCCGAGACGACCGCCGCCGTGCTGGCCGCCAAATTGCGCCAGCACCAAATCAACCCGGAGCGGTTAACGGCGCAAAACCTGAGCACCCAACTGACGCTGGTAAGCCCCGTGAGCGGCATCGTGACGGCCATCCGCTCCAATGTGGGGGCGGCGGTGCAGCCCGGAACGACCGTTTGCGAAGTGACTGATTTGAGCCAACTCCACGCCGACCTCTGGGTGTTTGAGAAGGACATTTTGAAGGTGAAAATAGGGCAGCGCGTGAGCCTGAGCTTCCCGGCCGATCCGACGAGGGGCTACCCGGCTACGATTTACAGTTTGGACAAAGTGCTTGACCCAACGAAGCGGGCAATTCGAGCACATGCTAAACTGGACGCTGGCGCTGGCGGACAATCGAACTTCGTGAACGGGGCGTTTTTGGAGGCCAGCATTGCCACGACGGGCGGCGGCGCAGGCAATGCCCTGCCAGAAGCGGCGGTGGTGCGGGAAGGGAAAGACGACTTCATTTACATCCTTGAAAAAGAGAATGCGGATGGCAGTTTTTTCAAAAAAATCAAAGTGATAAAAGGTGGTGAGGCCGATGGTTTTGTGGTGGTTACCCCCTCGAAAGCATTGCCCGAAGGGGTCAAGATTGTACTGAAAGGGGCGTACTATGTGTCGGCGCAGGGGGCGGGCGTGGCGGAGGAGGAGTGAGCGGATGAACAAAACCACCTGAACAGGCATTTTTTCTGGTTGAACCCGGTTTCGAGGGAAAGGCCGCCTCGGGTATAGTCGCTAATTTTGCAGGCTGTCTTTTTCAACACGGAGGCACGGAGGACAGAGAAAAATACAAAAGGCAAATCATTGGTTTTCAAAGAAATATCCTTGGCGTTTTCGCTGTCCTCGGTGTCTCCGTGTTTAATCTTGTCCAAAGCATGAACTTGCTGAAAAAATTATTGAACGGCCTTTTCTCCACCTCCGCTGCGGGGCTGTACATCATCCTCTTCGCCGTAGCAATCGGCGTTGCCACTTTCGTTGAAAACGACTTCGGCACCAGCGCAGCCCAGAAAGTGATTTTCAAGTCTAAGTGGTTCGAGTTGTTGCTGGTTTTGTTCAGTATCACGTTGATTGTCAACATCTTCCGCTTTCGGATGATACAGCAGAAAAAGTGGCCGCTTGTGATATTTCACGCTTCCATGGTCATCATCATCTTCGGGGCGGGCGTGACGAGGTACTGGGGCAAAGAGGGGATGATGGGCATCCGGGAGGGCAGCGCTTCCAACTCGTTTTTATCGGCGGAGACCTACCTACAGTTTCAAGTGATGCACGGCGGCAAAAAGTTTTCCTTCCACGAGCCGGTGCTGTTCGCCTCGCTCGGCAACAATTCTTTTGAAAAATCCTACCTTCTTGGCAACCAAGAACTGAAAGTGGAAGTGCAGAATTTCATGCCCAACCCCACCGAAACGATGGTGGACGACGAGCGCGGCCTGCCCACGTTGAAAGTGGTCATCGCTGGGATGGGCGGCAGGGAGGAATACATGGTGCAACAGGGCGACAAGTCCAACATCTATGGCACTTTGTTCAATTTCGGCAACCCCGAAATCCCACAGGCCTTCAACATAAAAATGCAAAACGACAGCCTCTATTTCATGGCTGGAACGCCGTTTACCCAAATGGTGATGGCGACCCAAACACAGGACACGCTGCCGCCGGGCGTCTGGCACTCGCTTCGTTTGCGCAGCATGTACTCCGATGGGATGCACAGCTTTGTGTTCGGGGCGTTCAGCCCACATGCACGGGCGGAGGTCACGTCCGCCGACCGGAAAATGAGCAGCACCAGCACGGGCGGATTGGATCTAAAAATCACCTTCGGCGGCGAAGAAAAAAAGGTGTTCGTGACAGGGAGCCAGGGCGTGGAGGGCCAGCCGAGACCCGTGCAATTCGGCACATCGAGCGTGGCGGTAGCTTATGGGGCGAGGCGGGTGACGCTGCCGTTTGCCATCGGACTCAACGATTTCATCATGGAGCGCTACCCCGGCACGGACAACGCTTCGTCCTACGCCAGCGAGGTGACGCTGAAGGACCCCCGCAGCAACCTCGTGCACGACCAGCGCATCTACATGAACCATATTTTGGACTACGACGGCTACCGTTTTTTCCAGTCCTCGTTCGACCAGGACGAACTGGGCACCTACCTCAGCGTGAACTTCGATGCGCCGGGCACCTGGATTTCGTACATCGGTTATGCGCTGCTGACGCTGGGCATGATTTGGACGCTGTTCAGCAAAAACACCCGTTTCGCTCAAATTTCGAAGAATCTGAAAAACATGAGAAGCAAGACTGAACATGCAGTGGCCGCCGTGCTGGTGGGCATTTTCTTGGCGTTTTCGACGCCCGGCAAATGCGAAAATGCTAAGATGCCGGAGGTGGAAAAGTCACATGCTGATGCCTTCGGGCGCATTTTGATGCAGGACTACAAAGGCAGGTTCAAGCCATTGAACACCTTTGCGAGCGAGGTTTTGCGCAAATTGTCGAAAAAGGAAACGCTGTACGGACAGTCAGCGGAGCAAGTGATACTCGGGATGGCCGCCAACCCGAAAGATTGGTACCATGTGCCGCTCATCAAGCTGGGCCATCACGAGGAAATCCGCAAAATCCTCGGCGTGGAAGGCGATATGGTGAAATACAGCGATTTTTTCAACGAAAGCGGTGAGTACAAACTGCGGGACGCCGTGCGGGACGCCTACAACACGCCACAGCGCGACCGCAGTGTTTTTGAAAAGGAATTGATGAAATTGGACGAGAAGGTGAACATCTGCAGCATGGTGTTTTCCGGCAGGTTCATGAAGGTGTTCCCAGTGCCGGGCGACACGACCCACACCTGGCAAGCCGCCGTGCCGGACGACCCGCACGGTATGCAAAATTCGGCATTTGCTGGCACCATTATCGAGGCGTTTTACCCCGCCTATATTCCCGTATTAAGAAGTTCAATTCAAAGCAATGACTGGAATATGGCAAACCGCATGATTGCCGAATTAAATAATTATCAGCTCAAATATGGCGGCGATATATTGCCCTCAAAAGGCAAGATTAAAGCGGAATTATTGCTCAACAAACTCAATGTTTTCAACCGTTTGGGCAAGATGTACGGCTTATTGTCATTGGTGTTTTTAGGGCTATTATTTGCAGGAGTTTTTAAACCAAATTTGAATTTTAAAACAGCAGGTAAAATCGCTTTCGGGTTACTCGCATTTGGCTTTTTCATGCACACGGTGGGCTTGGGATTGCGATGGTATGTGAGCGGCCAAGCGCCGTGGAGCAACGGTTACGAGTCCATGATTTATATCGGCTGGACGACCACGCTGGCGGGCCTCATTTTCGCCAGAAAAACCAACGGCGGCCTGGCGGCGACCACCGTGCTGGCAGCCGTCATTCTGATGGTGGCGGGCATGAATTGGCTCGACCCAGAAATCACGCCGCTCGTGCCCGTGCTGAAATCCTACTGGCTGATGATCCACGTATCGCTGGAGGCGGGCAGTTATGGCTTCCTCGCACTCGGTGCCATCATTGGGGTGCTGAACCTGATTTTCATGATTTTTGGCAACAAAAAGAACGGGGAGAGTGTCTATCGAATCGTGAAGGAACTGACTTACACGAGCGAAATGACGCTCATCGGCGGGCTGTTCATGATTAGCATCGGCACGTACCTGGGCGGTGTTTGGGCGAACGAATCTTGGGGCAGATACTGGGGCTGGGACGCCAAGGAAACTTGGGCATTAGTGACGATTCTGGTTTATTCGTTCATCCTGCACATGCGCTTCATTCCCGGCTTTCGGGGCAATTTTGCGTTCAATGTGGCCTCGTTGTTCGGTTGGGCATCGGTGATGATGACTTATTTTGGGGTGAATTATTACCTCTCCGGTTTGCATTCCTACGCAGCGGGCGACCCCGTGCCGATTCCGACTTGGGTTTATTGGACGGTGGCTGCGCTGACGGTGTTGAGTTTGGCGGCTTGGTGGCGGCACCGTAACTACCAGAAGTGTTTGACGACAAAAGCGTAAAATTTTCTTCGTGAAATCTCAGTGTCTCTGTGCCTCCGTGTTTAAATATTCCAAACATAGAGGCACAGAGATTTCACTAGGTGACCTCACTTCGCCACCGCCCCCTCCATGATGTAATCATACTTATACCCCGCACCGAAGTCCTTGTTCAGCGCAATTGTGCCTTCCAGTGTGACGGTAGCGCCGAGTTGCACCTGCTCTACGGTCGTTACCGTCAAGTCGAGGTTCTTGCCGGAGCCGTCTTGGATGTGCAGCCAGTTGCGGCCCATAATCATTGGGTTTACCTTCATCACCTTCCCGGTGACTTTCACGGTTTTTCCATCGTATTTTGTAATGTTCGCTATCAAATCGGAAAGCTTGATGGCACCGGCTGCGGGAGTTACGCTTTTGGGTGCTTCGACGGTGCTGCCACCCTCCACATTGGCGTGGGCCTGTTCTTTAGTGGTTGCACTCGATGCGCCCTCTGCCCTGAAATCGGAAACGAGGTAAAGCGTTTCAAAGACCCGGTTATACTCTTTGCTCTCGAAGTTTTTCTTCATCAGGCCGCCCCGGAAAAGGTAAGTACCGCCGATTTTCACATCTTGTTTCATCACGGCAATCCAGACTTCCTGCCCGTTCTCCTGTCCCCTGACATAGGTGTACTTGTCGGTGTTCAGCACTTCCTCGGCCACGATTTTGTGCTCGGCGGCGTCAAGGTTTTGTGTTTGCCCTGGGGCAGTGTTCATGCCCTGCGCTGCGCCGGGGTCTTGGAAAAGCGGCGGGGCAACCTCGCCGCTACCGGATTCGGCCTCAATGACTTCTGGGCCGGAGTTGCAGGACATCAAGCTGGCGACCAATGCCAAAGCGAAAATGATTTTTACACGATACATGTCAGTTCTTTTATGTTTTTTTCAAAGTAATAACGTTCAAAAATGCCCGCCACGCATCAGTTCCATTCTTAGCAAAACCCGTTCGGGTAGGTTGAAATCCAAGGTGCGGACAGTCACTTCACCAATTTTGGATTTTGAGAAAATATGGCCATCTCGAATTTCAAAATGGTCGTTCCAGTCGTCCTTTCTTGGGTTGAAAAATCGCACAACTTTTTCATTCTCGTCATCCTCGAAAGCTCCCACATCCGACCCTTTGTTTTAGTTACAATGTGGGCAGCAAAACGAAAGGTTTTCGAGTATGGTGAGGCCACGGTGCTTGCGGCTTCGGATATGGTCAACATGGAATGTCGTTGCTAAAAATAACGCTGGGACATGGCAGTATTCGCAGCGATAACTTGCCCGGTCAGCAACCAGTAATCGGAGGTGATTCGGAATCTTTTGGCTCATCTTTCAGCAATTCTCATGCTGGCCCTTGCCTTTGCCAGTCCAATCAAGTTGTCATAAAGAAGATAACGCTCCAGTTCTTCCCGTTCTGTATTTGTTATCTTACCCTCCTTCTTTCGGTTGACCAAGATTTCTATACGTTGCTGTACGCTTGCGGAAAATTTGAATGACAAAATGCGCTCCGGCATGGCGTCGGCGATGAAGTTCGCAATCTGGTCTTGTGCTGAAAAGGTAGCTGTCATCCGGCTATTTTTTCCCAAAGTTAAGGCAAATGATGCGGTACTCAAAACCGCTGAATCAATTTCATGTTCACCCGGTGAAAAGTATCCCGTTCCTTCTCAAAAGTCCCCTCATAGTACACGTGGAAGGCCAGCTTGCGGGTCAGGTTTACGGAAACGTCCAAGCCAGCGATTTTCTGCTTCACGGTATATTCGTAGTTCTTGTAGCTGTAATCCACCATCCTGAAATAGGCGTCGCTATTGAGTTTGCCGGGAATTATTTCCCTGGTCAGCCTGACGCCGAACATCTTGCTGTCCAAGTAATTGGTTTGCAGGAAGTTGGCCGTGATGGAGGCAGACGCACCTATCCAAGGAATGCGGCTGAAATTGAGGTAGCTGTTCAGGTTTTTCGAGAGGTTCATGTCGCTTTTCTGAAAACGCCAGCTTGCGTTTGCCCCCCAAGTCACGAACTTCATCGGGCGGTAGTTGATGTTGAAACGCAGGCCCTGCCTCGTTTCGTCATCCACCAATTGGTCAATATAGCTCTTGTAGCTCTCGTAGTAAATGATGTTTTTGCGGTTGTCATAGGAAAGCGAGATGCTTGCTTTCTTCGACAACTTGTGTCGCAACGAGAGCAGCATATTGGTCAAACTCGGGTTGTTTTTCACCTCGCCATTTAGTTTCTCGTACAAATCCACCTCCATCGAGCCAAAGAAGCTGAGGTCTTTCAGCAGGTTGTTGGAATGTTGGAAATAGACAAAGCGCCTGTCCACTGCCCCACCATTGCGCTGTTCGATGAAGGCGAGGGTAGTCTGCTGCGACTTGGCGTCCTTTTGAGTTGAATGCCCGACGTAAGCTCCTGCTTGCAGTAGGCCAAAGTCGAGGCCATAGTCGGTGTGGTTCGGCCTTGACCCCAAGATGCCACCGACCATAAAATTGCCCAGCCCCTTTTCCACCTGTAGGCCGTCAATAGCGCCCATGCTCGAAATACGCTGGTTGATTTTCCGGCCCAGGCTGATACTCGATGTCTTGTCCAAATCATATTTCACCGCCAACGAATAGACCTTCAGGGCATCACTGAAATTGTCCTTTACTTCCTGCCACTCACCCACCGTGTGCCGGAAAGTGATGTAGTTGTCCGTCGAAAAGCGGGAGTTGCCGAGGTTGTTGCCCTGCAACGTGAAGGCATAGCGCATTCGGTGGGTTTCCTTTGCTCCAATCAAGTTGCTGTATGACGCAGCCGACACCCGGCCCCTTATTTTTTGCTTAAAACCCGGTTCCAGCTTGTCCTCTGATTCCGGCGTCACCACGACCGGGTTTGTAGCCACAGGCTGTACGCTGTCCCGTGCCGGTCTGGATTTGTCGCCTTTCTTCTCATTTTCTTGCTTTTGGAGCGCTTCTTTTTTGGGAACCCGTGCATAGAATTCCGCCCCAACTACCACCTTTTCCGTCAACAATGAAATGCAGACGCAAGAGGTCGAGGACTTATCCCTCACCACCAGACATGGTGTCAGCACGTTTTCCTTTTGGGAAAAAAGCGTGTCGCCCTTGCTGATGCCGTCCGTGGAGGCATACTTGACATAGACGTTTTGGGAGGAAACATACGACGCAGTGCCTTTGACAAGCACTGTCTCCACCTGCCCAAACATGGACAGCGAGCAAAAGAAGAGGAATATGGATAAAATGTATCGCATTAGTATTGTCGCCTCACCCCTGCCCCCTCCTACGTGGAGAGGGGTCGGGGGCGAAGTATTTTTTTATTTTTGCACGAGCAAAAAGCAAAACAACATGAGAAAAACCTACACAGAGATTGACCTTTGGAAAGGGGCTAAGTCATCTACTTTTAGCAACGCCAAGTACCTGCGCCAAGCATCCACGGAAGCAGAAGAAACGCTTTGGAAGTTCCTCCGAAACCGTCGCCAAAACAACTGCAAAATCCGTAGGCAGCACCCTATCGGCACCTTTGTCGCCGATTTCTATTGTCATGAATGCCAGTTAGTCATCGAAGTTGATGGCGGCTACCACAATTTGGTTGACCAACAAGCCTACGATAAATGGCGAACTGAAGAGTTGGCGCAAATGGGCCTCACGGTGGTTCGATTCACCAATGAACAAGTCGAGCAAAACTTGAAGGAGGTGCTGGTGGAAATTCGTCAGCACCTCACCCCCGACCCCTCTCCTCGCAGGAGAGGGGAGTAGCCCCTCGGATATTTCAAATAAACAAGACCGTTAGAATAGCACCACTGCCCCCCTCTCCTCGCAGGAGAGGGGTCGGGGGTGAGGTCTCTCTGTTTCCAGTCATGCCCCTTTTGGCTGCCACAAGGCAGCCCTAACAGCCAGGCTATAATAGTCGGCCAATCCCCCAAAATCCCGATCACTGCTCCCCTCTCCTCGTAGGAGAGTGGCCGGGGGTGAGGTCTCAATCCTCCCCATCCGGGTGGCAAGCATAGCAGGCCGGGCTGTTATACTGATACCCATTTACGCCTTGGTGATCGTCGTCCACATCGTTTTGGTTATCATGCTCGTGGCAGTCAATGCAACTGAACAGCGAGTAGTTGTTTGGCGTCGTGTGGCATTCGTTGCAATTGTCCCACTCTCCCTCGTGCTTGCCGCTATAAATTGGAAAATACATATTGTCATGGTTGAAGTTGGCGGGCGACCAGGCATTCTGGGAATGGCAATTTTCGCATGTCGTCGGGAAGCCAGCCGATTGGTGATTCGGGTTGTTCGCCCCGTTGTAGTCGGAGGCGTGGCAGCCGTAGCAAGTGTTCGGCGTGTTGTTGTAATTGCCGTTGTGACAGGCAGCGCAGTCATTTTGGATGGCCACGTGCGCCCCGACGAACGGCCAAAACTGGTTGTGTATCGGGAACGTCGCAGGGTTCCAATCGGGGACAGTGGTATGGCACATGGCACAGTCGGTCGGCAAGGAAAGCGCCACGTGGTTCGGGTTCGTGCTGCTGTTGTAGTCCGGGGTGTGGCAGCCAGCGCAAGTGTTCGGCGTGTTGTTGTAGTTGCCGCCGATGTGGCATGCGGCGCAATCATTTTGAATCGGAATATGCGCTCCCGTTATTGGCCAAAAACTATTGTGATTGAAATTAGCGGGCACCCAAGCCGTCTCCGTGTGGCAATCGTTGCAGGTCGTCGGGAAATTGGCGGCCTCGTGGTCGGGGTTCGACGTGCCGTTATAATCCGCCAAGTGACAGCCTACACAGGTGTTCGGCGTATTGTTGTAATTGCCGTTGTGACAGGCTGCGCAATCGTTCGCAATCGTTGCGTGAGCGCCATTTAACTGGTAAAATTGGTTGTGGATGGCAAAAGTCGCAGGTTGCCAATCCGGTGCGGTCGTGTGGCAAGATTCACAATCCGTCGGCAGGTTCAGCGCTACGTGGTTCGGGTTCGTGCTGCTGTTGTAGTCGGGCGTGTGGCAGCCAGCGCAGGTGTTCGGCGTGTTGTTGTAGTTGCCGCCGACGTGGCAAGCGGCGCAGTCGGTCTGAATCGGAATATGCGCCCCAGTTATCGGCCAGAATTGGTTGTGGTCAAAATTGGCGGGCACCCAAGCCGTTTCCGTGTGGCAATCGTTGCAGGTCGTCGGGAAGTTGGCCGCCTCGTGGTCGGGGTTCGTCGTGCCGTTGAAGTCCGCCAAGTGGCAGCCGACGCAAGTGTTCGGCGTGTTGTTGTAGTTGCCGTTGTGGCAGGCTGCGCAATCGTTCGCAATCGTTGCGTGAGCACCGTTCAGTTGGTAAAACTGATTGTGGATGGCAAAGGTGGCAGGTTGCCAGTCCGATGCGGTCGTGTGGCAAGATTCACAATCCGTAGGCAGGTTCAGCGCCACGTGGTTCGGGTTCGTGCTACTGTTGTAGTCTGGGGTGTGGCAACCGTTGCAGGTGTTCGGCGTGTTGTTGTAGTTGCCGTTGTGGCAAGCGGCACAGTCGTTTGCGACCGGCACGTGCGCCCCCGTCAGCGGGTAGAAATCATCGTGGTTGGCAAAAGTGGCAGGGGCCCAGCCCGGCGACGTCGTGTGGCAGCTTGCGCAATCATTTGACAGGCCGAGCGTCACGTGGTTCGGGTTTTGGCTTTGGTTAAAATCGGTGGCGTGGCAAGCTGCACAATCCGTCGGCGTCCCAGCGTAGCCGTTGGCGTGGCAGTCAATACAGTCTGCCGTGATGTGCGCCCCAGTCAGTGGAAAGCCCGTGTTGTTGTGGTCAAAACCACCTTGGCCATCGCCCGTCGGGTGACAAGCAAAACAAGCGCTGCTGTTGTACGAATAGCCATTGATGCCATTGTGCTGGTTGTTCGTTTCCGGGTTCACGTGGCAGGTCGTACAGGTGAACTCCGCAAAATTGTTCGGGTTGTTGTGGCAGTCCACGCAAGCATTCCATTCGCCATCGTGCGCCCCACTGTAAATCGGGAAGTACTGCGCATCGTGGTCGAAATTGGCGGGCACCCAAGCCGTCTCCGTGTGGCAAGTCGTGCAGTCTGTTGAAAAGCCTGCTTGCTGGTGGTTCGGGTTCGTCGTGCCATTGAAGTCCGTCGTGTGGCAGCCGTAGCAGGTGTTCGGCGTATTGTTGTAGTTGCCGTTGTGACAGGCGGCACAGTCGTTCGCAATGGTTGCGTGAGCACCGTTCAATGGATAAAAATCGTCGTGAATCGGGAACTGCGCAGGCATCCAATCAGGTGCCGTGGTGTGGCACATCGCACAGTCGTTCGGGAGGTTCAGGGCCACGTGGTTCGGGTTCGCCGAGCCGTTGAAATCGGGCGTGTGGCAGCCGTTGCAAGTGGTCGGTGTGGTCGAGTAGTTGCCGTTGGTGTGGCAAGCGGCGCAATCGTTCGACACCGCAACATGCGCCCCCGTGAACGGCCAAACCCCGTTGTGGTCAAACGTCGAAGGCACCCAAGTGCTCTCCGTGTGGCAGTCCTGGCAGTCCGTCGGGAACTGGTTCGCCTCGTGGTCGGGGTCGGTGGTGGCGTTGAAATCCGAGGTGTGACAGCCGATGCAAGTGTTGGGCGTGTTGTTGTAGTTGCCGTTGTGGCAAGCGGCGCAGTCGTTCGCAATCGTTGCGTGAGCGCCGTTCAAAGCGTAAAAATCATTGTGGTTCGCAAGCGTCGCAGGTGCCCAATCGGGCTGCGTCGTGTGGCATGTAGCACAGTCGGTCGAGAAGTTCAGCGCCACGTGGTTCGGGTTTTGGCTTTGGTTGAAATCGTTGGTGTGGCAAGCCGCACAGTTCGTCGGCGTACCCTGAAAACCCGCCGAGTGGCAGTCCAAACATTCCGCCGAAAGGTGCGCCCCCGTGAGCATGAACCCCGTCAAGTTGTGGTCAAAATTATCGTCGCCACTGCCCGTCGGGTGGCAAGCCAAGCAGGCGTCGCTTTGATAGACGTAGCCGCCCACGCCGTTGTGGTCGTTATTTGTTTCGGGGTTGGTGTGGCAGGTCGTACAGGTGAACTGCATGTAGTCCGCCGGGTTCGTGTGGCAGTCCACGCAAGCATCCCACTCGCCGTTGTGCGCCCCACTATAAATCGGGAAGTGCTGCGCATCGTGGTCAAAAGTGGAAGGTACCCAACTGGTTTCCGAGTGGCAGGTCGCACAGTCCTGCGAGAATTGGAGCGCCACGTGGTTCGGGTTCGTCGCCGTGTTGTAGTCGGTCGAGTGGCAACCGAAGCAGGTGTTCGGCGTGTTGTTGTAGTTGCCGTTGTGGCAGGCGGCACAGTCGTTGGCAATCGTTGCGTGAGCGCCGTTTAGTACATAAAAATCACTGTGGATTGGGAAGGTAGCAGGTTGCCAATCAGGTGCCGTCGTGTGGCACATCGCACAGTCGTTCGGCAGGCCGAGCGCCACGTGGTTCGGGTTTAGGCTTTGGTTGAAATCGGGCGTGTGGCAACCAGCGCAGTCCGTCGGTGTGGACGTGTAATTGCCGCCGACGTGGCAAGCGATGCAATCATCCGCCACCGCCGTGTGCGCCCCCGTGAACGGCCAGACGCTGTTGTGGTTGAAACTTGACGGTATCCACGCCGACTCCGAGTGGCAAGTCGCACAGTCCTGCGGGAACTGATTCGCCACGTGGTTCGGGTCGGTAGCCGCATTGAAATCAGGGGTGTGGCAGCCAGCGCAGGTGTTGGGCGTGTTCGTGTAGTTGCCATTGTGGCAAGTGGCGCAGTCGTTCGCAATCGTTGCGTGAGCGCCGTTCAAAGCATAAAAATCGTTGTGGTTGGCAAAGGTCGCTGGCGACCAACCGGGTGCAGTCGTGTGGCAACTGGCGCAATCATTTGTCAGTCCCAAACTTGTGTGGTTCGGGTTTGTGGCTTGGTTGAAATCGGTGATGTGGCAGGCCGCACAGTCCGTCGGCGTATTTTGAAAACCAGAAGCATGGCAATCCAAACAATCCGCCCCAAGGTGCGCCCCAGAGAGGTGGAATGCCGTCGTATTGTGGTCAAAAATATTATCCCCATCACCCGTCGGGTGGCAAGCGAAGCAGGCGTCACTTTGATAGACGTAGCCGCCCACGCCGTTGTGGTCGTTGTTTGTTTCGGGGTTGGTGTGGCAGGTCGTACAGGTGAACTGCATGTAGTCCGCCGGGTTCGTGTGGCAATCCACGCAAGCATCCCACTCGCCGTTGTGCGCCCCGCTGTAAATCGGGAAGTGCTGCACATCGTGGTCGAAAGTTGCGGGCACCCAACTGGTTTCCGAGTGGCAGGTCGCACAGTCCTGCGAGAACTGGAGCGCTACGTGGTTCGGGTTCGTCGCCGTGTTGTAGTCGGTCGAGTGGCAGCCGAAGCAGGTGTTCGGCGTGTTCGTGTAGTTGCCGTTGTGGCAGGCGGCGCAGTCGTTCGCAATCGTTGCGTGAGCGCCGTTCAATGCGTAAAAATCATTGTGGATGGGGAACGCCGCAGGTGCCCAATTGGGTGCCGTCGTGTGGCACATCGCACAGTCGTTCGGCAGGCCGAGCGCCACGTGGTTCGGGTTTGCGCTTTGGTTGAAATCGGGCGTGTGGCAGCCGGCACAGTCCGTCGGTGTGGTCGTGTAGTTACCGCCGACGTGGCAGGCAGCACAGTCGTTTGCTACCGCAACGTGCGCCCCCGTGAACGGCCAGACGCCGTTGTGATCAAAAGTCGAAGGTGCCCAAGCGCTCTCCGAGTGGCAGGTGGCACAGTCCATCGGGAATTGGTTGGCCACGTGGTTCGGGTCGGCAGCCGCATTGAAGTCCGGCGTGTGGCAGCCAGCGCAGGTGTTCGGCGTGTTCGTGTAATTCCCGTTGTGGCAGCTTGCGCAATCGTTCGCAATTGTTGCGTGAGCGCCGTTCAAAGCATAAAAATCATTGTGGTTGGCAAAGGTCGCAGGTGCCCAGCCGGGGTCAGTCGTGTGGCAGCTTGCGCAATCGTTGGACAAGCCCAAACTCACGTGATTTGGGTTTGCCGTTTGGTTGAAATCAGTGGTGTGGCAGCTTGCGCAATCCGTTGGTGTACCCACGTAGCCGTTGGCATGGCACTCGATGCAGTCAGTAGTCACGTGCGCCCCCGTCAGCGGGAAGTCCGTCGAATTGTGGTCAAAAGCGCCGTCCGCATCGCCCGTCGGGTGACAAGCCAAGCAAGCGGAATTCTCGTAAACATAGCCCGCCACGCCCGTGTGCCCGTCGTCCGTTTCCGGGTTCACGTGGCAGATGGTGCAACTGTTCACGGCGTAATTGTTCGGGTCAATATGGCACTCTGTGCAACTGTTCCACACGCCCTGATGCTTGCCGCTGTAAATCGGGAAATGCTCGCTGTCGTGCGACAGGTACTGCGCTGGCATCCAGTCAAGGTCGGTGGTGTGGCACTGGGCGCAGTCGTTGGAGAAGTTGGCTTGTACGTGGTTCGGACTCAACGCCCCCTCGAAATCGGGTTGGTGGCAAGCGAAGCAGTTGGTCGGCGTATTGGCGAAGTCGCCTCCGACGTGGCATTTCGCACAATCGTTGACTTCGTGGCCTTTCGTCAGCGGGAAAAAGGAGTGGTCCACCTTGTCCGTATTCCAGTCAGCCGAGTTTAGGTCGTGGCATTCGAGGCAGTCCGTGGAGAAGCCCGCCCCTGGGTGGCTCGGGTTGGTGGTGTTGTTGAAATCGCTGAGGTGGCAGTCCACGCATAGGTTGCCGTTCCGCCCAAACTGCATCGCCGATTCCGAAACGTGGCACTCGGCACAACTCACCATCCGGTGTACGCCCGTGAGCGGGAAGCCGTTGTCGAAGTGAAGTTCTTGGATATTGTCCACCAGCCAGTTGTTGGGCGTGTGGCAGCGGGCGCAGTCGTTGCCCGCCGTTTGCTGGTGGATGTCGAGGTGGCAGGAATTGCAGTCGGTTTTTGCGCCAGCAAACACGAGTGTTTCGTGGCAATCCCTGCACTCAACCGCTGCGTGGCGGCCCTGCAGGGGGAATTTTGTTTTGTTGTGGTGGAAAAGAGACGTGTCAACCGGAATGGGCATCCCGGTGGTCTTGGATTTGGTCGGTTTTTGCAGTTCAATCGTTTGCCAATGCGCTGCCGCAATCTCCCACCCCGCCGACGAGTGGCAAGCGGCACAATCCATTTTCAAGGCTGTGCCGTGTGGGTTTTGCGAGAACATGTTTGTCGCCAAACCGAGCAGGAAGATGACGGACGAAAGTTTGTACACGTAAAGCGATTGTAGGCAATTTTGACAAAACTATGACCGAAAATGACATCGCCCGCTGACTTTTGTCAATGAGCGACGCCAAATATGCCGAACGGGCGTTTTAGACCCCCGAACCGGCGTTCATGCTTGTTCAATTCGTTAAACAATTCGCTTGGGTTGACTACTGTCATCAGTTTCCTTTTGGGTGGCAGGAATAGCAAGCCTGGCTCGTATAGCTGTAGCCCGAAACTTCATCGTGTTCACCAGCCAGGTCGCCGGGGTCGTCGTGCTCGTGGCAGTCAATGCAACTGAACGCCTTGAAATTTCCTGCCGTCGTGTGGCAGTCGTTGCATTCGTTCCATTCGCCGTCATGTTTTCCGCTGAAAATGGGGAAGTAAGACTGGTCGTGCTGCGTGAAATCCGTGGCGGGCCAGCCGGGGTCGGTGTTGTGGCAGACCGTGCAGTCGGTCGGGAAGCCTCCCGCCTCGTGGTCGGGGCTGGTCGTCGCCTGAAAATCGTCCTGGTGGCAGGCGAAGCAATCGGTCGGTGTGTTCACAAAGTTCCCACCAACGTGGCAGCGGTTGCAGTCGTCAATTTGGTGGCCTTTTGTCAATGGGAAAAAGCTGTGGTTGCCCGCCCCGCCCGTCCACATCCAGCCCGGACTGGCCACATCGTGGCAAATCCAGCAGTCGGTCGAATACCCCGCCGCCTCGTGGTCGGGCGCTGTCGTCGCTTGGTACTCGTCGAAGTGGCAGTTGATGCAGTCGTTGCCGATGCGGTCGAAGCGGATATCCGTCTCCGAAGTGTGACATTCCCGGCAGTCCGCCACCGCATGGTTGCCGAACAGCGGGAAGCCGTTGTCAAAATGGAGCTGCGTGATGCCGTCCACCAGCCAGTGCTCCGTGCTGTGGCAGCGGGCGCAATCGGTGCCCACCGTCTGTTGGTGCAGGTCGGTGTGGCAGCTGATGCAGGCGGTTTGCGCCTCCTCGAACACGAGCGAACTGTGGCAGTCCCGACAGTCCACGATGCCGTGTTTTCCCGTCAGCGGGAAGTCCGTTTGCGCATGGCTGAAGCGCTGCGGCTCGCCGGGGATGACCAGTTCTTTTTGCCGCCAAGCTTCCGCCGCTATCTTCCAGCGTTCGGGTGAGTGGCAGGTGGCGCAGTCAATTTTTAGGGCTGGGCCGTGGGGGTTCTGCGCAACGGCGAGGGTTGCGGAGAGGAGGAGGGATATGGAGGTTAGGTGACGCATATGTAAATGTAAAGGGCTTCAACTTGGGAGCCACCCCACCTTCATTTTATCGAGCAGGTTTGTAAGTTTATTTTTATGTCCGACGTTCGTCAAATCAATGCAAACAACTGTATTTATTTCAGCTCTATCGTCATAAGCTGAAGTTACCGCAAACCAAAAACCTTCATCAAAGTCAATGTGCCAAGTAGTCAATGGTTCATCTTCGAAATCATCGGGTAACGCAATTGTACGCTACTGGACACTTTAATGTA
>DIUC01000045.1 GCA_002435785.1 Saprospiraceae bacterium UBA6168 | reverse complement strand
CCTCCATTATCCGCTCGCCCGTCTCCACGTCAAGTATTCGATGGCGGCTGATGTATTTTGGATTTTGCGATAACTCGAAGTCCAAAATACCCACAAAAATTGTCGGGTTCAGTCTGTCGTAAAACTCGCCTCTGTCAATTTGGCTGACGTAGCCCTGCGAAGTGTAGTACAATACCCGCTTGCTGAAACCCAAAGCGTCGGCTACTTGCATCTCAACGATGAACTCTCGACCGCTTTGGTCTCGTGCTTTCACGTCAATGATAGTTGCCTTCCCGTCCCGGAACTTTGGCAATTGGTAAGGGTTCAGGATAGTGACATCCATGATTTGGTGCTTGCCCTCAAATTCAAGGACAGCATTCAAGAAGGAAATAAGTACTTCCTTTTTGTTCTCGTTGCCGAAGATTTTGCGAAAAGCGATGTCGTTCTTTACGTCTGCAAATTTCATGTCAAACAATTTGGTACAAAAATACGAAAACCGCTGGGATTGTCAGCGGTTTTGAGGAAGCTTTCTGTGCCTTCCGTGAAGTCATCAAGTTTATATTGCTCTATTCACTCGTTTTCCTTGTCGTTTGCTTTTTCAGCCCATAAACTGGCAAATAAGATAATAGCCCAAATCACATCTATTACGTTCCACAACGCTCTGCCCAATGAAATTTTAACGATAGGGTTGATTAGAATTGCCGATGCGAGCCAAATTACAAGAAACAGATTGTTTCTCCGGCTGCTTGCTTTGAAGGCAAGAATACCAAAGCCAACCATTCCCAAGAAACGCACGAGTTGAAAATATCCGTATGGCATATCAGCAAGACAGCCAATGAAGATTACAATCAGTACAATTTTGATAATCTTATCAGAATTACTCATTTTTAACATTCTTGTTCAAGAGGTGCCGCTGCCCCCAATATCATAGTAAATGTTAGCTCAATCACCAAAATCGTGAAAACGATTGCTGCAAAAATCATTACTTCCCGAGTACTCGTCCTGCAATGTCCAACTGTTGTAAAGGGTAGTTGTGATTTTTTTTTCATCTTTTTTCTTGTTTGATTGTCATGAACGGTTCGGGGGTTTGCGATGGCGGGGAGTTTTAGCACTAAACTTCATTCTGAGAACTGAACTTCCAACTTGCACAAATGTGTCTGCGAAGCACGCCCCCCGCTATCGCACGCCCCTTGTTAGCGGCTTCCTTTCTGTCTGTCCGAAGAAAGGTCGTGTCAATGCCCTTAGTCATTTTGGTTATTCCTACTTGAAAGTAATTGAAACATCATATTGATAGTAAGTTGAAGTATCAGTAAAACGAAAACCCAGTATGCAATAAAGTCCCAAGTTGAGTATTCAGCTTTTAATGTGTATGAATTAAACACATAGATAAAACCAAAAAGGCAATAAAATATTAGTAGAAATGCTCTAATCCAATTTAAAGGTGAATTACCTAAAAACATGATTACAGTTTTTCGCAAGCGAAATAATGCAAGATTAGTGAAGAAGAATCGGTAAGCGAGGAAGGCAAACAAAAACAATAAAAAGTAAAACCAAAAACCACTCAACCCCATAAACCATGGAAAAAGTTTTCCTAAAATCCAATAAGCAACTCCGATGGCTACAAGGGAATAAGCTAAAAATAAAATGAATCGAAGAAATTTCATTGTCTTATAATTTTAAATTGATTAGTTGATGTCGTGTCTATTCCGCCAGAGTAACCATACTGCCCAAAGAAAAGTCAGTAAACTTATTACTTTAACGACACTCAAAAATATAACGATGGAACTTCCATAAGCAGGCGTATAAAAAACTTGCATTATTTCTAATCCAAAAAATATTACCGATGTCGTTGCAAATAGTGTTGAAACAAATTTACTAATCCTCCAAAGTCGGATTGTCGCCAGAATGGTAAAAAGAATTGATGCTCCTCCTGAAATCATTACTATATAAGCAGGAACAGTGGATACTCCGTCTGCACTCGTCGCTGAAGCATATACAGATAACAGGTATGTTCCTATTCCGAAAACTGCAAGTGCTTTATTTTTCATAAGTTTCTTTTTTCGTCAGTTCGTTTGATGTTAGCAGTAACGGTTATGCTGTGCGTTAAGGTTGCCGCTAACGTTTTGGTGCTTGGCGCAGTGGCGGATTTCGGAGCACAAAACTGTCAATACACCACAAAAGCTGATGCGAGGTAGAATGTTCAATTAACCATGTCACCCGCCATTGAGCCAAACGCCTGTTAGCACCAGTATTTCTTCTGTCGTCAATAGAACCAGTCATTTACCCACGATATATATTTATAGTCCAACAAATTTGTCCAGATACAGAATACAATGAACGCAACGATAGCAATTAAACTATAATAAAATGTTCCACCTTGAATTTTTTTCTGCTCGTCATAAGAGGTTGCTGTCTGTTTTTCTTTATTCGACAACCAACCAATAGGTCCTGTTACTGAAAGAAATCCTGTTACATAATAGAGCCAATTGTGAGATACTGCCGGGGAGTCCATATAAAATCGAATAGTAAATGCACAATAAGCAGCCCATAAAATCCAAAAGTATGCTTGTCCAACACCAGCGATAATCATAAAAGGAATTGATATGATTGTCAAAAGTCCTTTGTTTATTTTTTCCGCTAAAAGTACAATAGGGACGAGGGGTAATAATAATGCGAATACAAAAAAAGAGAATACCAAAATTGAGACAAAGTTGGAGATTAAGAACCGTAAAAACATACGCCAGTATGATTTTTTTGGAACGTTTTTCTCCGAAGGAATTTTCTTATTTATTTCATCTTGATTGTCGTGCAGAAATGAGTAAAATGATTTCTGCATATCGTTCACTTTCTTGTCAATTTCCATTGCGTTAGAATAGTCTCCATTCTCACTGAATTCTATCATTTCTCGGAAGCTATCAACAAATGTGTCTTTATACATTGACTTTAGTTTAGGGTGCAAAAAGTCAAGAAACTCGTCAGATACCTTTTCACTTTCCTTGATGCCGTCTTTGTATTTATCCAGCATATTCTGAATATTTGTCGTTGCAAAATTTGGGTCGTTGGAAATTTTATCTTTATTGTCCTCAATAAACTTAGTAGCCTCTTCATTGGCTTTTCCGAATGTCTCTAAGGATTTAATAAACGCTTCTTTGTCCGCTGCGTATTTTGATTTACTATCATTTTGCTTGTCGGAACAGGTACACAATGCGATTACGCAAACAGGGAAAAACAGCAAGTATCTTATGAAATTCATTTTCGGTTGTTTTATTTGTTTAGTTTCTTCTCTTTTTCCTCTTTGAATAATACGTTTTCCCTGGTGTACTTACTGTCTCAATGTAGAATACCCACGAATACTTGTATCCTGATAGAAGGGTGTCGTCTCCGAAATATGGAATAACCGAAGGTGCAGAAGCGACAAATGAGCAAGCCCCGGGAGAAAATGAAATTGTTTTTTTCTCTTTTGGGTCAAAGTAGTAGTACGATGAATTCATTCTTAATGTCATTGAAAGAGATGTGTTGTTCGTCACTTCAATCTCGCATTCCGTTCCTGTTGTCCTTCCTTCGGGTGAGAAGGGACTAACATCGCTTTTGGGGATTTCCTTGACAAGTTTCACTAAACTACTGTGAACCCAACCTTCTTGGTCCGTTTCAATATCGATGACGTTGTAGTAGCCGCCTGTTGTCTCTGATGAATAAACAAAAAGTTGGGCATTGGCTTTGAGTAAGTCCAAAACTTCTGACCCTTTTTCGGGGGCATCTCTGAGGTTCGCTTTTTGAGTGGTTACTGCCAAAAAGGATTGCCCCAAGACTATTGAGAGGCAGGATACAATTAGGTAAAGGGTAATTGTGATTTTTTTCATCTTTTATTTTTTTATTTTTTCTTGTTTAGTTGCCACGAACTAATGATTGACGCATTGCATGTTTTGGATTGTCGACAATCCAAAACATGCAATGCGTCAATCCCTGTCCTGTGCGTCAGCAATTTTCGACCATCCAAGCCCTAACGTCCTCGCACAGTCAAAGCCAAAGCTCCGCCTCCCGGTTTTCAAGTTTTCCCACAATATGAAGTTGTTAAAAACTGCGGCAAGAAAAGGGTTCCTGGGTCTTGTCTTTCCGAAGTCTTGTGTTCTCGGCACAAAAATAAAAGCGGGATTTTATTTTACAAATTTTTGTGATGTTTTTTTTCCTCAGCATTTATTTTCCCCCAACAATCGGTGGCAAAACAACAGCGGCGACACCTTTTGGCAAGGTGCCGCCGCTGTTTTCGCCAAAAAAAAAGCGTGTGCAGCGGATGGTCGCTGCGCACGCATTTGCCGCAAGGCTCTAAAACCCCGTTAGGGCCTCGCCCGGATGGTCGTGGATTCCTGAATCCAACAGGGCACGAAGTACGAGTCGCCCGGCTTTTTCAACCGTTGGAAAAGCTCCTCGTTGTCGGGCATGTACTGGCTGTACTGGCTGATGAGGCTGTTGGCTTTGGCGCTCACGCTGGGGTCCACGGATTTGGCTTTCTGCCACATGTCCACTGCTGGCCATACCACCACTTGGCTGTCCCAGCCCCGGCCGGGGCCGCAGAGTGGGCCGCTGGATGCGTACAAAGTGCCGATGAGGATATAGGGGTCGCCCCAGCCTGGCCGTTGGCGGGATGCCTCACGGGCGTACTGGCGGGCACGGGGGTAGTCCTTGAGGTAGGCGTAGTATATCTGTGCGATGAGGAAGTTGTACTTGGCCTTGTCGCTGTTGTTGCTGATGTTGGGGATGGCGTCTTCGAGGCATTTTATGGCAGGGCGGTACTTTCCGCTCCGCAATAAGTCGTTGCAGGATGGGCCAGCCGTGGGTTCGTCCTCTTTGCAATTAGCGAGGTAGGCGTTGTTCACGGCCTGCAATTTGGGGTCGTTGTCGGCGCATTTGCCCCATTTCATGCGGCTGTACGTGTTGATGACGGTCTCGCAGTCTTTCGGGTTGGCCTGAAAGAGGGGGTAGTATTTGTCGCTGTAATACTGGCACGGGTAAAAATCCTCGATGGATTCCAACGCCTCCAACCTCGCAGGTGCGTATTCGTTGATGATTTGCCAGTTCTCGCATTCCTTGCCCTTGCATTCGGCCAAGCCTTTGGTGATGGCTTCCTGTATCACCTTTTCGTATTGCTGGGCCTCGGCCATCGGTATTTTTTCCTCCTGTGCCAAGTCCACCAGTAGCGAGGTGAACGGGTTCAGGATAAAAAAGCGGGGCTTGCCGCCGTCCATTTCAATGGATTTCTTGAAGAGGTTGTACTGCTCCAACTTGGAGATGCGGGTCGGGTACTTGAAGAAGTAGTCGAAAGCTATGAGGCCCGTCACATAGCCCCCCTCGCCCATGCACTTCTCCAGTGCATCGTAAAGCTTGAAAATCTCGGTGAGGTACTGCTCCTTTTTGGTGGAGTCCACTTCCATGAAATGCTCGTAAAACTTGATGCCGTCGGTATAGACCGTGGAGCGCTTGCCATCGGCCTTTGGGGCGTTTTGGTAAACGTACTGCCACTTCGTAAAGGCGCCGTTCCAGTCGTTGGCCTTCAGGAAATCCTTGTACAGCACGAACTCCTCCAATGCCTTGTCGGGGCTGACCGCATCGTCGAAGGTCTTGCAGGGGTTGTTCGGGTCTTTGGTGGGAGGCTTTACCGTGGTATCGGTTTTGGTGGTGGCTTGTGGCGTTTTTGGCGTACAGCCAGCCAGCAAGGCCAGCATGAATAGTGCGAAAATAAATCTGGTTGACATAGACAATTGATTTGTGGAACGTGTGAAAGATAGCTTGTTTAGAAGGTTTAGAGAAGTTTAGCAGGTTTAGCTTTAAACCTGCTAAACTTCTCTAAACCTTCTAAACCAAAACTTCACAACTTATCTTTCACACGTTCCCAGGAGCTTTTCAAAGCTGGTTGAGAATTTTCACAAAAAAACAAAAAAAGCCCCGTTCTTTTATAAAAACGGGGCTTCGGAATTGTTCATTCCCTATTTCGCTTTAAGCTTTTATTTGAGGCGCAACCTGACGGTCTCGCCAATCCAACAAGGCACGGTCATGCTGTCGCCTTCGTTGTGCTTCCGCATGAAGCCTTCCTCCTTGCTGGGGTAGTAGGCGCTGTAACGGCCTATTTTGCTGTTGGCTTCGCCCGCCACGTCGCTGTCAATTGACTTGGCGTAGGCGTACTTGTCAATGGCAGCCAATACGGCCAATGATGCCTCAAAGCCGTCGCTGCCGCAGGAGTTGCTGGTGGTGGCGTACATGTCGCCGATGAGCATATACGGCTGGCCCCATCCTGGCTTGTACCTGGCGGCGGTCCGGGCGTTCTCCCTTGCGGAAGAATAGCGGTTGAACTGCCGGAACTCGATGGAAGCGATGTAGAAGTAGTAGTTGGCCAATTTTTCGTTGTCACTTGCACCGGCCTTTTCTTTGGCGATGCCGGCCTCAAACTTCTGCAATGCCTCGCTGTACTTGCCATCCTTGAACAGTGCAATGCCGTGGTCGCCGGGGTTTTCAGCATAGTGCTGCGCCAGCCTTGCAGCGTTTTCGGTAGCAATGATGCCTTCGTAGCGGCCTTTCAGTTCGGCCACCAAAGGGTCTTCCTCTGGGCAGCCCTGCTGCTTCAGCTTGTTGTAAACAAACTTGATGACCTCGGTGTCGTCTGGGTGGGCACGGTAGTCCGGCTCCAACTTGGATTTGAAGAAGGCGCAGTCGAAGATTTCGCCCTCAATCTGTGCGAAAGCGGCGTTCATGGCCTCTTTGGCTTGCTTGAAAGCATCGGACTGCTTGGTATTGTTGGCGATGCCGTAGTCGGCTATTTCGTTCAACTTGAGGTAAATATTGCGGGCCTCCTCGGCGGTCATCTGTTTGTTCTGGTACTGCCACACGGCGATGGAGGTGTACGGCTGGAAAATCACATAGCTCGTGTTGTTGCCGCCTGCGGCAATGGCCTCATCCAATGCCTTTTTCGTGTCGGGGTAAGGCGAGTTGATGGTGTAAAACATCTCGTAAGCCTTCAAGCCCGTGGCAGTTGCCTTTTCCTCAGGGTAGCAGTTGCCCTGCTCATCGAACATCCGGAGCGCCATGGCGGCGTACTCCTTTTTTTGTGCCTCGTCCGTTGCCTTTTTGAATTTGTGGAGGTAAATCTTGCGGCCATCCACGAAGTGCATGGAACGCTGGCCATCGGCAGCGGGAGCGCCTTTGTAAGCCTTCTCCCAGTAATCAAAGGCTTTGTCGTACTCCTCCGTTTTTATGAACTGGCGGTAAAGCACGTGCGCTTCTTCCAGTGCATCCTTTTGTGGCGATTTCAACCAGGTTTCGCACTGGCCAAATGCAGGCGAAATCGAGGAGCCTGCAACAAGGACAAAAACCAAAAGCTTTACTAAATTCTTCATAATCAGATGTTTACGGTTAAATAATGTATGTTTTTTCTGTGGACGGCCAAAGTAGCGACTGTTGTTTTTTCTCTTAAAAAAACGGAAACCCCGCTACCAAAACTGCCATGTTGGTTCTATCCGAATTTGCGTTTGAAGAACCAACTTCCGTCATTTAGAGTGAATCCAAGCGACATTTTCACAAAGTTCTCCTTGATGGCATTTGCGGTGTCGTACTTCCCAAACTCAACTGCAAGGTTCACGAACGAGGTCTGTTGCCTTGGCAAAATGACCGGCAGGCCAAAGCCCACCGTAACGGCATATTGCTGTAGGTCGTCGAGGCGTGGGTCGGTGCGGTGGTAAAAACCGGCCCGGTAGCGGATGCGCTTCAGGTAGTTGTTGTACGACGCAATGTCGGGGATATACTCCACGCCCACGGCTATCCGGCGGCTGTCAAAAAGTGGGCCTGCCTCTGGTTTGGCCTCGTTCTCGTAATTGCTCCACTTGGCCGAGTTGAATTCGGCGCCCACCCGCAGCTTTCCGGGGTTTTGGTACATCACCCCAAAGGTGAACTCGGCTGGCAGCTTCCCCGACCCCTCCCGGTCTTCTTCGTAGTCCAAGGTGTCACGGTGGATGATGGTCGGATTGTACCGCATACGCAGAACGGTACTCCGGGTGTTGAAGTTGGTGGCCGAATTGCCGTAGGCCCCAATGATGAGGGACTTGCCAGTGTAATAACCTTCGTCTTGTTGCTTTTTTGCCTCCAACTTTATCAGTTGCTGTGCCCCCAACGACCATGTGAACCCACGAATGCTGATGTTGTCCTTGAAAATATCGGCGTAAGAGTTGGGCAAATCAATGAAGGTGACCTCACGGGCGCTTTCCAACTGCCCGAACAGGTAGCCGATGTTGGCGCCAGCCGAAAAGTTCTTGTAGCGAACTGCATTGCCCCAATTGAATTTGTTCGTTCCGCCCGAACCCAAGTAGGCATTTACGGTCGTGTCGAGTTCGGGGCTGACAGCGGTGGTTTGGATGTCGTAACCCACGGTCGAGTAGGGCAACAGGGCCAAGCTCATGCCCCAGTGGAGCGTCCGCTTCTTTTTTGACAACAAGTCGTTGCGGGGGTTGTGCATCGGGAAGGCCAATGCGAGGTGGCTCAGGTTGCCGGTCCAGTTTTTGGCAGTTTGGGCACCCGACTTGAGCGAGGAGTGCTCTGCGTAAAGGCCAGCTTCAAAGGTTGCGGTGTTCAGCCAGGCATAAGCTGCCGGGTTTTGCAGGTTGATGTGCAGGGCGTCGTTGTAGGCAGCCGATAGGCCAGCAAAGCCAGCGGCGGAAAGCGAATTGGTGGAAAGTTCTCCCACTCCAATGCGGGTGTAGGGCGAATTGTCTTTGGGCTGGGCCAATAGCACAGCACTGAAAAAAAGGAAAGCCAGCGTGGTCAAACATCCTCTAAAATCCTTCTGAAATTTTGGCATTATGTTGTAAAATTTGATTCAATCCTATCAGGACTAAATTTTGGTGCGCAAATATCTTGGTTTTGGTGTTTTTTACAAAAAAATCAGTGTCCCCGCCTGTTAAAACTATGTGAAGTGGGCGATATTTCTTCCTGCACCGCCCGATAAAGCCTTCCACCTCCAATAAAGCGCCCAACTCACCCCCATTTCGGATGGCATTTTCGGTGCTATCGCCCAGTTCATCGGGCAGGTCGGCGGTCGGGGCTACCAGTGGCAACCTCGCCGTGAAGTGGTGCATGGCCATCAGCCGCATCGTTATCCCCGGCGAAATATTGCCGCCCAGGAACTCCCCCTCGGCGCTCAAAACATCCATCGTGATGCAGGTGCCGGCGTCAATCACCAAGCAGTTGGCCTTCGCGAAAAGGTGAAAGGCACCTACTGCTGCCGCCAACCTATCCTTGCCGAGGGTTTCCGGCGTCTTGTAACGGATGCGGATGGGCAGCGGGGTGTCCGTCGAAAGTTCGAGCAGGGCATATTTGCTCCGCAAAAAGGCCATCACCTCCTCCGGCTGTTTCGAAACACTGGAAAGGATGATTCTTTCCACCTTTTGGTTGTATGCCACCGCCTCCAACTCCGCCACCGTCAACTTTTCGCACACGGTTTTTTGCACCAATATATCGCCGTCGAAAAGGGCGAGCTTGGTGCGGGTATTTCCGATGTCTATGGCAAGGTTCATTCAGTATATGGTTGGCAAAAGGAAGATTGAGCCGTCTATTTGTTCATTCGGACGGCGAAGATGGTGCTTGGGGACTAATTTTTTTGTGAAATAAATGGATGGGGCCTATTTCACCCACCAATCGTGGCCATGCTCTCCGACACCCGCAGCCCAAACTGTCGGCGAGCTTCGGCCTCAAAGCCGTCTTTGGCACGGTGGCCGAGCGCATCGAGCAGGGCGGCGCCAAGCTGGCCGTCGGTAGCACCCGCCCGCAGCAGGTCTTTGATGTTGAACACGCCGTCGTCGTAGAGGCAGGTCTTCAACAGGCCCTGCGGGGTGAGGCGAATGCGGTTGCAGGTGCCACAAAAGGTGCGGCTGTAGGCTGCAATGATGCCCACGGTGCCTTGGTGTCCCGGTATCCGGTAATTGTACGAAGTGGAAGATGGCGGGTCGGGTATTTTTTCCAGCCCCGGAAAATGGGCTTGCAGCGTTTCGAGGATGCGACGGTGGCTCCACCAAAGCTGGTCGTAGTGCGCCTCGCCGCCATTGAACGGCATCTCCTCGATGAAGCGCACGCCCACGGGGTGGTCTTTGGTGAGCATGGCCAGCGGCACGAGGTCGTGGTCGTTTTTGCCCTCCATCATCACGGCGTTTATCTTGGTGGTGATGCCGTGGGTGAGCAGTGCGTCAAAGGTCTGCATCACCTTGTCGAAGTCGTCACGGCGGGTGATTTCATGGAAAAGCCGCCGGTCGAGCGTGTCGAGGCTCAGGTTGACGGAATTGATGCCCATCTTTTTCAGGGCTGGCACTAATGGGGCGGTCACAACGCCGTTGGTGGTGATATGGATTTGGCGCAGCCCCTCCAACCGGCTCATTTCCCCCAAAAAATCCATCATGTCCCGCCGGATGAAAGGCTCTCCCCCGGTGATGCGCAGCTTTTCAATGCCCATGCCCACCATCGCCCGCACGATGCGCAGCATTTCCTCGTAGGTCATCAGCTCCGTCTTTGGCATATACTGTATGCCCTCCTCCGGCATGCAATAGAAGCAGCGGAGGTTGCAGCGGTCGGTAACGGCGAGCCGCAGGTAGTTGACCGGACGGTGGTGGTTGTCGTAGAGCATTGTTTATTGCTGTAAATCTCAAAAACGGCTGCCCCATTTTGGGCGTGTGAATGGAGCCTACGGCTCATCCGTTCGTTGCCAAAAATATTCGGGGGCATTCGCAAAGTTGCGTCTTTTCCCCAAAAGGAAAAGCCCCGAAAAATGATTTCGGGGCTTTTCCTTTTGCATTGTGACCATTATCACAGCGTAAACCTGACCGTGATACCACTTCGGATGTTGGTGGTCGGATATCCCTGCGAGGTTTTCGGCGTGTTCTTCGTGTAATCAAAGAAGAAGCGCAGGGACAACTGGCTGTTCAACTGGTAGGTGACTGCCGGTGCGATGGACACCCTACGGCTGCCACGGTCCGGCTCCACGAGCCCCGTTATCAGCTCCCGGATGTTGGTCACGTCGTCCCGCACGGAGAGGTCAAACGTGAAGTCCAGGTCGCCGGGGTTGTTTTGGCTGGCACGCTGCCCCGGGCGGTTGCTGCCAGTGGGCGGCTTTTTGTCGTCCTTTTTCGGGGCGGGCTTCTTTTTCTTTTTGGGCTGCAGGAAGGCGAATTTGGTGTCCTTTAATTTGTACCCGAAGTTTACCGTGTACTCGTTCGCCTTGGTTTCCCGCAGACGGCCCGTGCCTATCAACTCCAACCTAAGTTGTCGGCTGTTCTTATACTCTGTTTTGAACGACATGGAATTTTTGAGCCGCACGTCAATCCCCAAGAGCGGGGTGAATTGCTCATCAATCTGGATGTCGGGAATTTCAAAACGGGAATAATAGTCTAATGTGGTCTCCTTGGTCTTGGTCGGGTCGTTCCGGTCAAACTGGCGGTCGGTATCGAAGCTGTTCACCACCAATTTTCCCTGATAACCATGCGTGATGGAGATGGTTTGGAAAATATTGGAAAGGTTGCCAAGCTTCGCAAGGCCGTTGTAGGTCAGTCGCCAGTTGGGGCGTGGTATCGTTTTGATGATGACGTCGCCCAAGTAGTTGTCAGAGACCTTCATCGTGCTGGCATCCTGGCCCGTATAGGCAGCGATGAAAGCAGGCAGCAGCACGTTCTGGCTGAATGGCCCGTAACCCTTCGGGTAATCCAAATAGGAGGAATCAGGGTTGTCATGCTGGCCAGAACCAAGTCGGTTGGCCACGATAAGCTTGTTGTCCTCAAACTGTTGGAACAATTCGTTCAGACCAGACCTGCTATTGACAAACAAGGTGTTCAGCGCCGAATAGCTGGTGGTAAACTGCCCATAGTCTGTGATGTTGGCGTGCCTGAATTCGGCCTGCACAGGGTCGGCACCCAAATCACGGTAGCGGCGGAATTCCTCTGCGTGGTTATCGCCCTTGGACCGCCTGGCCTCCACCGATACCCTGAAATCGGAGTATGGCTCCAAGTCCAGCTTGCCATCAATGACCTGGTCGGAGGTCTGGGTGATGTTCTTCGGCAATGCGTACTCCAAGTCTGGCGTAATCCAATTCCAGTTCCGGTGCAACCAGTCGTTGTTGGTGTAGTAGTCGTCGGGGTTGAGGTTGGGTTGTTTGCCCGCCACGAAGTCCCAGCCCGGAGAGGTGAACTGGTTCATGCCCAACAGTTTTGACTGCGGCAAATAACCCGGAATCACAGTGCCGTAGTTTTCGGTGTAACGGACTTTGAGCTTGCGCACGGACATCAGAGGCCGGATGAGCGAACGCTCCATAGAACTAGGCTCACGTTCCGCCTTCTTATCATCCTTCCCAGCTGCTCCGCCCGCAGCTTTTTTCTCCGCTTCGGCGGCCTTTTTGTCCTTTCGGCTAAGGTTGGTGTCCTTGCCGTCCGGGGTGGTCGCGCTTACGTCGTTCTTGCCCTTAGTGGCTCCGGCAGCAGGGCGTTGCTTGGAATTGATTTTCTTGAGGTACTTTGAGTAATTGTAGAGCTTCTCGAAATCGAGGTCGGCCTCCACTTGGCGTCGCTGGCCATTGGTGATAACGTTGCCGAGCGCCTGTGCGTTGGTGGCAAGGCTCGCCGCATCCCAAGTGTAGTTGGCGTCGTAGGACAGCTTCAGGCTCGTCCAGTCCATGAATGGCAGGGTTCTCAACGGCACGTTGTAGGTCAAGGAATACTGGTGGCGGTAGCTCTTTGTCCGACCGAAGTCCCTCATGTTGGTCAGGATGGAATCCCGTCGGTAATCCTTGATGCTGGAGATGTACAACGGGTCATTGGGGTCACGTTGGCTATTCGCTACCATCACCGATTCATCTGGCTCGTCTATCACGCCGATATTGTCTGCATTGAACTTGAACTTGAGGTTTTTGGTGAAATCCCAAGCAAAGTCGTACCGCCGGTTCCAGAGTAGCTGCTTGTTGTAATAGGTGTTGTACAGCGGGTTGTCGCCGGAGAAACGGTACTTCGTGCTGTTGAACCTACGGTCGAGGTCGGTAGAGACCCTGAACGAGTTGGGCAGCGGGTTGAAGTTCATCTCCTTGATGAACTTGAGGTACTTGTCCTTTTTTATGACCTTTTTGAATGGCTCAATGTACTTCACGTTGCGCTGGTAGGCATAGTCAATGGCACCACGGCGTCGAGTCAGCACATCGCTCTCGATGATGGGGTCACGCCGGGTAGTTTGGTCGAAGCCATAAGTAAAGCTGAAATTGGACAGGCTCCAAGGCATAGGTTTGCCACCTTGGCCTTGTTTCTCCCACCGCACGTTGGTGAAGTTGTAGCTCTTGATTTTGGTGGAGGTCTGCGCCAACTGCCGAACAGAGTCGGGGTTGTCCGACAGCCTGATTTTGTCCTTCAACTCGATGTCCAAGTCATACGGGTCGAACTGTGGGTTGCGCACCTCGCTGGAGTACTGGAAGTAGAACGGCAACCGCAGCCCTATGCCTTCCGGCAGGAATTTGTCCAAAGCCACTTGGGTGGCAATGTCGTACTGCGTAATCTGTTCCCGGCTACGGGCCTGAAGTTTCTGGTCGAGCGCCCCGAAGCCAATGCTGCTCGCCTTGCCCGTGAGGGACAGCGTGCCGAGGTCGGCCATTTGGATGTCGGCACGGGCGACGGCCGCTATCCCACCCCGTTCGTCCAAACCAAAAGCCCGAAGCTCGTTGACCCATATTTCCACGCTTTTTGAGTCGCTGGGGTCACATTCCTCGCCCTGTTTTGGATTGCGGACGCCAATCATGAATGCCTTGATATTGCCCAAGTTGGGCGCACCCCTGATGCTGATTCTTGCATCGCCAAGGCCATTGTCCCGCTGGATGGTTTTCGAGTACGGTTGCCCGACACTCGTGGAGCCAGCATTTCTTTCGAGCTTCAATGCTTTAAGCTCGTCAAACACCACGCTGATGTCGTTTTCCCTCGGCCACACCACCCGCAGGTAGTCGGGGTCATTCCTCGGCACCGGAGAGTTGGGGTCGGAGAGTATCAGCGGTATCTCGTACTCGTAATAGTTGTTCTTGAAGTCGGAGCCAAAGCGCACGAACACGCTCAACTCGCCATCCTCCAGCGGCTCAGGGCCCATGCCACACATGGCTGGTTCTGCATGGACGAACATTTTCAGCTTGCTGAAATAGCGCATGTCGAGGTTCAAGTTTTTGAACATGCCCCGTGCGTCACCATCGGCCAAGTCGCACACCCGCATGGTCAGTGCCTGCTCGTTCTGAAATGCCTGGAGGTTGACGCCAAGCGCCCGCTCCCGGGAGATGCCCGGCGGCAGCACGTAGTTGAACGGCGTGCGCTGGCTGTTTTCCTCGATGTTCACCTTGTTCAGCTCAAACAGGGTCTGGTTCTCAAAGTCCGGCGGGGTAATGGAGATACAAGGCTCACCGATGTCCTGTTTGTAGCGGCGCCATTGGTTGCGCTGCAAGTCCAACGTTGCGAAGCGGAACTGGATGGGCGCCTTGAAGTCCTTGAAGTACATCCGCATGAAGCGGATGGAGCGGAAATCTTGGATACCACCCACGATGGAGAAGTTCTCGTTGGTAGCTGGCAAGTCAAGTGGCACCCGGAAGCGATACCAGACCCGGTTGTTTGCGCCCTGCGTCACGTCCGTGATAAAGGGGTTGTCGAGGTCAATGCCCTTGTTGCCGTCGTACTTAATGGGGATGCGATACTGGAAGTAGCCTTCCGTTTCGTTCAGGGTGCGGTCGCCGTCGAGGTCCTCCGAATCGGGGAGCAGCGTGGAGGCCGGGGAGGTTTGTTCTCCCTGCAAAATCGGCGTATTGCCCTCCGTCCCGAAGTTGCGGTCGTAGCGTTGGAGCAATGTCGTTCCACTGGGGTAGCCAAAGCGGAAGTGCACAAAATCGTCGTTGGAGGGGTCGTTCAGGATGGCTTGCTTGGCATCTGCCGTTAGGCCAGAAGCATTGATGGCATCAATGTATGCCTGAAAATGCTCCACCTCCTCGGCGCTCGACAGGCCGTCGAGGCCCACGTCCTGTGCCGCCCGGTTGACGGGGTCGGTGTCAAAGGCATTGGTGATTTGTTGCGTGAGCGGCACTCGGCCCCACCCGGTCTTGGTGGCACGGCGGCCCTGGGTGTTGGGTCCAGGCAGGCCGTTTTCAAAAAACTTCCGGGAGTCCGGCATGATGTCTTCTGAAACGTTGCCGAGGTTGATGTAGATATAACCGTCCATGTCGCCGTTGGCGGCGGCGGGGTTTCCAGCGTCTGCGCCCGTTTCGTCGAGGTAAGGACTGAGCATCCAAAACTCGACATACTCGATGTTGGCCGTCTGGAAATCGTTGGTGGTCAACTGCCGCATGATGCCCGCCCAGCGGGTCTCAGGTGCCAACAGGTTTCCGTTGTTGCTCAATCCTTGGGAAAAGGTAGTTCCGCCCGGCAGGTCAAAATTATAAGGGCCACGGCGGGTGGGGTCGTACCGCACGTCGAGGATTTGGTTGAAGGCATTGCCAAACTGGTTTGTCGGCGTGAAATTGGGGAAAATCTCCTGCTGGCTGATGTTCTGCGTATAGGGGTTCCGGTCGTCGCCAGCGCCCCGGATGTCATTGCCTGCCTCGATGCGGAACCAAGAAAGGTGCCCCCGGTTCACGCCAGCCAATAGGTCGTCCTTCAGGCCGGACTCTTTGAACATGTCGTTTTGGGGGATGCTCGCAATGACCCAGCCGTTGGTGCCAATGAACGGCGACTGGATGTTGATGGGCTGGGCGCTGCCCTCGAAGTCGTCAATATAGTTTACGCCGCCCTTGTCGTCGTCTTCGGAGTTTTCGTTGATGGCCCTGGAATGGCCGGGCTTGATGGCCGCCGTTTCGGCGGAAAGCGTGACGTTGGAAGGGGCTTTGGTGGAAATGAGCGGCAGCCTGTCAATCATTTTCGTAATCCACGGCACTTCGTTGCTGTAGTTGACATCGAGGCCAAAAATCCGGTTGTTGATGGGGTCGTCGCCGATGTTCACTTTCGGGGTGAAGGGCCGCTCGAAAAGCCGGAGGTAAGTGCCACCAATGGTCAGGTGCTTGTTCACTTCGTAATCCGCCCGGAGGCCAAGCATCGTCTTCTGCTGGAACCCAAACAGGGTATTGTCCTCAAACGATACCTTGACGGGGGTGCCGGAGTTCAGGATGGCATCGTTGAGGATGCGCACCTTTCCGATGGAATAATCCACTTCGTAATCCTTGCCCTCCACCAGCGGAGCGCCGCCCGCCGTGACGATGACCGAGCCGGGCGGGATGTTGAAGGCACCCAGCGAAATCTCGCTCGAAACGCTGGACTTGTACGTGCCCTTTATGGTGAAACGGTTGAGTTCGGGGAATTCCCGTGCGTTGAAAAGCGTGAGGTCGTAAAGCTGCTTGAACACGTATTTCTTCGCTTGCACGGGGTCGGTTATCTGCTTCTCCAATGCGCTGCCGAACGGCTCCAACACCGGGAACATGATGCGCCCGTTACGGGACTGGATGGTGAGGCCGTCCACATAGTCGAACACGCCATCAGGCTGCGGGTCGTTCTGCACGTTGAGTTGGTCAAGGTTGAACACCCGGAGCAATGGTATGCCCGCCAAATTGCTGGAAGGCAAAAACCGCTTTTGCCCCTGGCCGGGGTCGTCGTAGAAGATGTCCAATTTGAAGTCCTCCCTCGAAACGTTGTAAGCCCCGATGTTGTACACGTTTTTCATCATCAGGTCCCAAGTGGGCAGGTTCACGGGCTGCACGGTGCTTTTTAGCATTTTCACAAAAAGCACGTTTTGGTTGGGAGCGGCTTCGGGGTTGCTATTGTTGGTAAGCCCCGTGTTTTGAGCCACGTCCTCGGCCATTTGGCCTACCTGATACACGGAGTCTTTATAGGTATATTCAAACGCCACGCCCACCACTTGGGAGGGCTGTATGTTGAGGTTCAAAGAGATGAAGCCAAGCTGTGGGTGAAAGGTATATTCGGTCGGTGACAACAGACGGGCAGTCACTTTCTCAAAATCACGGCCCTGCTGGAAGTTGAACGGGGGCGTTTTCAGCACGTTCACGATGCGCTCCACTTGTTTGGTGCGGGGGTCGGAGAGCAGGGTGGGATAAATGGGGTTGGCATAGTTGTCGGGGAGCGCCTCGCCTTGGTTGTCGCGGTAAAGAGGCGCTGCGGGCGGCTGCATGTCCACGCTGTTGTTGGTCATGCGGGTGGTTTCGCCAAGGTCGGCGATGGCCACGATGTCCCGGATGTTGGCCGTTTCGCCCCTGGAGTCCGTGACCCATACTTGGAGTTTCTGAATCTTGAAGAGCGTCTTGATGACGGGCAGGTCGGACAATGCCTCCTCGAAGTTGTTGCGGTTGTAATGGGTGAGCAGGAAGTGGCGGTTTTCGTCGTAGGCATCCGCAAACACTTCGTAATCCTGGAACTGGCTGCCGCCCTTGAGGGTGACGTTATCCTGTTTCGACCGCTGCTGAGAGGCAACCATCGAGAGGCGGAGCTTGGCAAATTGCAGTTCCGTTTTCAACCCAAAAAGGCTTTGGCTGCCCTGAATGAGCGTGCTTTTGAGTGGGAGGCTCACGTTGCCCGCCTCTATTTTCTTGATGATGTCGTCCTCACCGAAGGCATCGGTGTTGTAGTTGAGCTTCATCGTGTTGTCGAAGTCGAAGGTAGCTTGGGTGTTGTAGTTGGTGCTCAACTTCAATTTTTCGCCGATGGAGCCTTCCACGTTCATCATGATGTCCATGTCGAAGTCAAAGCCGCCCCGCCGTTGCTGGCGGCGGGTCCAGCTTGGATTTTGCACATTGGAGTAGTCCACGCCGAAGGTGAGGTCAATGTTGCCCTTGGGCTGGATGTCCACTTTGGTGCCTCCAAAAAGGCGTTCGATGAGCTGGTTTTTCACGTCAATTTTCCCGATAGGGTCCAGCTTGCCGTTCACGCCCCGCTGGCCGGAGCCGTTCAGCTCCTTGAAATAGTCTTCTTCCTGCTTTTTGGATTGGTAGTCCATGAACTCCTGATAGGTCATGTAGGTCGGTGGGCGGTAGTAGTCGTCGCCAATGCGCTCGGTAATGATGTACTGCCCGCTGATGGGGTCGTACTCCACGGTTTGCTGCACGTCCTTGGGGTCTTTCAGGTCAAATGGGTTGGGGTTGGGGTTGTTCATGAAGTCACCCGTGCGGTCTTTGAGCGGGATGGTGTCCACTGGCACCTCCACCAAGGTAAGCGTGTAGGCAGGCGCAGTGATGGCTTCGGGCTTTGCCGGGTTAGGAGTCTCCTCCGCCAATATGTACTCGGGGGAATAGGGGTTTTCCGGGAAATTGTTGCCACCCCAAGTGGGGGCAGTGAGCGTGAAAAATCCGATAACCGTGAAAATACCGGGTAGAAATATTCTCTGATTCATAAGATGCGTATGCAATAAATGCGGGTTTCTTTTGAAATTCAATCTCCTTGGATAAAGCGGAACGAGCCGAACGAAAGGCTAAATCATGGCCCAACACGACCAAGCGGAGGTTTACGAAAAGCTCATGGAATAGTTAGCTTTTTCTGGAAAATATTAAAATGAATCAGTTTCGTAAAAGTCCAATAATCATCATTTCGTATTGCTGGTTTGCGCTTAAACGCCAATCGTCGGGCTGGCCTTCAAGCTTGATTTTTTTTAACAGTTGGTGAGTGACTTATGGATTTGGCAGTACACATCCATCCAATCATTTCACGACAACTGCTTGAGCGCCAACCTGACCAAATCCTCTACGGTTTTTACGCCGGGTTGTTCCTCCAGCACCTTGTTCAGGGCCTTTTGCGCCTGAATTTTGTTCACTTGAAGTGACAATAGCGCAGATAACGCTTCTTGCCGGATGGTATTGTCCGCTGCGAGCAGCGAAGGCGTAATGTCCCCACCAGACTTCATCATTTTGCTTTTCAGGTCGAGGATGATTTGCTTGGCCGTTTTTTGTCCAATGCCCTTCACCTTGCGCAACGCCGCCTCGTTTTCGCCGATGATGGCCGCCCGTATTTCCTCGGCGTTCATCTGCGACAGCATCACCTGCGCCGTGGTGGGGCCGATGCCCGACACGGAAATCAGGTGCGTGAACAGCGTCCGCTCCTCGTCCTCGGCAAAGCCGTACAGGGTGTGCGCATCCTCTTTTATGTGTAGGAAAGTCAGGATTTTCACCCGCTCCAATTTCTCCACCTTGGCGTAGGTGCTGAGGCTGATGTTGACGTGGTAGCCGATGCCCCCGGCCTCCACCACGATGTAGGTGGCCGTTTTGTGGGTAATCGTACCGTTGATGTGGGTAATCAATGCTTGTGATGTTTGATAAAATGGCGGCGAAGATAAGAAAATCCGTTGGTGGGTAGGGAAAGGGGGTGAAGCCGCCAATTTGCCTGTATCCTTTTCAATGTGCCTGATTTACGCAAATTAGGGGTTGAAATGTGCAGTTATACCGTACGCCGTCAAGTTTTGGGCATGGGGGCTTGGGGGCGCAGCCGCCCCAAGCCCCCCATGCCCAAAACTTGCCAGCGTGCGCTATAGCCCCAAAATGTCGGTAGAAAAGGAGGTTTGGGCATATCGCTACCAACATTCGTCCCGAGCGGCACAATTTGCCGCATTTAAACCCCCAATTCGCATGTTTTGCTAATTTTACCTCCGTTCACCAAAATCTGATTTTAAAATGGCAAGACTTCTCCTCCCAATTCTTTTGTTTTTTTTCATTTCCAAACTTCCCGCTCAGGTACTCCTCAACGAGGTCTGCGCTTCCAACCTCAATGGCCTGACCGATGGCGACGGCGACCGGGAAGATTGGTTCGAACTGTACAACACCGGACCGGCTGCCGTGAACCTAAGCGGATGGTTTTTTAGCGACGACCCCACCAAGCCCCAGAAATGGGTGGTCCCGAACGGGCAGTCCATCGCACCGGGCGCTTACCGCACGGTTTTTTGCTCCGGCAAGGACAAGGTGCAAGGGACCTTTCTGCATACCAATTTCAAGCTTACCCAGACGAAGGGCGAGTCGGTGGTGTTGACCATGCCCAACGGCACTACCGCCGATATTTACACCTTCGGCATACCCAACCAAGTCAACCACAGCTATGGGCGGTTTCCAAATGGCAGCCCGACCTGGAAAATCTTTACCGGCCCAACCCCAGGCGCCATCAACAACACGGGTTCCTTTTCAGCTTATGCACCGGCGGTGGTCGCAAGCCAAGCGGCTGGTTTTTATGCCGGGAGCGTCTCGGTGAGCCTGAGCACCGACCCCGGTTTTTCCATCCGCTATACCACCGATGGCAGCGAGCCGGGTGCCACCGCCACGCTCTATACCCTCCCAATCAATATCGCAGCGACGACCGTCCTCAAGGCACGTGCTTTCAGTCCGAACGCACAGGAGTTGCCGGGCTTTGTCACCTACCACACTTACTTTATCAATGTCACCCACACGGTGCCGGTCATTTCCATTGCTGGAAACAGCATCACCACCTTGTTGAACGGCACACAAATCACCCCTTTTGGCTCTTTTGAATACTTCGAGAACAACGTGCTGGAATCAGACGGCTACGGCGAGTTCAATAAGCATGGCAACGATAGCTGGGCCTACCCACAGCGTGGCGTTGACTGGATAACCCGCGACCAAATGGGGTATGACGATGAGTTGAACCACCAATTTTTCCCGGACCGGACCCGCAAGAAGTTCCAGCGCCTCATCCTAAAAGCGGGGGCCAACGACAATTATCCGTATGCCAGCGGCGCCCATATCCGGGATTCTTATGTACAAATGCTCGCCCTGAAAGGCGGGATGAATGTGGACGTTCGCACCCACCTATCCTGCGTGCTGTACGTCAACGGCCAATATTGGGGGGTGTATGACCTCCGGGAAAAAGTGGACGATGCCGACTTTACCAAATATTATTATGACCAAGGCGAGTTTGACATTGACTATATAAAAACATGGGGCAATACCTGGGCAGAGTACGGCGTGACCACCAACTGGCTTACCCTCAAAAACTTTATCCTGAACAACAGCATGGTCAACCCTGCCAACTACGACATTGCGCAGCAGCAATTGGACTTCCTGAGCTTGATTGATTACGTCATCATCAACCAGCACAGCGTTTGCAAGGACTGGCTCAACTGGAACACTTCCTGGTGGCGAGGCAAAAACCCTGACGGCACTGCAAGAAAATGGCGCTATACCCTTTGGGACATGGATGCCACGTTCGGGCACTATACCAACTATACCGGCATACCCAATACCGGCCCCACCGCCGACCCCTGCGATGTGGAGCAGATCCCCAACAGCGGCGACCCACAAAACCATATTGATATTTTCATGGCGCTATATGCCAACCAACAGTTCAAGGATTTGTACATCAACCGGTACGCCGATTTGCTCAACACCTCGCTCTCCTGCGAGTACATGAACGAACTGCTCACTTCCATGACCAACACCATTTCCCCTGAAATGGCCCAACAATGCGCACGATGGACCGGAAACGTCAACCAATGGAATCAAAATGTAACCACGCTCCGCAATTTCATCAACACCCGTTGCCAGGTGCTGGAACCAGCCATCGTGGACTGCTACGACGTGACCGGGCCGTTCGATTTAACCGTTCAGGTATCTCCCGCTGGGTCGCCCAACCAAGTCATGGTAAACACGATAACCCCAGCCATTTACCCCTTCACCGGAAATTATTTTGGTGGGGTAAACATAGACCTCATTGCCAAACCCGCCCAAGGATGGCTGTTCGACCACTGGGAGGTCAGTGGCAATGCGTTTGGCCCCAACCAATTGGCATTCGCCATTGCGATGGCCTTCCTAAATTCCGGCACGGTAACGGCCTTTTTTGTGGAGGTCGCCCCATGTAGCCCACCGACCATTGTCACCCTTTCCAGTACGCCGGTTTCTTCCTTCGTGGACTGGACGGACCAGCCGCTTGCCATCAATTACCAGCTCCGCTACCGGATTGTCGGCGAAGCTGTTTGGACGGAAATCACCGCTTACAGCAGCGATTGGGACTTCGACATCCTGCCCGGCTGCAACCAATACGAAGGCCAAATCCAAACCGTTTGCCCACAAGGCATAAGCGGATTGGTCGCTTTTGACTTCACCACCCCTGACTATTTACAGGGGTTTGCACTGGCCGATGCCGATTTTTGCAATGCGGCGGGCACCCTGCTGGATGCCACCCTTCCCGGCGCAAGCTACCAGTGGAACAACGGCAGCAGCGCCCCAACCCTACATGCAGTTGCTCCCGGCAACTATTGGGTTACCGTTGACCTGGAGGGCTGCTCCCGTACCGATACTGCCCAAGTAACGCAATTGTATGCGACCGCTTCCGTCCAACCCGTGCTTTGCCCTGGCCAATCCTACCAATTGGGCGGTGAAACCTTCGATGCCCAAAACCCCTCCGGACAGGTATTGCTGGCGAACATGGCCACCAACGGCTGCGACAGCCTCGTGGAAGTCAGCCTCACATTTTTGTCGCCCAACGTGACCCAGCTTCAGGCCACAAGCTGCAACCCAGCGGCGGTCGGAGTGGACTCCCTGCTGCTGGCCAATGTGGCGGGCTGCGACAGTTTGGTGATAACCACTACCACGCTTGATGCTTTGAGCCAGACCTTTTTGAGCGCCGCTTCCTGCAATCCCAATTTGGTTGGCATTGACACCGTGCTGTTTGTCACCCAGTTCGGCTGCGACAGCCTCGTCATCACCAACACCATTTTTGACGCTGGCGCAATAGCCGTCACCCAACTCGCTGCGCAAAACTGCGACCCTACGCTCGTCGGGGTGGACACGCTGCTGCTCACCAGTTCGGCGGGCTGCGATAGCCTCATCATCACCACCACCACGCTTTCGCCCTCCAGCCAGACCTTTTTGAGCGCCACTTCCTGCAACCCCAGCTTCGTCGGCATTGACACGGTGCAGCTCACCAACCAATTTGGCTGTGATAGCCTCGTCATCACCAACACCATTTTTGACGCTGGCGCAATAGCCGTCACACAGCTCGCTGCGCAAAACTGTGACCCCACGCTCGTCGGGGTGGATACCCTGCTGCTGACAAGTTCGGCGGGCTGCGATAGCCTCGTCATCACGACGACCACCCTTTCGCCCTCCAGCCAGACTTTTTTGAGCGCCGCCTCCTGCAATCAAAACGCAGTGGGCACAGACACTTTGGTGCTAACCAACCAATTCGGCTGCGACAGCTTGGTCATCACCACCGTCGAGTTTGTCGGGCTTGATTTTGAAACTTCCGTTCAGCAGGTGCTTTGTGCTGGAAATGAGGACGGAAAAATAGCATTGGAGGCGGTATTGACCCCGTTGTTGCCAGTGGAGTTTGTTTTGGAAAACCACGCTTCCCAATATTACACGGGGACGCCGCTCGTATGGGACGACCTTCCGACTGGCACGTATTCGCTTGCTGCGACCAATGCGGCGGGCTGCACGATTACCAAGGAAGTGAATATTGCGGCAGCCATCACGCTTCACCTTGATTTGGGACAACAGCCGTATCTCACCCATTTGGGCGACAGCATTTGGGTGAACCCTCAAGCGAATTTTCAGCTAACAACCGCCGAATGGTCGCCATCGAATGGTGTGAACTGCCCAAGTTGCCCAGCCACCTACATCACTGCGCTGAAATCGGGCACCTACACACTGACGGCGTTCGACGCTAATGGCTGCTCGACCAGCGCCTCGCTGACGGTGGAAGTGGACCAATCGGTGCGGGTATATGTGCCAACGGCGCTTCGTCCGGGCAGTGGAGGCCCCAATTCAGACTTCATCATTTTTGCTGGCCCGGAGGTATCGCTTGTACGGTCGGTACATTTGTTCGACCGCTGGGGCAACCATGTTTTCGAGCAATACAACGTGCCGCCCAATGCCCCAACCGCTTGGGACGGGACGTTCCGTGGGCAAATGATTCAGCAAGGCGTGGTTATATGGATGGCCACCGTGGAAACCATTGATGGCCGGGTGGTGAATTTGAGTGGAGAGATAACGGTGTTGCGGTAGGTATGGATTGCTTAGCTGCCAAACTACTCCACCTTCCCCGTCACCGTCCTTTCCCCCACCCCATTCTCGTTCACTGCCGCTATGGCAAAATAATATGCCTTCTTTAAATCCATTGATTTAAACCAATACTCATTAAAATCATAAATAAGTATGGAATTGTACAGCTTATCCGGCGCAGTCCCGTAATACAGATTATAGGCAAAAGCATTGTCCACGGGACTCCATTTGATATAGGCACTGCGCTTGTCCTTTTCCGTGCGCAGCACGATAAAGTCCTTTACTGGCAGGGGTTTTTCGCCGCCACCATTGCCGAATATGCGCAGGCCGCTGATGGCAAACTTGCCGGTGGGCATGTGTATGTTTAACAGTTTAATGAATCGGGTATTAATCGGTTTGTTCAGCTCCACATAATCATGTGGCACATCCGTTTTGTTCCTGCTTTTGTCCACCAATAATTCCCATTTTTTGCCGTCTGCGGAGTGGTAAACCTCATATTGGTGGTAAATGCCCGTTTGTTTCCCCAAAAACTCGGCGTCCTGGTCGGCATAATTGATTTGAATGGCATGGACGGTGCCCATTTGCCCCAAATCCGTTTGCAGCCATTCGCCCTTGTCGGCAGTGCGGGCGCTCCAGTAGGTCTTTATGTTCTCGTCCACGGCGTTGTTGGCGGCGTAGCTGCCGAGCGTGCTGCTCACAATCACGGGCTTTTTGTAATTGAGCAGCCACCAGTCCGGGCGAAGTTGGCCGTCGGTGCGGGCGCTGGGCAGGTACATCGGGTAGTCTCCGAAGTCAGTGTTGCACCACATCACGTCGTCCCCGTCAAACCCGGCGGGCCAGATGCCGATGCGCCGCTCCCATGTGTTTTTCACGCAAACCACCGTCGTGGACGTGTGCCAATACCGCCCACCGTTGTCTTGGAAAGTAGCGCCGTGGCCAGCGCCCCGGTTGAAGCCGCCCATTTTGCTGCTCAGGGGGTCGCTCTGCGGTGTAAAGGGCTGGAAATTGAACAACGGCCCCTCCCCCACCACCACGCCGTCGGCATAGCCGCTAAACTCCGTGCCCGGAGCGCCATACTGGAAGTAGTATTTGCCATTGTGCTTCGTCATCCAAGCGCCTTCGGCAAATGGGTCGAGGAAGGTATTGTCCATGTGCTCGCCGAATCGCTGCCAACCGTAGCGCCAATCTTCGAGCAGGTACATGGGCGTACGGGTGCCTTTGGGCTGGAACGTGCGGCGGTCAAGCTCCACGCCGTACATCGGAAAGCGGTTGCTGCTACCGTTGTACATATAAAAACGGCCATCGTCGTCGGTGAAGAAAGCAGGGTCCCAGCCACCGATTTCAAGGCTGTCCACCAGCACGAACCACTCGTTGCCCTTTGGGTCGGTGCTGCCCCAGAGCGAGAAGTCGGAGGTGTAGGTGCTGCCGAACACCACCATCGTATCGCCGATGATGCCGACGCCGGGGGCGCAAAGGTCATCCTTGGTCTTGTTGTTCCAGGGGCGCAGGAAGCGGCGCTCGTGGAAGGTCCAGTTGAGCATGTCAGGGCTGTGCCAGTAGCCGCCCTGGTTGGTACTGAACAGGTAGAAGTCGCCCTTGTAGTTCACGATGACCGGGTCGGCGGTGGCCCGGTGCTTGCCCCAAGCCGCAAAGCGCTCGTAGGGCGTGTAGCCGTAATCAATGTTCGTGGGGTTGCAGTAGGTTTTTTGCTGCGCAAAAAGGCTGCATGAACCAAGGGCTAACAGGAGGCAAAAGGCGAGGTTTTTCATGCTGTGTTGATTGTCGTTGTTGGAACGAAGGTAAATAAAGGAACAATAGCGAACGGCTGACCAAACATCCGATTTTTTTCTTGTCCACCACATTCCGTACCTTTGGCAAAACGAAAATCATGAAACATTTGCCCTTCCTGCTTCTTTTCCTCGCTGCGCAAACGGCCACCGCACAGCCCGGCTGGCAGCCCCTCTTCAATGGCAAGGACCTAAGCGGCTGGTCGGTCAAGAACGGTGATGCGCCCTACCGAGTCGAGAACGCCGAAATCGTCGGGACGACCAAGGCCAACACGCCCAACACCTTCCTTTGCACCGAAAAAAACTACGCCAACTTCATCCTCGAACTGGAGGTGAAGGTGGACCCCACTATCAACTCCGGCATACAGTTCCGAAGCATGAGCCTGCCCGAGTACCAGAAGGGGCGGGTACACGGCTACCAAGCGGAGATTGACCCAAGCCCCCGTGCCTATTCCGGCGGCATTTATGACGAGGCCCGCCGGGGCTGGCTCGCTGCACTCGCCGAGAACGAGCCGGGTCGTCGGGCCTTTAAGAACGGCGATTGGAACAGCTACCATATCGAAGCCATCGGCCACGAACTGCGCATCTGGGTGAACGGGGTGCAGACCGCCAACGTCGTGGACGACCTGACCGCTACGGGCTTCATCGCCCTGCAAGTACACAGCATCGGCAGCCCCGCCGATGAGGGCAAGGAGGTTCGCTGGCGCAATATTCGCATCAAGACCGAGGGGCTGGCCGCCTACCGCTGGCGAGTGCAGCCGCATTGCCCCGAAGAAAACTACCTCGCCAACACGCTGACGGACAATGAGTTGCGCCACGGTTGGCGCCTGCTCTGGGACGGCAAAACGGCCAACGGCTGGCGCTCCGCCCCTTCCGGCGAGTTCCCCCAATCAGGCTGGACGATGAAGGACGGCGTGCTGACCGTGCAGCCCTCCACTGGCGGCGAAAGCACTGGCGGCGGCGACATCGTGACGAGGGACCAGTTCAGCGACTTTGAGCTGAAGCTTGAGTTCAAAATTACCGAAGGTGCCAACAGCGGCGTCAAATACTTCGTGCAGCCCGACCTGAACCAAGGCGCTGGTTCGGCCATCGGCTGCGAGTTCCAAATCCTCGACGACGCCAAGCACCCCGATGCTGCTATGGGCGTGGCGGGCAACCGCAAGCTCGGCTCGCTGTACGACCTCATCCCCGCCGCCAACCGCTCCAATCCGAGCGGAAACAAAGTGTTCCGGGGCATAGGCGAGTGGAACCAACTGCGCATCGTGGTGCGTGGCAACCATGTGGAGCATTGGCTGAACGGCTTCCAGACCCTTGAATATGAGCGCAACACGCCGATGTTCAACGCCCTCGTGGCCTACTCCAAATACAAGGATTGGCCGAACTTCGGCAACTGGACACAGGGGCATATCCTGCTGCAAGACCACGGAAACGAGGTGTCGTTTAGGAGCGTGAAGGTGCGAGAGTGGTGAGTTTAACCATAACTTTGCGCCATGAATCTCTACGATACAATCGTCCAACTCCTCCTCGAAAACAAGCCGCTGCTGCTCTTCTTTGTCATTGCCATCGGCTATTTCATTGGCCGGATTAGGTTTCGAGGCTTCAGCTTTGGCGTGGCCGCCGTACTCTTCGTGGGGCTGGCATTCGGGGCCATGCACCCAGACATGGCCTTGCCGGACATGGTTTACATACTTGGGCTGGTGCTGTTCGTTTACACAATTGGCCTTCGGTCGGGGCCCAGTTTCTTTGCTTCTTTCAAAAAATCGGGGCTTCGGGACAACCTGCTCGTATTGGGCATCTTGGTCGTTTCCGCTGCGCTGACCATTGCACTGGGCAAATGGATGGGGCTGAAAAGCACGCTCACGGCAGGGCTTTTTTGCGGCAGCTTGACCAACACGCCCGCCCTCGCCTCCGTGGTGGACATCCTAAAGGGCTCCATCAACGATACTACCTCGGCAGCGGCGAGGGACTTGCTGGCCGAGCCGGTCGTGGGCTACTCGCTGGCCTACCCGATAGGGGTGATTGGCGTCATTTTTTTGTTCCAAATGGGCATCAAGTTCTGGCGCATTGACTTCAAAAAGGAAGCCGCCACCACGGCAGAACTCACGGGCATCAGCAGCGAGGAACTGGAAAACGTGAACGTCATCGTCACCAATTCGAGGCTGGCAGGAAAGAGCCTGCAGGAAATCGGCCAATCCGGCGAGCTGCACGACATCGTGGTGTCCCGGCGGCTGCCGAGGGGCGGCGCTGAGATTGAAGTGCCAGGTGCAGCAACCATCATCCAGAAAGGCGACATACTCACACTCGTCGGACATCCTGCCAATCTCAAAAAATTTCAAGCGCTTTTTGGCATTCCCAGCCACCGGGACCTTTCGTTAGACGGCAGCACCGTCGGCTACCGCCGCATTTTCGTGTCCAATAAAGCGGTGGTCGGCAAGAGCATCCGGGAACTTGACCTTTACCACCACTTTCAGGCCATCATCACCCGCATCCGCCGGGGCGACGTGGACCTGCCCACGCACGGGGACATGGTGCTGGAGGCGGGCGACCGGGTGCGCATCATTGCCCCCAAGGAAAAGATGAAGGAAATCGGGAATTACCTTGGCGACAGCTTTCAGCGGCTCTCGGAGGTGGACTATATCAGCATCAGCATCGGCATTGCGCTGGGGCTGTTGCTGGGCATGTTGCCCATCCCATTGCCGGGCGGCTCCTCGTTCAAGTTGGGCTTTGCGGCGGGGCCGCTCATCGTGGCCTTGATTTTGGGCAAAATGGGCCGCAGCGGGGGCATCATCTGGGGCATGTCGCTGAACGCAAACCTTACGCTTCGGCAATTGGGCGCCGTGTTCTTCTTGGCGGGCATTGGCCTCAAGTCGGGCCATTCGTTTTATTCCACTTTCCAATCGGCTGGCTTTCAGTTGATTGCGCTGGGCGCCATCGTCACCTTGGCCACCGCAGGACTGGGCCTGCTCGTCTTCCGGTTGGTGTTCCACATGCCGTACAACCTGCTCATGGGTGTCATGTCGGCCCTGCACACGCAGCCCGCCTGCCTCGCCTTCGCCAATGAAAAAGACGACACGGGCGCTGCCAACATCGGCTATGCCACGGTCTTCCCCACGGCGATGGTGGCGAAGATTCTGCTGGCGCAGGTGATATTGGGGTGGTGAGGGGGGATTGCTAAAACCTGTATCCAACGTTACAGCCGATGCGGGGTACGAGTTTCGTGTAATGGTGGGCATTATGGGCTTCGTACTGGTCAGCGGTGCCAAAATAGTCCACAGACCGCACGTAGCGGAGCTTGGGTCCAGCGAAGCATTCCAGAAAGAAAATCTTAAAAAGCGGAAAGTTCTTTCCCATGACCAAGCCCGTGCCCATTCCCCACCGTTTTCCGATAAGAGGTGGCGGCGGCTCAAACCACTCTCCGCCCGGTAGCACTTTTTTGTGGAATCCCTCCACGAAGCAACCCACGAAAAACGCTTTGTCGAGCGTTCCTTTGCTTTTCTTCCCGAAAAAATGCCTTGTTTCTAAGACGGCATTTTTGGTAATCTCGGCCTCACCATCAAGGCCTCGGTCATCCCAACCATATTTGTTGAACATGAGCTGCACCGACCAGAACTCAGCCACCATTCTTTCGTAACCAAGGCCTTTTGAAAAGACCATTGGATTTGTGGGGAGGCCGCCGAGGTGCAATTTTGCTGCGTTTTTTTGTGCAAAAATGGCCGTCGCCAGCAATAGAAAGCAGGAGAACGAGAAGGTTTTTTTCATGATGTGGATGGAAATGACAAGCTAAAACGACGTGCTGTTTTCACTAGCGATCAAGCCGCTAAAAACAACTGCCATTTTTCCGCCTGTTGCGGTGTTTTTCAGATTTTGCGAAGATATTGCTCCGCAGTGAGTTCGTCGAAAATCGTGTTGCTTTTATTAGTTAGCTTTGGCACTTCACTGAAAAAAACGGTGCTTTGCAGCAATATGTTTGACAATAAAATTTACAACATGAAAAACAAACCAACTTCCAAACTACTGATTTTCAGTATCTTATCTGTAACCGTTTTCACGTTTGCCTCCTGCGCAGGCGTCGAACCCGTCCAAGAATGCCTCAAAGGCGAGGAGTATGGCTTCCTGTTCGGGCTGCTGCACGGCTTCATCACGCCCGTCAGCTTCATCGCCAGCCTTTTTGATGACAACGTGGCCATCTACGCCGTGAACAACAGCGGCGGATGGTACGACCTCGGCTTCCTCTTGGGCAGCGGAGGATGGGGCATTTTTGCGGGCAACAAATCGAAGAGGAAAGCTTAAAATTGCCTGGATTGTTATATTGTTGAATTGTTGCCTTTTTAACGACAACCATACAGCAATTCAACAATTCAACCACTCAACCATTCAGCAATACAGAAATAGACTAAAATGATATTCGAGAACGCACAGATTCCCATAGCCGATTTGCCGCAGGCAGAAGCGGTTGATTTTCAGCGGCTTTCTCCTTCCTACCGCATGGTGGAGATGATAGCTACCAGCCTCCTTTTCGCCTTTTTGCTGTTGGGATGGCTCGTTTTTTACGCTGTAAACCCCTTGAAAATGGCTTGGCTCAACTGGTCATTGCTGGCGTTCTGGGCAGCGCTTTTTGGATTGGGATTGGTGGTTGCCTTGAAGCGGTTCAGCGCAGAAGGCTATGCCCTTCGGGAACACGACATCCTTCACAAGCACGGCGTTTGGTGGCGCACCCTGACGGCCATCCCTTTTACCCGGATGCAGCACTGCGAAATCAGCCGTGGCCCCGTGGAGAGTGCCTTTGGGCTGGCCACCCTCAAGGTCTATACGGCTGGCGGGAGCGGCAGCGACATCAGCATCGAAGGGCTGCCCGTGGCGGAGGCGCAGCGGATAAAGGAGTTCATCACGGGTAAGATTGGGGGTGCTACACCATCGCCATCACCGCTCCCCGAAATCGAAGCGTAACCCCGTTCGCCCCAAAGGAGCAGGTAGTTTACCGTTCAAAGTTCACTGTTCCCCGTGTTCCACTTCCTCGACAAATCACATACCCTCGCACCGCCCGGCTACAACCGCTGGCTGGTGCCCCCGGCGGCCCTGAGCATCCACTTGTGCATTGGGCAGATATACGCTTACAGCGTGTTCAACCAGCCGCTGACGCAACTCATCGGCATCACCGAGTCGGCACCGGGCGACTGGTCGCTGGTGCAGGTAGGGCTGATATTCAGCATCGCCCTCTTTTGCCTTGGTGCATCGGCGGCGGTCTTTGGTAAATGGCTGGAGCGGGTAGGGCCACGGCGGGCCATGTTCACTTCAGCCTTGTGCTTTGCGGGCGGCTTCGTGTTGTCGGCCATCGGGGTGGAGCTGCACCAAATCTGGCTGCTCTACCTCGGCCACGGGGTGCTGGGCGGCATCGGTTTGGGGCTGGGCTATATCTCGCCCGTTTCCACTTTGATAAAATGGTTTCCCGACCGCCCTGGCATGGCTACGGGCATGGCCATTATGGGTTTTGGCGGCGGTGCAATGGTGGCCTCTCCACTGGCCATCTGGCTGATGGAGCATTTCAAAACACCAACGGACATGGGCGTTTCCCAGACCTTCCTCGTCATGGGCGGGCTATACCTATGCTTTATGCTGTTCGGCGTTTTTACCGTTCGAATACCTGATGTCGGATTCAGTACTGCACCCAATCCTAAAATCAAAATCCACCATCCGAAATCCGTTGACGCCAACATGGCCATCATAACGCCTCAGTTTTATCTGCTATTCTGCGTATTGATGCTCAACGTGACCGCAGGCATCGGCGTGCTCGGCCAAGCCTCCGTGATGATTCAGGAGATGTTCTCCGAAAAAGTGGTGGGGACCGACCGGGCCGTGACGGCAGCAGCGGCGGGCGGTTTCGTCGGGCTGCTCAGCCTGTTCAACATGGGCGGGCGATTCTTCTGGTCGTCGCTCAGTAGTTAGTCAAGTGAATTCTGAC
>DIUC01000060.1 GCA_002435785.1 Saprospiraceae bacterium UBA6168 | reverse complement strand
CGACCCCGATGCCATTCTCGTTCCATCGGGCGAAAAGGCCACCGAACTGACGTAATCCTCGTGCCCTGCGAGCAGGAAAGCACAGAAGCGATTACGTATCTCGGCAGTTAGGCGTAATGTAGCCGAGGCTCCTGCGTTTCCGGGATGCGCATAGTGATTGTATTCCGCAAGACGCATTGCAAGCGTATGGTCGTTTTGGTTGATTTGTAGGGCACGGGCAGCATTGTCACTAGCATCCCGCTCGCCGAGAATCATGGCAAAGATGGAATCAATGCGAGCGTTGACTTCTGCTTCCTTGTTCTCATCACAAGCTTTGGCTGAATAACATTTTTTTAGTGCGCCTTCGTAATCGCCAATAGCGGCTTTTCCTTTGGCTTCTTTCAACAGGCCTTTGAACTCTTCTGGTGTACAATCATTGTCGTCTTTGGCAATTTCTGAATTGCCTACTTTTTCGAAGTCAACCTGCGACCACCCATTATTAATAAAGGCATAAAACGAAAGGAAGAACAAGTAAGGGAAGATTTTCATGGCATTGATTTTAGTCATTTGCATTTATTCATTAATCGTAAAGCTTCCGGGTCGTTCGGTAATAGGTCAAGCACTTTTTTCAATTTTTTCAAGGCTAAATCACAATCGCCGGATTCGATAAATACTCTCGCGTCATTGAGCAGCTTTTTATATTCTAATGCTTCACGTTGGGCTTTTTCTCGTTCATATCTTTCAAGAGCTTCGTTAGCATTTTTAAGATTTGTCAATGCTTGTTGTTTCTGAAATAAAGCACTGTCCCTCGAAATCTGCGCAAGACTATCACTTTTTTGAGCCTGTTGTTTTTGTAGAATTGCATTAGTTTCTGCTGTTTCAGCCATAAATTTATTATGTTCTGCTTCTTTTTGTTTTGCAATAGCATCTTTACGAGCTACTTCTAACCATTGTGTTTGATTCCAAGCATAGAATGCTGCGACAATTGCCAATACGGCCGCCATCACTGCAATCCAAGCCAGTAGCGTAGCTCGTTGTCGCCGCTTCTTTTCCTTAATAGCTTCGTCTAAAGCTTCCTTAATTCTCGCTGCCTCCTTTGCTAAACGCTGTACCTCCTCTTGAACCCGTTCTAATTCCAATCGAAGTCGTTTTGCTTTCAATACTGGTGCCACGAGTGTGTCATGGCTCAGCTCATAAGTGTAGCCGCCTGATAGGCTAGGCTCTGCCCGCAACAGATGGGCGTCCACGAGTTGGCGTAGGGTTTCGGGTTGTATTTTGTAGTTCTTGAAAATCTGCCCTTCGTACAGGCTCAGCCGCCGCTCCTCTTCTTCGAAGACCAGCCCTTCCTCGATGAGGCGGCGGGCGGGCATTTGCTCTGGTTCGAGGAGTTGGGCTATCTGGCTGCTGTAATATTCCTGGATGATGAAACCGAGGTCGCCGAGATGCTCAGGCTTAACGACTTGGAGATTACGTGCTTGGGCCCTGCGCTCCATTTCGGAACAAATGATCTGGAGTTGGGTGGCTTCTATTTTCTGACGTCTGGCATCGGTATATTCGAGGTTTTCGGTCAAATCTGCCTTTTCTACCTCGTCATCTTTTTCGTGCATCAAGAAATCAAGGATTTGCTCGATGGTGGCAGCATCATAGAGGAAGGGTTGAGTGTCGAACCAGTCCATTTTGGGCGGGGCGGCAGGCTCGGAGATTGCCTGCCGGGCGGAGTCCTCGTCGAGGGCATCGAGTTCAAAGAGGTTTTTGAGGATGGTAGGGAGGTGTTTGTCCAATCGGTCGAGCAGGTGGAGGCGGTCAGAGCGGATGGATAGCACGACTTTCAGCGCGGGTTTGCCCTGCAAGAGGGTGAGTTCCTCTGGTGAAAGGGGATGTTCATCCCGGGCGTAAGCGGTTTGCAGTAAATCCCAGTAGCGTTGTGGGACGGCCTTATATAGCGCCTCGGACAATTGTTCCGCAAACTCTTGAATCTGCTCTGCTGGATAGGTGAACAGCTCTTCGAACTGGTCTATCACGAGTAGGAGGCCTTTTTTGCCTCTTTGTAAAATAAAATGTTCTTTCACATCATGCCAAAGCGTTGGCTCATCAGGGATAAGTTTGTCCAAAAAGGTCAAATGCGATGATTTGCCATTGCGTACACAAAACCTTGCCCGGTCGGCGGGCGGCACAGCGTTTCGGCCTTCTTGGTAAGCATGAAAACGCACTCGGATAGGTATCAAGTCGTCCCCGGATTTTACTTTTGGGATGATACCAGCATTTAGCAGAGAAGACTTACCTGTACCAGATTTGCCGTAAAGCACGGTGAGGTTTTCCAACGAGACCCGTTGAAATAGCTTTTCCGTATCGTTTAGCCGCCCTTTGAAAATCAGTTGCTGCGCTGTCTCGAATGGGCGGGCACCGGGATATCTGGATTTGAGTTTGCTCATGGCTTTCCGGTGGAGTTTGATTTTTCGATTTGGTCAATCATTAGTAGTATCCGGCTAACAATGTCTGCTTTCATGGCCTTCTTGCCCATTTCCGTCTCGAAGATGGTGGCCATGAAGCCGTTCCACTGCATTTCAAGCATGATATGAAGGTTGGTCATGTCACCATTCTTTTGAGCAAAGGGCTTCATTTCTTTCAACACCTGCCGAATGGCAATGTCCTCTCCTGACTTGACCATCTGTCGCCAGCTGTCGAAAGTATTGAGTTGGCCGGTGCCGGTTTTCTTGGCCTGGGCCGCCTGCCATTTCTGTTGGAGCAAGGTGGTGAACCCGGCAATATCGTTTTGCACGAAAGTCATGGCGTATTGCTCTTCGCAGAAGGTGGCGTTGGCACCGTTGACTGAATAGCTCGCCTGAAAGCGTTTGGTCTTGGAGGTGTCCTTGTGCATATCTAGCACCCTCATAAAGAGGTGGAAGTACCATTTGTCCAAGGGCATCCCGAGAAAGATGAAATGGGTGGCTTGTTGTATTTTCAGCTTGACATGGTGGGGCATCCGCTTTTTTTCAAAAATAGCAGCCATATAATCAAATAGGTCATCGTAGGTCATTACAAGAGAATCTTTATCTTCTATTTCACCCAGCATATTAAATATAAGGGGCTTTGCCTTACTAGGCAGGTAACTTTCGTCTGAGCGACTTTGTGCTAATTCTGGGTTTTTATACAAACAATCGAATTCAAAGGGTTTTCCTACGCTCTTAAAAGCATCCCGCAGACGGTAGTCTGGAGAAAAGTTGAGCATGAGGTGAAAAGGAAGCACAGTGATGTCTAAGAAAATAGGGTCGGCCTCAGCAGATAGCTGGGTTTCATAAAAGGCTTTTATACCAAACCAAGTGGCGACCTCATCCCGTTGTGGGAGATAGTGAAACCAACCGTCATCATAAACCCGAATACCTAAGACCTGGCTGTTCCGCCGGAGCTGATCTGCGAGGCGTTGCTCCAAACGCTGATCTTCACCGTATGAAAATACATCGGGGCCAATACAGAGGACACACTTACCGGTATCAAGTTCGTGGAGTAAAATGTCCCAGTTGAGTTCTTCGTTCATCGTTTTGTTCTTTGGCTAACGCCTACAGGGTTTTGCTACTGTTGTTTTCAAGTTTTCCCAAGCTGTTCAAGTAGTAATAAGTAACGGAAGTCTATTTCGGCTGCTAAATAAATGCAAAATATTGAAAATGCAAAATGATGCTGTTCTCACTTCTTCCAAACCCAAAAAAAGCCCCACGCCTCTCAGCGCAGGGCCTCTTTTTTCACCAAAAAACCAAATGCCATTTCATTCAGGTAGCCGCTCCAGCACCACCTCCACCTTGTTCACCTTCCCCCGCACCATTTTAAATTTCTTTTGCAGGAAGGGCTTGAAGCCAGGCATGTTGCACTTCAGTTCGTACTCGCCGTAGGGGATGGGCTTTTTCTGCGCCTCGCCAAGCTCGTCGGTGACGAGGGTGTATTCCTTGCCATTGACGGCGACGAAGGGGATGTCCGCCAGTGGCACGAAGGTTTCGCCTTCGAGGGTAAACACCTTGACCTTGAGTTGGGTGGGGGTGCTGGGCGGGTCCACCACCACACGGGCGCTGCGCCAGAGGTCCACAGCACCGGGGTCGGTCTCCAGCAGGATGTTCACCATCGGGTCGAGTTGGCCCTCCAGCACTTCCCTGCACTCACCCTTGTGCTTTTCGATGAGTCCCTTGGCCGTGTTAATTTCGCCCCCTTCTGTGCGCACCTCGGGCACTTCGGTGGTGTACTCGGTGATGAGGGCTTGCAGTTCGTCGAGCATGGCCTGCGTGAGCTTGTAGTCGGCAGCGGCCACTTTGTGGGTGGTAGCCTTAGTGTGGATGTTCTGGCAGTGGGCCGTCAGCACACCAGCGGCCATTTTTTCCAGTTTGTACAATTTCACGTTCATCTCAGCCTTCAGGGCGACGTCGCCGAGCTTGGATGCCAGCGAGCTGATGGTACCAGCCACGGACACCGTCTTTTGGCAGAGTTCCAGCTTTAGGGCTTTGTTGGCTTCAGTCTGTGGAATCGTCTTTTCGACGGCAATCAGTTTCAAGGCTTGCATGGTCGTTAGCCGGGAAGTAATTTCGGCGAAGGCATCGGCGAAGGCAGGTATGACGGTGAACCTTGCCTGGTTGGCAGTCACCATCGTCTTGAGGGTCTCAAGCATGTTGATAAAAGCTAAGGTCATTGCATTCATAAAAATGGTTTTAAATTTAGATTTTACACATCTAAAATCATACCAATATGAATGCGATTTGCAGGAATGTTCTTGACAAGCGTATTTTTCCGATACTAAAGCTATGTTTAGTGTTGCAAAGGCAGGTAGGATTGTTTGTGAAGTGGTTTAATTCCGATTCTTCGTTCTTGCCCTTCATTGGGTTTCTGGGGAAGGGCTTATAAGCATCGAATGACTAATCAATTGATTTTCAAGGCTTTATTGTTAGTGCTTTTAATACCAAAGCAAGTCGGTTGGATGTAGAAAAACGGTTTTGAAAGCCGAATATCATAATTCCAATTATCAACCTGAAACGCCTTGTTTCAATTTCCAATTTCTTAATCATCAATGACAACTTTTTTGTTGCAATTTCCAAAACCCCAATTTCAAATGAAAAACATCTTGTTGCAATGCAAAATTCCTAATTGCCTTCGCTAAACTTCTTGTTAGGGATTCCAAATTCCTAATTGCCTTCGCCAAACTTCTTGTTTTAAAACCAACTTTCTAATGGCGATTTCCAAATTCCTAATCTCGATTTCCAAACGGGTAACCTTTATTTCGTCCATTGTTTTTTTCAAAAACTTATCCGTAAAACCTCATTCCAGACAGGGGATAGGATTTGCAAAAAATACAAACCGCTCTTCACACCAGGCAGTTTCCAGTTTAATTCAGCAGGATTTCCATGCTGCATCGCTACCGTCCTTCCTATCGCATCCACCAGCCGAAGACTTGCTTCAGCAGGACAATTGGCGCAGGAAATATTCAATTCACCGCCGGTCACCGGATTCGGGTACACACTCAGCTTAATCTCGTTTTTGGTAAAATGTGTAGTGCTCACACAAGGATTGGTTGCCTGGTCGTTTCCGTTCCCCGCTATAATAGGCGCAAAGAAGCCGCTCAAATGCTCGCAGCGCAGCGGTATATTGTCAATGCTGTGGCCGGGCGGGTTGTCGAGGCAATCATCGCCGTCTGCAGGGCCGTAGCCGGTTAGGATGTCGTTGAACAAAGCGGGAGCGCTGCTGCCCAATGCCATGCTTTTTGCATGAATGGCCCCACTTCCATGCACCCAGGGCCTCGTGTTCAGGGGCTGGCAGAGATTGATAGGATTAAGGCAAAATGGGTAAATGCCGAAGAGCTGCGCCGAGTTGCTCGGCACCACGAGGTCGTCGGAACGGTGATAGAGGTAGAGCGGCGGGGAGTGCTCGTCCAGTATCCCAGTGTCGAAGATGGCACCCATGAAGCTGGCCACGCCCTGCACCCTGGAATCGTGGCCGTTGAGGTTCATTGCCCCCTCGAAGTCGCCGAGGTCGGGGCGGGAACGGAGGCCGGGCGCAGGCACGCAACTGGTCAAGTCGCCGTCCGGCAAGGGCGCATCGGCTACGGCCCCGGTGAACGGCGGCACCTTGCTGGGCTGGTCAATCAATGCGGTATGGAGCGCCGTGATGGCCCCAGCGCTGCTGCCGCCCACGAAGACGTTGTGCACGTCGGTGGAATCCAAATCGTGCCGACCCTTGAGGAAGCGGATAGCGCCCCGCAAGTCCTGCGTGGCCCGGTACATGCCCCGGTAAAACTCCAGTGTGTCGGCCATGTAAATGCACTTGCTGATGCCCACAGGGTTGATGGCGTCGTTGCAGAGCGCATAGGGTTGATAAAAGGCCAATGGGTGCAGCCCCAACCGGTACTCGATGCTGGCCGTGACATAGCCTCGGGCAGCCATTTCCTGGCAGATTTGCACCACATCAAAGTCGTGTCTATCGCCAGCGATAAAACCGCCGCCGTGCACCATCACGAGCAGTGGGCGGCGGCAGTTGTCGTCGCCGATGGGCTTGTAGAGGTCGAGCAGGAGTTCAACCTGATTTCCTGAAAAGCTGGTGGCCGTGCCGTAGGGAATGTCATTTTCAATGCCAACGGCGAACGCCTTTTGGGTATAGGGCATTTGCGCCAGCAAAGCAGTGTGAAAAAAGGCTATAATCAATAAGAGTAGGAGGTGGCGTTTCATGGATTTTTTTTACTGCAATCATAAGTATCAAATTGGGAACGCTCCTGCTGCTCAACGATGAGCAACCACGACTCTCTGTACCAGCACCTCGTTATCAGACGCCAATTTCAGGAAATAAACGCCAGCCGGGTAATCGCCGACAGGTAGGCTGAGGTAGGAGGTGCCAGCCACGAACTCCCGTTGGAGCAACACCTGTCCGGTAGGCGCAAGGAGCGTCACGCCAAGGCCCTTGGACAAGGGGGCTGTGCTGGACAATATCACAAAATCCTTGGCTGGGTTGGGGTAAATGCCCAGCGAAATGCCCGCCAAGCTGCCCACCGCATTCACGCCAGCCGTGGTAAACGTGCGGATGGCCGAGGCCGTCTGCCCACAGTCGTTATTGGCACTGACCCGCCAGTAGTAGGTCTTGCCCGCCGTCAGGTTGTTGGAGAGGGTAAAATTGGTGGCTGCCGTGTTGGCGCTGTACACAATATGGGTGGTGAAGGCAGCAAGGTCGTCGGCCACTTGCAGCTTGTAGCTCGTGGCGCCTGGCACGGGCTGCCATGCAAAGCTGGCGTTCACAGGCACGGCAGTTTCGTTTTCGAGAGGTGCGGACTGTGCGGGAGCCACGGGCATTTCGGAAACGGCGATGGCGATGTTCGTGGAGTTGGCATCCACGCCGTCTGTGGCGGCGATGAACAGGTCGCTGGATAAGCCTTGAGTGGCGGCGATGTTGCTCACCGTCACCTGAACGGTGCTGCCCGGCTGGGCGGGGTTCTGACTAAACTGCACATTGGCCGCCAAACTACCGACACCCACACTCAACGTCACGTCCGACGCAAAGCCGCTACCGATGGTCAAGTTGAACGTCACCGTTTCCCCCAAACAAATATCAAATTCGTCCTGACTGGGCACGATGTTGAGGTTCGGCACACCATCCACGGCAGCAAAGACGAATAGGCCGCCCTGCATGTCCGAAATCAGGATGTTGCCGCTCGGCAAATTGGGGTTCACGCCCCAAGCACCAGCATAGGAGGGCACATTTGGCGCTGGATAAGTGTCGTAGTAGTAGGCCCGCTGCGGGTTGAGTGGGTTGGTGATGTCCCAGACCTCCAGCCCGTCGTAATAGTAGGAGAAATAGGCATAGTTGCCCCGGATAAGCACGTTGTGCGGAATCTCGTTGTTCCAGAGGCCCGGCTCGATGGTGGCCACTTCTGTTGGCTCCGAGAGGTCGGTGACGTCGAGCACCTTTACCCGTGCCCCGTGCGTTTCGTCGCAAAGCAGGTAATAGTTGCCGTCCTCGGTCAGCCAGCCGGAGTGGTTGTAGCCCGCATCTGAGTATGCCGTAAGGACCGAAAGGGTAACGGGTGCGAGTGGGTTGGTGAAATCAATGATCCAAAAGCCGGAGCCGCCACAGTTGAAGAAGCCGATATTGTCCTTGATGAACCCATCGTGGGTGTATGGCATGTAGTAGCTTGGGTTCGGGTAAGAGGCCAACAGCACAGGCTGCGTCGGATTGGTGATATCCAACACTTTGGTGGAGCTGCCTGCTCCGAGCAGGTAGAGCCGCTGCTGCGAGGTGTCAATGTAAAGGTTGTGCGAAGTGGTCACGAACTCGTTGGAGCTATACACCTGCGTCACGCTATTGGGCAGGTCTTGCAGGTCTATGATTTGGAGCTTGCTCGGCCCCTCGTCGGCCACGCAGTAGAGGTAGCCGTTGTAGTCCTTCATGTCCCGGTGCACGAGGTTGGCGCCGGTGGAAGCGCCCGGTACCCGGAATGCCTCGAACACGTCGGTCGGGTTGGTCACGTCCACAATGTGCATCCCCGCCGTAGAGCCGATGACCCCGTATTCATGTCCGTTGATGGCGAAGCCCCAGCACTCGTTGTAGCGGTTATTGTAAAAGGAGGTCGGGAGGATGGTGTCGTCGTGCCAATTGTCCAGCATGGTAGCCTGTGAGGCTTGGCCAAGGCAAAAGGAGAGCGGCAGCATTGCGAAGCAGATAAGCTGAATTGCGTTTTTCATAAAAGCATTTTCTTTTTGGTAAACAACAGGGCGCAAGTTCGCCCTTAAAAAGCGAATGGAGTGTCACGAAGTGACAAAAGGTGGAATAGGCATCGTTTGCACCGAAAATCCTTTCCGGCGTGTGTTAGCCCAAATAGCGCATGAGGTAAGAAATGATGCTGCCCACGTTTTCCCGTGCGTAGGTGGCGGTAGCTTTGTCAATCAGGTATTCGTCCTCGGAGTAGAGGCTCATGGTGGTCAGGAAGATGACGTTGCTCACCAGCGTGATGAACATGAGACGGCGTTCGTTGTAGGGGATTTCGTACTTGCGGAAGTGCGCCATGAGGTGGCGGCAGATGTAAATGGCCATGGCCCGCACGTTGTCGGCCTTCATCTGTTCCATCGGGATATTGTGGGTGGAAATGTAAGTGCCGTAGTACTGCTTGAGGCTGCGGTGCGCCAATTTCATGGCGAGGTTGTAGCGGCCTGCCAATATGGCGCCGTCAATACGCCCTAATTCCTTGTTGAGTTTTTCTGTATTCCAATGGATAGCCATGCAGAGCTTTACTTTATGATTTTTTGGTGGAAAAAATTGCGCCAAAAGCGTTTTTCTCCTAACGAATTGCCAAGTCAAAAGGCGGCATGGGTTGAGCTTTTTTTTTGCTTTTTTTTGGAAAAGGCATTTGATAAATGCGTTAAACTCACTGTTTGTTCAAAAGTGCATGTATTTAATGGCCGTCAGCACCAACGCCGCACCCGCCGCATGTATTCAGCGTAAGCTGTCCCATGTGCCTTCAGCAGGTAATTCTCCTCCATGCGCACCTGCACTTGCAGCACCACCCAAGTCATCACCATCGAGAGCAGCGTGAGGGCATTGGGCAGTACGAGGAACAGGCCGAGCATCGTCAGCAGCATCCCCACGAAAACGGGGTTGCGGCTGTAACGGAATAGCCCGCCTTGCACCAATTGCGTGTTTTGCGTTTCCGCAAAGCCCACCCGCCACGACTGCGCCATTTGCGCTTGCGCAACAAGCACCACCAACAAGGAGATGTGGAGCAGCACCAGTCCCACCCATTGCACACTCGTTTTTTCCAAAAAAAATGCGGGCAGGAGGTAACCCGACCATTGCGGAGCAAATGCATTCACGGCCAACACCACGAAAGCCAGCCCGAACAGCAACTTGAAGATACGCCCGATAAAGCCCTGCGCCGAGTCGTCACGGGGTACGATGAAGGCGTTTTGGCCAGTAGCTCGCTTTAGCCGCCAATGGGGCAGTGCCATCGTTAGCACGACATAGACGAAGAAGAAAAGGAGTAAATAAAATGCCATCCGAATCATGTTTTGGGGCAAAAGAAACGCAATTTCTTGGAAATAAAAACACCTTTCGCAACCCTCCCCGGCTATCTTTGTTCCTTCATTGAAAAAAGCGACGCCCCAAATAACCCAATATCTCAATATCAAAATATCCTGCTTCATGCGCACCGACGATCTTCTCCACCGTGCCCTCCGCCTCGAACACCTCACTGCCGAGGAGGGCGTTTTCCTGTTTGAAAATGCGGCCACTGCCGAGCTGATGTACGTGGGCAACGCCCTGCGCCAGCACCATGTGCCGGGAAACGTGGTCACGTGGATCATTGACCGCAACTCGAACACCACCAACGTCTGCATCGCCAATTGCAAGTTCTGCAACTTCTTCCGCAGACCGGGGCACGAGGAGAGCTACATCACCAGCATTGAAGAATACAAGGTGAAAATCGAGGAGACCTTCGCTTATGGCGGCGAACAATTGCTGTTACAAGGCGGCCACCACCCCGACCTTGGGCTTGATTTTTACACCAATCTCTTTCGCCAACTCAAGGAACTCTACCCCAACCTCAAGCTGCACGCCCTCGGCCCGCCAGAGATTGCGCATATCACAAAGCTCTCGAAATCAACGCATTACGAAGTGCTGAAAGCCCTGAAGGAGTCGGGCCTCGATAGCCTGCCCGGTGCCGGTGCCGAGATTCTGGACGACCGGGTGCGCCGCCTCATCTCCGCCGGAAAATGCGGGGCGCAGGAGTGGCTCGACGTGATGCGGGCCGCCCACCAACTGCACCTGACCACCTCTGGCACGATGATGTTCGGCCACATCGAAACGAATTTGGAGCGGATGCAGCACCTCGTAAAGCTGCGGGAAGTGCAGTCCGAAAAGCCCGCCGATGCCAAGGGCTTCCTTGCCTTCATCCCGTGGCCGTTCCAAGACGAAGACACCATTTTGAAGAAACTGAAACGTGCCCGCAACACCGTCACGGGCGATGAATACGTGCGCATGATCGCCATGAGCCGCATCATGCTGCCCAATGTGGTGAACATTCAAGCCTCCTGGCTGACGGTGGGTAAGCCCGTTGCGCAGCTCTGCCTCCACGCCGGGGCCAACGACTTCGGTAGCATCATGATTGAAGAAAATGTGGTGTCTGCCGCTGGCGCAAAGTTCCGTTTCACCGCCGATGGCATCCAGCAGGCGATTCGGGATGCGGGCTACGTGCCACAGTTGCGCAACCAGCAGTACGAACCGAGGGAACTGCCGGAGGGGATGAAACAGCAGGAGTTGGACAGGGTTGGGATGATGGTGGATTGAGTTAGGGATGAGGGGGGAGGGATGAATGAGACGTCCCAAAAAAAATCGACTTTACCAATGTGTTCAACATCAATAGATTGGCCAAATAATTGAGCATTTTCATAACTTTACCCAATGCGATGCGACCTCATTTTCTACGCTGAACATGCCATACAACAAATGGCGAACAGAAAAATTTCCACAGTTTTTTTGGAGGAGGTTTTGCAATTTAGAGATGTCATCAAGCATTATCCAAACGAGGAACAGAACCATTGAATGTTTCAATCTTTCTTACATCCGCTTTAGCAACCACTCCCTTTCCGCCACCGCACCAGCCGCCAAAATCTCTTCCCGCAGCGCATCCAGCCCAGCCTTTTCGTGCGTTTCCATCAGCTTTTTGGTGAAAAGGACCAGGTTCAGGTAGTTTTCCCGGTGGTAGCCCATGATTTTTTTCCTTCTGATAAAACGCAGCATCGCCGTAAGGTGGCTGTCCAATGTATCGATATCGCCGTTTTCAAAGAAGATTTTCAGCATCAGCGTCTTGGCGGCGAGGTTTAGCAACAGGTCTGCGTACTCCGATTTTTGGAGCAGTTGGAGGGCAATGCCATGCTGCCGCCGCTCATAGGCGAGGCGGGCAAGGTTGAAGCTGTACATGCTTTCCCGGTGTTTCGGCTCCAGCTTGTCCCGGAATTCGTTCACGAAATTTTCCACCCAATCGAAGGCTTGTAGCTTGAGGCCGACCGTTACCACATTGCGGTAGGTGAAGCGGCTGAGCGTGCCGTTGTTGAGGAAAAACGAGCGTTTCAGCCCCTCCCGGTACAAGTCGAACTCGTCGGCAAGGTAAGCCGGGTTGCCGAGGTTGTAGTGCCGAATGCAATAGTTGATGGCGAGCAGGTAGCCGTCGGCGATTTCGTGCGGCGGGAACTTCGAATGCTCCTCCACCAGCAGTTTTTTTAGTTGGTGAAAATAGTCGGGCTGCTCTGGCTGCGTAAGTGCCCGGTAGCAAAAATAATAAACGGCAATGGCCGGAACGTCCAGCAATTGCTGGCTTTCTACATGCGCCAACACCTCGTCCAGCATCCCGAACCGATAGTCGGTTTTATACACGGCTTGGTGCGAGAGCAGCAGGCAGGCTTGCCGCAGCTTTTGTGCAAAATAGGCCATGTCGAGGTTGTCGGTGATGGCCTGGAGGTTGTGCTCGGCGGTACGGCTGGTGGTGGCGGCAAAGCGGTACTGCTCCATTTGCACATGGTAGTCGTCGGTGAAATATTCGGCATTGCGCAGCGGCGAACTCGCCTGCACGTCCTGTGCCTCCCGCATCGCCCGCTCGAAGTGCTTGGCAAGTCCCCGCTGCCGATAGACCTCCGCCAGCTTGGTTTTCACCTTCACCTCATCGGCAAAGAGCGCCGAATGCACAAGGTATTGCTCCGCAATTTTCATCAAAAAGCTCATGGCCATGCGCACCCGGTGGTCGTCGAAAGGCTGGTCGGGGTAGAGCAGTCGGTGCGCCTCGGCCTTGTCGGGCAACGGCTTTTCCTCGTTGATGCAGTCGAGCAGGAGGTCGAGGAGGGCTGGCACGTCCTGCCGCTGGTTGAAGAACGGCGAGGTGGCCACCTTGCGCAGCTCCCGCTGCTCGGTGCGGGAGAGGGTGCGGAGGAGGGCGATGAGTCGGGAATCTTGCATCTGAAAAGGGATGAGGAATGAGGGATGACAAACGTGGCGCACAGCGGGTCGCCTGTTTTGATGTTTGCCCCGCTGTGCGTCACGTTCATGCTTGGGTGTTCGCCGCGCTGTGCACCACGTTTGCCATTCCCGAAGGGAACCCGTCCACGATATTCGGGCAATCACGGCGGCCCGCACGGCGTGGACGGGTTGCTGCGCAATGACAAACGTGGCGTACAACGACAAACGATTCACCGAAACAAATCACAAAACTTGGCGGCGTTTTTTTTTAAAAAGACAGCTCATTCGATTTATAATTTTTTTTTAGACAAATTTAATCTAAAAATGCTTTGAATAAAGCATTTACTTAGCATTTATCAAACTAACCATTTTACAAACCACTTTTTTTGTACTTGCCCACCTGATTTCTTGCCTGCATTTTTGTACCATGAATTTATATTCACACCAAAACCCGCTTCCCATGATGAGATTGTTCAGTTTTACAAACCCTTTTCGCAAGTGCTTGCTTGCCCTGTCGTTGGCTTTTTTGTTGCCGTTTTTGGCGAAGGCTGATTGGAGCATAACCGTCGTTACCACCCAAAATGGCGATGAAGTTACCGCAGATTTCTTGGTGCATAATTTCCAAGAAGTACTGTCTTTTCAATTTACTGCACAGTGGGCACCAACTGAGTTACAATTCAAATATGTCGATGGGTATGGATTGTCGGGTTTGTCTAGTGGTAACATTGGAACCACTCTAACCGGAAGTGGCTATTTAGTAGTTGGTTGGGCAGATCCAAATGTTGTTGGTGTCACATTAAATGACTGTGATAGGCTTTTTTCCATCAAATTTCATTCACCGTTTGGAGCTAATTCGCCAATATTAATCAACGGTTCAATAATTTCTAATCAGTCATACGACGGAAATGGAAATCCTGTAATTTTATTCCAAAGCCCAATCTGTTCCAATTTCGGACAAATCAAAGGCAACGTTTTCAATGACATTGACAGCAATTGCGCCCAAGAACAAGGAGAACCCGGGCTTGAAAATTGGAAGGTGAAAATTGTCGGAAACAATAGCGTTTACTATCGAACTACCAACTTAGCTGGCGAATTTAATTTCAGTGGGCAGCCAGGCATCTATACCGTTTCTTTGATTACCCCTCCAAATAATTTATGGGTTGCTTGTCCATCTCCTCAAACATTGAATATTGCCGAAGGAGAACAAATGATTGTGGATTTTGCAGCACAGCCATTGGATGGGTGCCCAAATTTGCAAGTGGACGTCGCCGCCCCCTTCCTCCGCCGCTGCTTCAACTCCACCTACCATATCCACTATTGCAACCAAGGCACCATCCCCGCAGAAGACGCATACGTGGAGGTGACGCTCGACCCCTTCCTCTCGGCGGTGGGCAGCAGCATTCCGTGGACGACGGCGAACGGCCAAACCTACACCTTCCCCATTGGCGATGTGGCCGTGGGGCAGTGCGGCGACTTCTCGCTGACCGTGCTGGTGAGCTGCGACGCCGTGCTCGGCCAGACCCACTGCACCGAGGCGCATATCTTCCCCGATGTAATCTGCCAGCCCGTGAACCCGCTCTGGGACGGCTCCATCCTCGACGTGACGGGCAGTTGCGACGGCGACTCCGTGCGCTTTACCATCACCAATATCGGCGACGACATGGCCACGGCCGTCCCGTTCATCGTCATCGAAGACGACATGGTGAACTTCGAAGGCAGCCCCATCCAGCTCGATGCGGGCGGGAGCTATGTGGTGGCCGTTCCGGCCAATGGCGCCACTTGGCGGGTGGAGGTGAAAAATGGGCAGACCAGCCCGTTCAATGGCCCGACGGCGGCAAGTTTGGAAGGCTGCGGGATGAACGGCAGCGGCACGTTTAGCCTCGGTTTCGTGACGCAGTTCCCGCAGGGCGACCCCAGCCCGTTTACCGATGTGGACTGCCAGCCGAACGTTGGCAGCTACGACCCCAACGACAAGACAGGCTATCCCAACGGCTTTTGCGCAGCTCATTTCATCGAGTCAGGCACGGACATCGAATACCGAATACGCTTCCAAAACACTGGCACTGATACCGCTTTTACCGTCGTGGTACGGGACACGCTCCCGGTTTCGCTCGACCCTGCCACTGTGCAGGCGGGTGCTTCGAGCCATGCTTATGATTTTGCGCTGCTGGGCAATGGCGTCGTGCAGTTCACCTTCCCAAATATCATGCTGCCGGACAGCAACGTGAACGAAATGGCCTCGCACGGCTTCCTGAACTTCAAAGTGTCGCAGGCCGCCACCAACGGCAACGGCACGGTCATCCAAAACCAGGCGGCCATTTATTTTGACTTCAACGAGCCTGTTTTCACCAACTATTATAACCACACCGTGGCCAACGACTTCGTGCAGTCGGCGGGCACGGACGGCGACCTGAGCGTGTCGGGATATGTGCGCACTTGGTACGGCGTACCTGTGGAGGGCGTGGAAATGACCTTGGCGCCGACTTGTCCAGTTTATACAAATGCCGATGGTTACTACGAGTTTGTACAGTTGGACACGGCGAATTACACACTTTTTGCCACCAAGCCGAACTTGGACAAGCAAAAGGACGTGACAGTGCTGGATGTGCTGGCGCTCAGGAAGATTATCCTCAGCATTGGGTTGGACCCAATAGACTTGCCGTTCCAATATTTGGCCGGAGAGTTGAACGGCAGCGGGGGCATAACAACATTCGACATGGTGGTTCAACAAAAGATGGCCATTGGTCAAGATGTGGGAAGCGCTGGTCAATATTGGAAATTCATTGATGCCAGCTACCAGTTTCCGCCTGCTCCCGATCCGTTAAGCGGCTATTTTGCACCAACAACCATTCAGTTTGACACACTGTCTGAAAGCTTTGACAATATTGACTTCAAGGCAATTAAACCAGGAGATGTCATCCATGAAAGCATGGTGGATTCGTCCACTCTCAAGCCGCATTTTTATTTCAACGCCAATGAACTGTCGAATGGCCAGGTAAGGTTGGATGTTAAGGCCGATGGTTTTCAATCCGTGCAAGGGTTTCAGTTTGGGCTTGTTTGGGACGAAACCATGTTGTCGTTTTCGGGTATTGAGGATGGAATTTTTGGCGTGCATAACAAGAATTCAACTACCACTGGCCAGTTGCAAATGCTGGTCATCGTGCCTAACCAAACTTCCGGGACGCTCCCGGACAGCACCACCCTTTTCACCCTTGTTTTTAATGCGCTTGCACCCGTCGGCAGTAGCACCCCGCTCACCCTCGAACAGTCGCTGCTGCCGTTTCAAGTGATAGTCGAAGACTGTAAATTGGCTGGCGCAACCATGGACAACGCCACCGTCGCCATCGAAGAAGTTAGCGCCACCGTTGTACAGAAAGCCACCGATTTTTCGATAAAAATAGCACCCAATCCGGTCAAGTCCGGCCAGCCCATTTTCCTCGAAACTTCCTCGAAAACTGGTCGGGAGCTATCGTTCCAAATATGGGATGTCAACGGTAGGATGCTCCGTAATTGGGAGCGAGCGGTGCAGGCCGGAACGACCAGTTTTAGCTTGCTGCCATACTTGGGAAGGGGCTTGTACTTGTTCAAAATTAGCGATGGCAACGGCGAGGCGAGGGCCATGAAGTTGGTGGTCTATTAAGCAGTAAACTGGAGAGCATTTCAGTTTCCCCAAATAAAAAACGCCACGGACGCAGCAGCGCCGTGGCGTTTTCTTTTTTGGTTAAAAACGTGCTATTCAATCTCAATCTTCACCACATAATCTTTCTGAGCAATCGGGTTGCCATCAGGATATGGCGTTACCTCTTCCAATTTGACCAAATGCCCAAATGCGGTGAACGAGGTAGAAAGCATTGGGTCGTTTTCCGGGTTGTCCGTCAGTATTTTTATCAGGGTTTCACCGGACTTTTCCACTTTAAACTCTGCGATGACCCTACCCTGCCAAAAGCAGTTGGTGTTGGTTGGACAGCGGCTGTCCTCGGTGATTTCGAGCAAGGTGATTCTCATGCCGTCCGATTCAAGCTCGGCGGTTTGGTTGACCTTCAGCGAGAATACCTCATTGAGCTTTACGCTTTTTCGAGAGTCGTTGTTGTCTTTTTTACAAGCAAAAAGGAAGGCTGCAAGAACGAAGATTGAAAAAAATATTTTTTTCATGGCAATAGTTTTTAAGAATGATTTTGCCTGAATAGACACCTATAAAACAGCCCAACGTTGGGCATGTTCATTCAAAAAGGCTTAATAAAATGGCTTTTGTGGCTATTAGCGCATGTTTGGGATTTGGTCAAGTGACCAAATCCCAAACATGCGCTTAGCCCTACTTCACCAAAATCTCCTGGTGCGGCAGCGCAAATTCATTGGTCGTGGTGAGCAGTACGATGGCGTCGCCGGGTTGGCATTTCGCCAAGATTGACTGGATGTCCACCTGCTTGTAGGTTTTGTCGGAGAAAGAAAGCAGCGTTTTCGTGTTGCGGTCTCGGAGAGCAATTTTGAAGGCCAATTTCCCGGTCGGCAAGCTGGCGTGGGGTGAGAGGTCGGCGGTCTGCACGGTCAGTACGCCGGTAGCCGATTTCGGGATTTCGCAAATCCCCGCTGGCGAGTATTCGCTCACCACCATTTTGTTGTCCAAAAAGGCGGCGGCGCAATTGGTGAAATGCTCCTGTGCAAAGCCCGTTGAGGCGGTGGCGGCGCTGAATGCCACGATTAAAAGCGTTTTAACGATGTTCATTTTGCAATAAATTTTTGTGAGGGAATAGGCGACAAAGCTATCCGCCATTTGCCCAAAGGGCGTAAAACCCCTGTAAAACAGTGTAAATGAAATGTAAAACAGGGTTTGCCACCTTTTCAAGGCGTATTTTTGGGCAATGAAAAATGCCATCCGAAAAATAGGTTTACCATTCATCGTGCTGCTGGCAGGACTGTTGGCCGTGCAGGCATCGGGCTTGTTCAAAAGGCCGGAACTCGATGAGCGGCAGTTTGCCAAGGTGGTCAACCTCGCCATCCGGCAGGCCGCCGACCGCCTGCTCGATTTGGCGGGGGACACGACCTCGACCATCCCGCCCGTGGAGCGGGTGTCGGCAAGCGAGTACCTGCTCCGGCTCGAAAACAACTTCAGCTACGACACCCTGCCCGGCCTTTTGGAGGAGGCGCTGGCACAATACGGCATACGGGAAAAATACTACGTCAGCGTCAACGACTGCCTGAACAACCTGCTGGTGCTTGGCTACTCGCAGGAAACGCTAAAAGCGGGCGAGCAGCCCTGTGGAGGGCGGGAGCAAAAAGCGGGCTGTTACAATTTGTCGGTGACGTTCCCCGAAAGGGCTGGAAATCCATCTGGAAAGGGCGCCGCTTTGGCGGGGCTTGCCTTGCTGGCCGGGCTGGCCTTTGCTTTTCCGTTTTTCAAAAAAAGGGCAAAAGACAAGCCGCTGCATGCAAGTGAGGCATTGAGCGAAGCGCCCAGCGACCTGCGCTTGCGCTTTGGCAATTCCAGCTTCGACGTGGCCAACCAATACGTCCAAACTGGCGACCTCCGCCAACCGCTCACGTTCCGGGAGGCCAAGCTGCTCCATTTTTTCGCAAAAAACCCCAATCAAGTGCTGGAGCGGGACGCCATCCTTGCCGCCGTTTGGGAAGACGAGGGCATCATCGTGGGCCGCAGCTTGGACGTTTTTGTGTCCCGCTTACGCAAGATTTTGCAAAATGACCCAACGGTGAAGCTTGCGAACGTGCACGGTGTAGGGTACCGGATGGAGGTGGAAAAGGCTATGGACCAGCAAGGTTGAAAGTGTCGGCGTGATGCTGGGTCACGCCTATGGCGCTAACACAAGCAGCACCCAGATTGCTGTAATCTAGCCATTTTTGAATGATGATGGTAATTATACTTCACGCAAATAGGTTTTGTGCAAATAGGGGTTTGGGGCGGAACGCCCCCAAAGACCCTCTCCCCCGACGAGCCGCCGAAGAGCCTGCCCCGATTTCTCGGGGCGGCGAGGAGGGGCAGTGGCGCATAATTTTTGATTTGCACAAAACCTATTAGCGCTGAGTATACATCATTATTGCTATTATAAAAAAAGCAGGCAGCATGAACAAAGCCATGCTGCCTGCTCGCTTTCTACCTGCAAAGCAGGTTGATTTGGAGGCTTTACGAATAGACCGGATTAACGAACATGCCTACCTGCATTCCCCCCAAACTAAAAATGAATTTGGCCGCTTCATGCAATCTGATGTTTACGGTACCGATTGATTACGCCCTTGACAAACATTGCGGCCAGTACGAATTTAATTAACTTTTTCATGGCATCGGATTTAAATGCGTGAAACATTGCCCCGCCAATTATAGCGGATTTAAGCCTGTTTAAGCTACCTTTCCATTTTGTCCGGTATCACCACGACCGAGTTCTCCACCCCAAAAGGGGATGGGTTATACCTGTCGGCAGCCGGGTCGTTTTCCCATTTTTGTTGGTCAATCAGGTAACGAAACTCGTAATCACGCCCTGGACTCAACTCGACAGTCGCCTTAAAGCCACCGTTGTGTATTTTCATGGGAACAGCGTGGTCTTTTTCCCAATTGTTGAAATCGCCAAGTATTTCGACCGCTTTGGCACCATTTGCAGCTTCCTTTGGGAACAAAAAGGTGACTTTGCAAGCCTTCCTTGACTTTGTGAATTGCTTTAATAGGCCCATAATATTCTATTTTTTATTTGTGAACGATGGTGCAATATTGCCGTCCTATACGTGACAAGTCAATGACGATGGTCAAGGTGCTTAACTGATTCTTGTCAATGTTGAAACATTTGCAGGTTGAATAGATTTGTATCTTGATGCTTTCACACAATCCGCCCGATATGCTAATCCTCATCGCCGGGCTGCCCGGCACCGGAAAAACGACCATCGCCAAGGCTTACGCCAAAAGATATGGCGTCCTTCATCTCAATTCCGACCATATCCGCCGGGAGTTGGGGCTGTGGGGCAGTTACCGTCCCGAAGATAAAGCACGGGTGTACGAGGAGCTGCTCGACCGTACCCGTGCTGCACTCACCAGTGGCAAAACGGTGGTGGTGGACAGCACTTTTTACAGCGCAGAACTGCGGCAAGCCTTTGCTGAATTGGCTGAAAAACAGGGTATTGCGACCAAATGGATATTGGCCACCGCACCCGAAGAAACACTGCGGCAGCGGGTGTCGGCGCCCCGTCCCGACAGTGAGGCGAACGAGGCCGTGCTGGAGAAAATACAGGCTGCATTCGAGCCAATGGAGCCACCTTTTTTGACCATTGACACAGCAGGTGCCTCGCCCGAGTCGCTTGCTGAGGCCATTCATCGTTACATCGGTCATGGATAAAAACCAGGTACATGACATCTTGGAACGCCACGCTTTTCCGGGCAATGCAGCGGAGGCGAGGCTCGTCGAAACGCATATTTCGTGGGTCATCCTGACGCCCGATTTTGCCTTTAAAATCAAGAAGCCGGTTCGTTTTGACTTCCTCGATTTCAGCACACTGGCCCTGCGTCACCAATTTTGCGAAGCAGAACTGCAACTCAACCGCCGCCTAGCGCCTGACACCTACCTCGGCGTGCTGCCAGTTGGGTTTAAAAACGGGCAGTGGCAAATTGGTGGCGAACTGGACGAGCCGCTCGATTTCACCGTCTGGATGCGCCGGGAGGATGATGCGCTCCAATTGGACAAATTGCTGCGGGCGGGCAAGGTCGCTCCAAGTGACCTGAAAAAACTGGCGCACCAATTAGCCGTTTTCCATCGTAACCAAGCCCTTCCGCACCCCGATTTTAAGCCGGAGACGTTGGTGGAGGATTTTGCCGACCTTTTTCACCATGAAAAAAAGCTCTTGGACACACTGGGCGAGTCCGTGCCAAATGCGTTCGCTGAGATGCGGGAGGCAATGCCCCGCTTTGTGGAGCAACACTCGGAGCGATTGGTGGCTCGTGCGAACACGGGCTTCTGGGTGGACGGGCACGGCGACCTGCATTCCCGCAATATTTTCCTCACAGAAACACCCATCGTATTTGACTGCATCGAGTTCAACCAGCACCTGCGCCGCTTGGACGTGCTGAACGAGCTGGCGTTCCTCTGCATGGATTTCGACTTTTTTGGCCGCCCCGACCTCGCCGAGGCGCTGCTCCGTTTTTACCAAGAAGAGCACCCCTGCATCATCGTACAGGAAGACGAAGCCATTTTCCTTTTCTTCAAAGCCTACCGAGCCAATGTCCGACTAAAGGTGACGCTGTTGGGCGGCACCAATGGTAACCCCGAAGCACTCGCAGCCATACGTGGTTATTGGGGTTTGCTCCGCAAATACTGGGATGGGTTGAAATAAAAAAAAACCGTTGCCCATGGTTCGCCGAAGCAAGCTGTGGACAACGGGTTGGCAAGCCATGCTTACCTGTTGTCCGCTTTCACCAACTGGAGGGTGAAAGCCCGCCCATTCTTCAAAATGAGCGTAGCCATGTAATTGCCAACTCGCTTGTCGGCAGCGTTGAAGTCAAATTGGTATAGTTCGTCCTTGATGAATTCGCCTTCGTAAATCACCTCGACCAAACGGCTCATATTGTCGTAAATGACTAGTTTGGCCTCCGTGTCAACGGGCAGGCTGACCTTAATCTGCGTGCGGTCGCTGAACGGGTTCGGGGCATTGGTCAGCAGTATTTTTGAGTCTTCTTTTCCGCCAAATCCGATGAGCGGGCTGGCGATGCTCACCTTGATGGAGACGGTTTTAGTGCAATTGTTCACCAGGTCTTTTACAGAGAAATACAGGGTATGCGTTCCCACGCCGATGGTCGGCGTGAAGGTGTTCAGGCCGTTGACGTAGCTGCCAGCCGGGTCGGTCAGGTTGGCGTTTTTGTACCAAGTGCTGCCGAATTGGAATGGTGGTGTGCCACTGATTTCAAGGGCGTTCGAGATGATGCCACCGATTGTGCCAGCGATTGGGCGCACCCGGATGGCATTGTTGGTGAAGTTGGCGCCATTGAAGGAACCGTAAAAGTCTTCCACGACCGAATGGTTGTTGAAATTGCCGGGGCCGGAGTTCGTTCCCGTAAAAGTGGTCCTGAAAAGACCTTGGTTGTTGATAACGTTTCGATTGTCAATCAGGCCGTCCACGCTTACATAGGAGCAAGGGTGGTTGTTGAAATAGCCGGAGGGTTCGATGAAAAAGGCTGTCGGAGAGTTGGTCATCGTTATGCTGCCGGAATTAAAAAAACCATTAGAAGTCTGGATTCCCGATCCTCCATAAGCATTATTGATGGTCAATACCCCACCTTGGTGATTGTCAAATTTCCAACTGCCATTGTTGATGGCAGCCCAACCTGTCCCCTCGATAGTAATGTTGCCATAGTTTTCAAAAACATGCTGATTGTCCAGCCCCCACCAATTGGTGTTTTTCACATTAATCTGACCAGAAGCATGATTAATGAATGTCGCCTGCCAAATATCTATGCCCTTCAGTTCAGTCCCATCAATGTTCAGAATACCGCTGTTGGAAAAACTGCCGCTAATAACCCAAAGGCCGGCTCCTGCGTTACCAATGTTGCTGACATAGATGATGCCGGAGATATTGTTGGTAAAGGAATTTGTTGAAGCTATCCCATCCTCAGGGTGTGTGTCTTTTACCTGGATGAACCCACTGTTGATGAACGTGCCGACGTTGTAAATGCCAATATCATTGGTATTGCTGATTTCAATATGACCGGCTGCCTGGTTTTGGAACGTATTGTAATTCAGGATACCGTAAGCGACTGCCGTATTGAGGATTAAAGTACCATTATTTTTGAATTCGCCTTTATTTTGAATCCCGTTTCCACCTGTTTGTGACAAGTTCAGCGTCCCATTATTTGTGAAATTTCCGGCGTCATTCAAAATGCCATCGTATTGTCCTTTGCCAACGGACATTTGGCCCTTGTTTTCAAAAGTGGAGCCTTCGTTTTTCATACGTCCAAAAACCGTCAAGGCGCCTATATTCAGGAAATTGGAATTACCTTGGAGGTTTAATTGCCCACCAGGCAAACTGGGAGAGGCTATGACGATGGTCCCAGTGCTGTTGTTTGAAACTGAACTTTGGTTCAGGAGAAAACCGCCAAAACCACCGATACTGACCAAGCCGTTGTTGGAGAAACTGGCTCCGTTGCTCATGTTGACATTCACTCCTGCGCCGTAATAACCCATTTTCCCTGTAAACTGGCTGCCCGTATTGTTGGTAAAAGTTCCACCCTCCATTGTGATGCCACCGACACTGTGGAAAGGAGCTACAATTGTAAAACTGCCCGAATTCTGAACACTTCCCGACAGGTTGATTGATGTTGCTCCGAAACTTCCTCCAGCCAACACAACCAAATTCGCTCCTGTGTGAATGTAAAAAGTGGAATAAAATGGCTCGTATGTTCCGACACTCAAAGCGCCACCGCTGGCAATGGTCAAGGTTGCATTCTTGTCGAGGGTAAGCCATGCGGCACTTGCAGGGGTGCTCACCACAGGCGCATTGCCACTGGCTTGCGCCACATTTTGGACAATGGCGCTATTGAGCGTGACTGCGGTCGGCACAGTTCCCAGGAGCCAGTTTTTCGGGTTGTCCCAGACCGTGCTTATACAGCCGGTCCAAACGTTTATGTTATCAAAAATGACCGGATTGCCCCCACTCGTGCTGAAAGTGCCGCCATTCAGGTTTAATACCGTACCGTTATTCATGCCAATCTGGCTTGACCCCGTGGAGGTTTCTTTGACGACACCGTTGTTGGTGAAGGTAGCATAATTTACGATGGCCGCATTTGACTCTATCAACGCACAAGGTTTATTGGTGAAATTCGACCCGCCCACATTAAAAATCCCCGCCCAGGCAGGCACGTTCAGCGTCATTTTATTGAAATTGTTGAACACCGAACCGCTGCTGATTTCCATGCCTTTTGACTGGGCGTTTTGGATGGTCAGCTCGCCCGAATTGTTGAAGGTGCCCGGATCCACATAGATACCGTCGTTGAGGAAGGCCGAGCCACTGATGGCAATTTTGCCAGTGGCGGTATTGTTGATAGTGCCGAACAGCAGGTAGATGCCGTTCAGGCCGTTGTCAATCGCCAGGTTGCCACTATTGTTGATAGTGCCTTTGGCAAAAATGGCGTTCACACCCGTCTTCGTGATGTTGACGGTGCCGCCGAGGTTCATCGTTGTTCCTGTTTTCAAATGGATGCCATCGTTATTGGCGTCATCAATAGAAAGAATATTCTGATTGTTGAAGATGCCTTCAATGACCATTCCGTAGTTGAGCGACGAGCCGGAGATGCTAAGGTTGCCCGTTGGCCCATTGGCAAAAGCACCACCCGAGGCAACAGCGACGCCCGTGTGCCCTCCGTTGATGGTCAGGTTACCGTTGTTATTGAAAGCCCCCTGTACGGAAAGCCCCTCGCCCCAGAAGTTCTGGATGGTAAGGCTGGACCCTGTGCTCACGTTCACCTGCGAATTCGTCTGGGTCTTCATGCCCGGCCCGCCGGGGTTGGAGATGGTCAGTTTGCCGCTGGAACCGATGGTAAGTTTTCCGCCCGCATACACCTGCACGAAGGACGCTTGGTTGCCCGTGGTGGTGATGACGGGGCAGGTGGTACAGGTGTTGATGGTGACGGTTTTTCCGGCGGCAGGTACGCCACCTGTCCAGTTGCCGGAAGTGTTCCAGTTGGTGGTGCCAGCGCCGCCCGTCCAAACGGATTGGGCAATAAGGATTGGTAAAATAAGGCTCCATAACAGTAGGGCAGCAAAGCCCCTGCGAACCGCATTGTTCGAAGTGTTTGTCAAGTTTTTCATGAAAAGGGAGTTTAAGGTTTAAGGACAGCAAAATAGCAGCCTTTCTCATTGTTTCAACCAAGAGGTGCAAACTTCATTTTATAGGTTTTGCGCTAATGCCGGGTACCTTAACATGGGCTGATTTGCATAAATCCTAATGGAGTACAATTACAGCAGACACATAAAATTGGCCCGAAACCCCGCTGATAAACCATGATAAAAGTCATTCTTTAATGATGGAGTTACTCACCCAGCGGCCACGCCCAAAGTCCCCGCTTTGAAAGTGACTATTATCATCTCCAGCAACGATTGAAATCACGTTGAACAGTTCTTTTTGTAGGTCATTTTTGATGGAAATTTAAGTAGGGAAGTCCTACAAAAACAGGAACCATTCCTAAAATCAACAAGCCCTCAGATGCCCACGAGTTTAAATTCTATCAACAACTGGAAGGCTTTCTTCGATGAAACAGGGCGGATATCACTGTTTGCTGCCCGGTTTTTTCGAGAGGTGGTAAAGCCTCCGCTGGAATGGCGTGAACTCCTGCGGCAGTGCTACGTCGTGGGATACCAGTCGCTTTTGCTGGTAGCAGTGACGGGCTTCATCATTGGTCTGGTCTTCGACTTGCAGGTTCGACCCACCATGATAGACTTTGGTGCAGTAGGTTATATGCCAGCGATGATCAGCATTTCCATTGTTCGGGAAATAGGCCCCATTATCACGGCACTAATTTGTGCGGGAAAAATCGGCTCCAGCATCGGTGCAGAACTCGGTTCAATGAAGGTTACCGAGCAGATAGACGCCATGGAAGTTTCGGGCACCAACCCCTTTAAGTTCTTGGTGGTGACCAGAATCCTCGCCGTCACATTGATGCTGCCATTGTTGGTCATCATGGCGGACACCGTGGCGCTTTTTGGTGCTTTTTTGGTAGAAAACCTTAAGGGTGACGTGACGTTCCGGCTTTATTTCAACAAGGTTTTCAATAATATCGTGTTCGGAGACCTGATTCCATCCACCCTCAAGTCCTTCTTTTTCGGTTTTGCCATCGGGCTAATCGGCTGCTACAAAGGGTACAATGCCGAAAAAGGGACGGCAGGTGTAGGCGCTGCGGCGAACGTGGCGGTGGTGATTTCGTCCTTGCTGCTTTTCGTACTCGACTTAATCGCTGTGTTGGTGACGGATATTTTTTATGACCTGTAGAATTTTTGGACAATAGACAGAAGACAATAGACATTAGACTGGAATCGGGGCCTTGAAAAAGTCGGAAATCTAAAGTCTAATGTTTCTTGTCAAAACAACATGCAAACTCGCCCACAAATACAAGCTAACCCTTTGATTTTCAACGAAAAAGAACGGGGTGCTGCCTTGATAGCAATCAGGGATTTGCACAAAGCATTTGGCAACCACCATGTGCTGAATGGTTTCCATATGGACTTGTTCGAGCGAGAAAACCTTGTGATAGTGGGCAAGTCCGGTTCCGGCAAATCGGTGCTGCTCAAGTGCATCGTCCGGCTGGAGGAATATGATACAGGTACGTTGACAGTCCTCGGAAGCAACATCTCGGAACTGGGCCAAGACGAGCTTGACCGAGTCCGTTCCGATGTCGGGTTCCTGTTCCAAGGCAGCGCCCTGTACGACTCCATGACCGTTCGGGAAAACCTGCAATTCCCCTTGCGCCGACACGCCGACCGGATGCGGGGGGAAAATGAAGAAAAACTGATTCTCAGCGCATTGGAGAGCGTCGGGCTGGCGCACACCCTCGACCTGATGCCAGAGGAACTGTCCGGCGGCATGAAGCGCAGGGTGGCATTGGCCCGCACCCTCATCTTGCGCCCAAAAATCATCCTCTACGACGAACCGACGAGCGGCCTTGACCCCATCACCTCCAAAGAAATCATCGAACTGATTATGAAAGTGCAGCACCAATACGACACGGCCTCGCTCATCATCACGCACGACATGGACTGCGCTCGGGTCATCTCGAACCGCATGATAATCCTGGTGGACGGCATCAACTACGGCGAAGGCACCTACCAGGAACTTGCAGCTTCGGAAGACCCAAAAATCAGGGCGTTTTTTAAGTAATTGGCGGTTGGCAGTTCGCTTTTGGCTCAAAGCCAATTGCCAATTGCAAATAGCCAGCAGCAAAGACAAGCCATGGCAAAAGAAATCAGAAATACCGTCCGCCTCGGCATCTTCGTCATTGTTGGGGTAGTGTTGTTCACCATCGCCGTTTATTTCGTGGGCAGCGAGCAAAACCTGTTTGGGTCAAAATTTCGCCTCAGCACCGTCGTGAGCAATGCCAACGGCCTGCGGATTGGCAACAATGTGCGCTACGCTGGCATTGTCGTCGGAAGCGTGGACGACATCGTTTTTGTCAACGACTCCACCCTCCGCATCGAGATGATTTTGGAGGAAAGGGTGCGGGATTTCATCCGAAAAGACGCCGTCGCCAGCATCGGCACCGATGGGCTGGTGGGCAATGTCATCGTCAACATCAGCCCCGGCACTGGCAACCAGCCTCGTGCCAAGGATGGGGAAATCATTGCTTACTACAGCCGACCCGACCCCAACAGCATGTTGGAAACCTTGGACACCACCAATGACAACGTCGCTGTTTTATCAAAAAAACTCTTGGAAATTTCCATGAACCTGAATGAAGGTCAAGGCACCTTGCCACTCCTCCTCCGCAATGCCGAAGTGGCGGTGGACGTGGCACAAACGCTCAAAAACTTGCGCCAAGCCACCGAGAGCCTGACCCGAACCAGCATGGAATTGCAGCGGGCGATGGGGCAAATATCGGAGGGAAAGGGAACGCTCGGCTACCTCCTCCACGACGAAACCTTGCCCCACCAATTAGAAAACCTCACCACCCGCCTCGATAGCCTGCTGATTGAGGAAACCCGCCCAGTGATGGAAAACTTGCAGAAATCGAGCAGGGACCTCGCCGCTTCGAGCGCCCAACTGATGGCGGCCACGCAAGCGCTCGAAGCTGGGGACGGACTGGCTGCCACCATTTTGAAGGACACCGCTGCAGCCAACAACCTGCGTGACATCTTGAGAAACCTGAACGAAGGCACCGCCCGGTTCAGCGAAGACATGGAGGCGCTGAAGCACAATTTTTTGTTCCGGCGGTACTTCAAAAAATTAGAGAAGGAGCAAAAGAAGAAAGGTTGAATGCTCTGCTATACTTTCGAGCGCCAGGTTTTGTCCATTTGTTGGTGGCTTTGGCCTTTGGCTATTGGCTTTTGGCCAACAGCAAACAGCCAAAAGCGAAGGGCTCGCAGTATAATTACTGACAATCATCAGAAGTCCACATGAGCAAAGTCAGTACCTTGACGTTCACAGTCGCCGAAGTTTGTGACGAAAGCAGCAGTTCATTTTAAAACTATAAAATCCAATATCATGGCACTGAACTTCAATAAATACGTCCAAAAAGCGGAAGCGTTCATCAATGAGGTTGCCGTGGAAATCGGCGACCCCGACGATAAAGTACGGGCGGCGAGGATTTTGCGGGCCGTGCTTCATGCCTTCCGTGACCGGGTGACGCCCGTCGAATCGCTCCAATTGATTTCACAATTGCCCATGCTCATAAAAGCCATTTATGTGGATGGCTGGAAAATCAGCAACGAGGGCAGACACATGCGACACTTGATTGACTTCATCGAAGCCGTGCGGGAGTCCGACGGCATTGACAACAACTATGACTTTGTGACTGATTATGAAGTGAAAGAAGCTATTCAGGCTGTTTTCCGGGTCATTAAGAACCATGTTTCGGAAGGCGAAATCCACGATATTATAGCGGTGCTGCCTGCCGAACTTAAATCGGTGATGGCTATGGCATAAATGGATGAGGGGAGGTGCTTGTGATGTCAAGGCCGAGTTGTTTGGGGCGGATGCGCTGCCCCAAACGACTCGTTTGCCGTTCTTATCAGTTCGCAAACACCATCTCCTTCACCCCCATCACCCTCCCATCAATGATAAGGCTATAAGCATAAATGCCCGTTACATTATAGCCATGCTCATATAGCACCTCGTTCATGCCAGTTTTCAATTGCAAATCCTGCTGCCATAATATCCTGCCCTGCATATCCGATATGGCCAACATTGCTTTCTTATAAGTTAGCTCCCGGTTTACCAAAAAGGATATAATGGTCGCCTCGTCAAAGGGGTTCGGGCGGTTTTGCAACAGCTCGACGGCGGGCAGTTCCTGCGCCACGGCTTCTCCCGTTGCGTTTACAGTCGGCGGGTTCACTTCCTTTGAAAACAAGCTCTCGATACCGTTTTCGTCCACGCTGGCGGCGCTGACGAAGAAAAGGCCGCTCGGCCTTGCGAAGCTGAAACCGGTCTGTGTGGTGGTAAAAAGGCTGTCGAAATCGTTGGTCGTGGAGCGCACGAATACCCGGTACAAGCCGTAGTTGTTCGGGTCAATGATGTCCACAAAGACAGAATCGGAGCTTTTTACGGCGCTCAGGTCAACTGGCGCTGGCCCGATAGCGGCCATGGCCGCCGCCACCCCGTTGATGACGGTGTTCCTGGAAAGGTAGTTGAAGTCCACGAAAAACGAATCGAGCTGGCCGTCGCCGTCCGTGTCCACGCCCAAGAAATCATCGGAAGTATGCTGTCGGTCGTGGTAGTTGGGGCTGGCGACGTCGGCATTGCCATGCTCATTGGCGGAGGTGAACCGCATGGCCGCAAAGCCCTGTTGCCGGAACGGGATATGGTCGCCGCCACGGCCTGTGCGGTCTTCGGCGGACATGATGGTGACCATCATTGGCACGGCAGAGAGGGCGAGCGCCTCTTCCTGGTACTGCAATTTGATGAACCGGGAAAGTTGTTTGTGCGGGGAATTGAAGCTGCCCTGCGAAAACAGCCTGACCTGCGTACTGTCAATCTGGTTGAAGCCAGGACAGGAGGGCGGGGAAGATGTTTGTCCGCAAATGATGCCGCCGATGACGTCGTTGTTGAGGACGGCAACGAGCGGGATGCCCTTGGACTTGGCGTATTTGGCAAAAGCGTCGGCACCGAAAAGCCCCTGCTCCTCGCCGATGGTGGCCATGAAAACCACGGTGCGGTCGAGGGCAAACTGGCTCATTACCCTTGCCAGTTCGATGACGAGGGCCGTGCCGCTGCCATTGTCCTCCATGCCGTGGGCCGCGCAGTTGATGTCGCAGAGCACCTCGCAGCGGCTGTCAATATGTGCCTCGATGAGGATGACGCCTTGGGCGCTCTTGTCCAAGCCGGGCAGCACGGCAAAGATGTTGCGGTGCTGGCCCATACCACAGATGTTCTGGTCAAACTGCAGGTAGGACGGGACGAGCCGACCGCCACTTTGCGCAGCTATCTCTGAAAAACGCTGATGTACCCAGCGCCTTGCCGCTCCCATGCCCGTCAGGTTCGACACTGTGTCGGCGCCCGTATTCCGGTTCTCGAAGGTGCTGAGTTGGAGCAAATAGGACTTTAGCGAGTCGGGCGATATGCCACTGATGATGGCTGGCACAATGTCGTCTGGATGGCTGATGACAACCGATGGGGTATATGCTGCCGGGTCATAATTTCCCAACATGATTTGCTCCGCAATGGGGTTGGTGGAAATCGTGTTGGTCTGGGCGTTTGCCGCAAAAATTGAGATGGATACAAACAGTAGGCAGGTAAAAATGCTTTTCATTTCCCAAGTGATTTTGATGAGTAGCAAACTTAATCAAATCACTGAATGAAACAGGGAACGAGCTTGTATTTTAAAATGGAAAGTGGTCGGACGCCAACTTCGGGTAGGTTTTGAACCTCTCCATAGTTGTACAAAACGACTTGTAAAAACCAAATGACAGCCAGCCCCAAAAACGGTAATTGCTTGCACCGCTCTTATTTCAGGCTGACTTTGGTGCCGAGGTAAAAGGAGAAATTGTAGAGTTTTTCATTGTTCACCCCAATGCCGTCCGAGAGGAAGTGGTGCTGGTAGTTCGGCTGCAAGAACACGCTCCAGCGGGGAGAAACGAAACGCTCCACGCCGAGGCCGAGGTTTGCCGTCAGGTAGAAATTGTCGTGCATGGTACCACCGTCGAACAAGCCTTCAGGAAACTCCTTTTCCTCCCGGATGGATTTGTTGTCGGCGGGAAGCCCGGCTGGTGGAGGAAGCATGGCGAAGTTGCTGAACGACGGTGTGCGCTTGGTTTTGATTTCATAAACGGAAGACGTGATAAAATGGCCGGAGGCACCGATGTTGCCGTACAAGCGCCATTTGCCCTCGTTCTTGAGGTGGTAGCTGATGTTGAGGGGCACTTGGAGGATGTCAAGCTGCACCCCGTTGAACTCTTCCCGGATATAGTAGTTGACGGTTTCAAACAAGAAAACGGGTGTGTTCGGGATGTAGCGCTTGAACGAATAGATGCCGCCAGTCTGGAATTCCCATTTGCCCTTTTTCCAACTCACCGTGATGCCGCCACCATAGCCGCTGGCCAAAGTCGTGTCCTGTCCCGTGGAAATCAGGGTATCGAAAACGCTGTACTTGTTGGGCGGGGTCAGCACATAGGCTAAGTCGGTGCTGGTAAAGATGCCAAACCGCAATTGGTGTTCTTTTTCAAAAACCTGCTGGGGAAGTTGGGGCACTTCCCAAGCAAATTTTGATTGAACGGGCTGGAGGCCCAACGATGCCAACAAAGCCGTGCTGCCAAATGCCTTTCCTTCTTGGCCCGGGGTGGCCATCGTATTTTTCAAAAACCGTTGCTCGGTCATTGCCTCAAACAGGGAGTAGGAAGCACCCAATGCACCAAGCGGAAGCGATGGAATTGATTCGATATGGCCATTGTTGTTTCTGCTAAAATCATCTGCAACTTCAAGAACCGCTGCTGCCTGCGCTTCGGCTGATGGCGCATACTTTTTGGTTGGGGTATCTATCGGGTACTTGGCCGGAGCTGGTGCAATGGCAGCTATCGGGCTAATGGGCTGAACGGCTGATGGTGCTTTTGGCGTAGCAGGGTTTGCCTTTTCCGCAGGAATAGATTTCGGCTGCGGCGGCTGTGCGGCATTGTCGTCCGCAGCAGCGTTAAACACTGGCGTGTACTGCACAATGGTCAGCAGGAGGAGTAGCATCAAGCCAACTTCTGCGGCCTTGCACCGCAGAAGGTGGTAGCGGAAAAAGAACTCTTCTTCCAGCCTATGTGCCATCATTTGCCAATGGTGCGGTTGGTAGGCCACCTCGAACCGGTCTAATTTCTCCACCACGAGGTTGTCCACCGCAGCCTCGTTTTCGAGCAGTTCGGCAGTCTCTTCTGCCTCAATCATCTTCTCCATCATGTTCCAGCCGTTTGCGGAGACGGGCACTTCGAGCCGGTTGAGCTTGTTGGAAATCACATCGTCGAAAGAGGTGGTTGGCGCGGGGTTGGGTTCCCCTGCGGGAATGCTTTGGTCGAGCCGTTTTTCAAACGCCTCCCAAGCTTGGCCATCATACTTGGCCTGTAGGTTCTCCAATGCCCGCCTTACCTGATCGTCGAGGTGTTTTTCTGTATTCATTGCGTCAAGTCTGCTGCATTGCGCCGAGGGATGGATTTTTGCGGAGCAACGCTTCCTGTAATTTAGTTCGTGCCTTTACGAGGTTAGAGCGGGAAGTGCTTTCGGTGATATTGAGCAAGTCGGCGATTTCCTTGTGGGAATAGCCTTCGAGTATGTACAAGTTGAAAACGGCCCGGTAAGCGGGTGTCAGCTCTTGCACGGACTGTAGTATTTCCTGTTCCGATAGCTGCGAAAGGGCATCGGCGTCGGGTATGCTGAGGTCGTAGGCCGTCTCAATGTCCTCGGTACGGCGGCGCACCTGCTTGCGGTAGTAGTCAATGGCCGTGTTCACCATGATGCGCCGAATCCAGGAGTTGAGCGAGGTGCCCGGCTCGTAGCGGTGCAGGTTTTTGAACACCTTGATGAAGCCCTCGTGCATGATGTCGAGCGCCTCGTCTTGGTTGCCAGCGTAACGCAGGCACACGCCCATCATTTTGGGATAGTGCTCCTCGTAGAGCGCCTTCTGCGCCCAACGTTCCTTGCGGAGGCAGGCTTCGATGAGGTTGCTTTCCTCGGAGATGAAGGTTAATGCAATATCCATGCAAATTCGCTGATTGTGCCCCGCTCGGCTTCCCGGTTTGTTTGCTCCTGTGAAGAACGTGAGGGGACGGATGATTGCTGCGTAGCTGCGGTGGGTCAGGACCGCTTTTTCTCAAAAGTCGGGGAAAGGTAGGAAGGTTTTTTTGAAACGAGATGGGTGTTTGGGTCGGTGAGTTGACATTTAACACAAATTTGGTGTTTTTTAAAACAAAAAATAAAAATAATTTTTCATTTTAAAAAACAATTTGTTGAATAAAAAAGAGAGGATTTGTTAATTTTGCGGGTGAATTTTGCCAAAACTTGCAGTGCTTCCAATTTGGAACGCGGCGCGTTCACATTTCACATTTTATATTTTGACAACAAAAACCTAAAGTATTTGAATTTACCACGCGCTGCGTGGCGATTTCAAATATCGAAAAGCTTAAAATGGCAACATCACCAAATAGCAACGCCGACGGCACCGCCGGCCCAAATGGCGCCAACGCCCACACCGAAGGCCACGTCATCACCATCTCCGGCATGTACGAGAACTACTTCCTCGACTATGCCAGCTACGTCATCCTCGAAAGGGCCGTACCTGCCATCGAGGATGGCCTGAAACCTGTGCAGCGGCGCATCCTGCACGCCATGTACGAGAAGGACGACGGGCGCTACCACAAAGTGGCCAATATCATCGGGAACACCATGCAGTACCACCCGCACGGCGACGCCGCCATTGGCGATGCGCTCGTGAACGTGGGGCAAAAGGAGCTCCTCATTGACACGCAGGGAAACTGGGGCGACTTCCGCACCGGCGACTCCGCGGCGGCCTCCCGGTACATCGAGGCACGGCTCACGAAGTTTGCGCTGGAAGTGGCCTTCAACCCACAGACCACCAACTGGACAGTCAGCTACGATGGTCGAAAAAGGGAGCCGGTCTCGCTGCCCATGAAGTTCCCGCTGATACTGGCGCAGGGCACGGACGGCATTGCGGTGGGACTTTCCACGAAGATTTTGCCGCACAACTTCATCGAGCTTTGCAAGGCCAGTATTGATATTTTAAGGGGCAATAACGTGAAGATTTACCCGGACTTCATGACCGGGGGCAGCATCACCGTCAACGACTATCAGGGCGGGCAGCGGGGCGGCAAGGTGAAGGTGCGGGCCAAAATCGAGAAGGCCGACAAGCACATCATCCTCATCAAGGAACTGCCCTACGGCGTCACCACGGTCTCCCTCGCCGAGAGCATCGGCAAGGCGGTGGAGAAGGGGCAAATCAAGATCAAAAAGATTGACGACAACACCGCCGCCGAGGTCGAAATCGCCATCGAACTGATGCCGGGCACATCGCCGGACGTGGCCATTGATGCGCTCTACGCTTTCACCGACTGCGAGGTGAGCATCTCGCCTAACGCATGCATCATCGTGGAGGACAAGCCGATTTTCACCACGGTGGAGGAAATCCTGCGCATCTCGACGGAGAACACCAAGGACCTGTTGCGGCAGGAACTCGAAATCAAGCGCCACGAACTGGAGGAAAAATGGCTCTTCGCCAGCCTCGAAAAAATCTTCATCGAGAACCGCATTTACCACCAAATAGAAGAATGCGAAAGCTGGGAGGAGGTCATCGCCGTCATTTATCGGGAGCTTCGCAAATATGTGGAAGAGGCCTCCCCCCAACCCCCTCCCAAGGAGGGGAAGCAGGAGCTAGGAACTTCGCAAATAAGCTCTGGGGCAAACTCCCCCTCCTTGGGAGGGGGCCGGGGGGAGGCCAAGCGCCTGAAGATTTTCCGAAACTTGACAGACGACGACATCACCCGTTTGACTGAAATCCGAATCAAGCGCATCTCGAAATACAACGCCTTCAAGGCGGACGAACTCATCGAGCGGCTCATCGAGGAACTAGAAGACGTAGCACACCACTTGGCCAACCTGACCGACTATGCCGTTGCCTATTTTCAAAACCTGCTGGACAAATACGGCAAGGGACGGGAGCGCCGCACCACCATTGCCGAAGGCTTCGAAACCATCCAAATCACGTCGGTGGTAGCCAACAACGCAAAGCTATACGTGGACCGAAAAGAGGGATTCGTGGGCATGGGCCTCAAAAAGGAGGGCGAGTTCGTTTGCGACTGCTCGGACATTGACGACATTATCGTGTTCCGCAAGGACGGCAAGATGGTCGTGACCCGCATCGCCGACAAGACCTTCGTGGGCAAGGACATCATACATGTGGATGTGTGGAAGAAGGCCGACGAGCGCACCACGTACAACATGATTTACGTGGACGCAAAAAGCGGCGTCAGCAAGGCCAAGCGCTTCAACGTGACGGCCATCACCCGCGACAAGGAGTACGACCTGACGATGGGCAACCCGAACTCCAAGACACTGTATTTTTCGGTAAACCCGAACGGCGAGGCGGAGCTTGTGACCATCACGCTCAGTCCCGCCAGCCCCGCCCGCATCAAGGTTTTCGACTTTGGTTTTGCCGATCTCGAAATCAAGGGCCGAGCTTCACAGGGCAACACCGTGACGAAATATCCGGTGAAAAAAGTTGTGCTGAAAGAAGCTGGACAAAGCACCATCGGCGCCATTCAGGTCTATATGGACGAGGTTTCTGGTCGCCTGAACACCGACGAGCGGGGCAAGCATTTAGGCGCTTTCGACACGGGCGTACTGGTGATGTGCCTCTACAACGACGGTACCTACGAGTTGAACGACCTCGACCTCACCCGCCGCTACGACGTGAACACGCTGCTGTACATCGGCAAGTTTGACCCGGAGCAGGTGGTGAACGCCGTCTATTTCGACGGCAACAAGGAGTGGACAATGGTCAAACGCTTCAAAATCGAGACCAACAAGCTCGGTGAAAAATTCAGCTACCTCAGCGACCACAAGAACTCGAAGCTATTGTTTGCCTCCGTAAAAGAGAACCCACGCATCGAATACAGCGTGAAGGTAAAGGGCAAAAAATTAGACGGCGAGGTGAGCCTCGGCGAGTTCATGGACGTGAAGGGCTGGAAGGCGGCAGGCAATCGCTTGAGCGACCAGAAGCTGCTGGGGGTGAAGGAGTTGGAGTCGTCAGTTGGCAGTTCGACAGTGGGCAGTGGGCAGTCCAAGGACTCGGAACCCCCAAAAGTGCAGTCAGATGACAAGCTTCATGCAGGGGATACGATCGATTTTGATGTGAAGGGGCAGGGAAAGTTGTTTTGAAGTGCTTCTTTTTACACAAAAAAAAGTGCCGAGCAGGAATTGCCCGACACCAGAAGAAGTTTTACTTAAGTCTCTGGCTGAGGTTTTGAGGTAAGATTCATGGCTTGTCATTCCACTTTGACCAGCCTTTTTGCCAACACGCCTTGTTTACTTGAAAGCGCAACGACATAGTCCCCTTGGGGCCATTGGCTCGTATTTAATATTATATCGTGATTATCGCCTGCTTGTAACCGTTCTGTGAATACCTGACGGCCATGCATGTCGCAAACCGTAAGCCATGCAGCTTCCTTGGTGTCAAGGTCGAAGCTGATATTGACAAAATCACGGCAGGGCTGTGGGGAAAGCTGGAAGGAAGTAGCAGGCAGTTTGGGCAGGAAGGTTCCGGAAGTGCCAGTGTTGGTATAAATGTCCACCCTTGTGGAGATATCACCCCCGGTGGGGTCGCCGCCGGGGAAAAACACCTGGTTGCCAATCACGGGCGCTGTTCCTTGGTAATCCATAACGCCGCGCTTTTCGGAAAGCGAGAACTCGATGTTCAATTCGCCTGTTTGCGTGTCATATATTTCGACGATGTCCGTCGGGGGGAAGGGGGGAGCCAGGTCATTAGTAAAGCCCCCGGCAACGATAATTTTCCCCGCTATATAAGCTGCCATCAGTTCCATACGGGACACCGCAAGCGTCTTTTCACTCCACGTTCCATTGGCGATATTGTAAATCAAAATACGGTTTGAGGGGGCGTTATCGCTGACACTGTAACCACCTATCAGCCAAATCTCGGTAGGGGTGACCACAGGGGATTGCTCGGTAGGCGTCGGCGATGGAAAATTTGCCCAAACCCAAGTATCCGCCTCGGTATCGTAAATGCCCCATACAACACCCCGCTTCAGCATGATTTTGTTGCCAAAACGGGCAATCGAAGCCGTCCCGGATAAGAACGGGATATCTGTGCCCATTGACCATGTCGAAGTTTCGGTATCATATATCTGAACAGTGGAGGTCACTGTTTGAAGGTCACTTGTCCCACCCATGAAATAGGCTTTGCTGCCCACGCCAATCCCACGGATAAAAAACCTTGGGCCGGCAGGGAAAGTATCGGTCGTCCATTGTTGGGTGTTGATGTCATAAATGTCCACCGTGTTCAAAAAAATGTGGTCGCCCGTCTCAGGGTCGTGGCTCACCCCACCGCCAAAAATCACCTTGTCGCCCGCCGCCGCAATACCCGCCGTATAGCGTGGAGCGGAGAGGGTGGCCTGCGTCCAAATACCCGTGAGGGCATTGTAAATGTCCACCCGGTCAGAGAAGGTTTCTTCGTAGTCGAAGCAGCCGCCGCCAACGACGAGGACGTGTCCATTGGCCACCATGGATGGGTGCCAGCGGGCTTGGGAAAGCTCGGCAGTCGTCCATTGTTGGGCGCATAATTGCAGCGCAATGGCGCAGGAGAGGAAGGTAAGGGTTGATTTCATAAGTTGCTTTTTTAAAATGGTAAAATAATGACTGGATGTGTTCGCAAATCAATGGCCCTTTGCAAGGCTATCAATACTGGCAAGTGAATTGACCACGCTACCAACACCTTGGATTTGCCGCATAAATGCAATGTTTGTCGAGGATGCATTTTCAATTACCAACATGCCGTTATTGGTGATTTTCCCTAAAACCGTGATGCCATCGAAGCGGCCTGTTTCGCCAAGCACCGTGAGCATGGCGCCCTTCTGAAGCGTCAGCTCGGTACCACCTTCCATCAGCAGGGCGTCAATGGGAGCAGCTTCGGTTTTTATGACTGGATAATATTCTGCGCCAGCGGGGATAATGACTTGCGTGAACTCATCGGGTATCCGGCCCTCGCTCCAGTTGGCGGCGCAGTTCCAGTCGGTAGAGCGGCCCGGCTTGCCGCCCTGCCAGGTGGCGGTGGTCTGTGCAGAAAGGGAAATGCTGAGGCCGATGATGAGGGTAAGGATGGTGGCGATGGACAAGGTCAGATTTTTCATGATTGCTATTATTTTGATGATGGTTTGGAAAATGTTGATTTCTTTTGCTGTTGATGACACAAAGGTGCCGAGAGAAATACCGCATTGGAAGCCTTGTTTTCCCGTTGGCGAGTTTGGCTTTCCCTTTGGTAGAGATGCCTCGCTCTTAATTCACAAAGCCTCATGCTTACAGCCATAATCATTGAAGACAACCACGACGCAGAAGAAAAACTGCGGTTCCTGCTCACCAAATATTGCGCAGGCAACATTCAAATTCAGGCATCCGCCAATTCGGGTCAGGCCGGCATCGCCGCCATTGCGGAGCATCTCCCCGACCTCGTATTCCTCGACATCGAACTGGGCGACATGACCGCCTTCGAGATGCTGGAGCGCATCGAACCCGTTGATTTTCAGGTCATCTTCACCACCGCCCATGACCACTACGCCATCAAGGCCATCCGGTACAGCGCCGTGGACTACCTCCAAAAGCCCATCGGGCGGGAGGAACTGCTGGCCGCCGTGGCCCGTGCGGAGCGCAACCCCAACCGATTGTTGCGGGAGCAGGTGGGCATCCTGAACGCTGGCAGGGTACAAAACCCTACCAGCGTTTTGCTCCACGAAAAAATCGCCCTTACCACTGCCGAAGGGCTAGTCTTCATCAAAATCGCAGACATCGTGCGCTGCGAGAGCGACCGCATGTACACGGTGGTATCCTTGAAAAACAACGAGAAAATCATGGTATCCAAGCCGATGGGCCAATTGGAGGAGGTGCTGGATGGGCAGGGCTTTTTCCGCATCCATAATTCACACCTCGTCAACATGAACCATATCCGACAGTTTGTGCGGACCGATGGCGGATATGTGGTGATGGACGACGGGGCCACGGTGAGCGTGGCCCGGAACCGAAAGGAGGATTTTCTGGAGTTGTTTTCCAAATTTTAAATGAATACGACCAAAGGGAAACCCGTTTTTACCGAAGGGAAAATGAAGTGGAAGGAATAGAATCGTGCTGTCCTATTTTTACCAAAATGACCTGCCATGAAATTGCCCGTTTCTACCTTCTTGTTATACTTATTGCCTATCCTGCTATTCGGCCAGGTGCAAGACCCCGTGCTGGATTCGCTGAAGCGGCCTTTGTCCAAGGGTGCAACCGTGCGCCAGCAGGCGGAGCAGATGCAAGCCGTTCTTTGGCGCATCATCTGCCGTTCGGAGGACACAGGCGAGGCCCTTCCGGCGCAGTTGGACAGCCTCTACCGTTGCTGCCTCGCTGGCAAGACTGGCGACCCGGCCTTCGAAAAAGCAGTGGCGGCAGATGTCGTTTTTTTCCGTGGAACCAGTCTGACCAACACTGACCCGGAGACATCAAAGCCCATCATCGAGTCGGCCATCCGTCAGTTCAGGAGCATGGGCGATTCCACGAAGACCGCCATCGGCTATATGCAGTTGGTTTGGACCGTCAACAACCTCGGCGACAGCACCGGGTTTTCCAGCGTCCGGGAGCAGATAATGAGGCTGATGCCACTTGTGCAAGACCCTTACCTATTGGTAAACATCCTTTGCAATGTGGGGATAGGCTGCTATGATTTTGGCAGGTATGCTGAGGCTGCCTCCCATTATTTCGAGGCATTGAAAATAATTGAAAAAGAGAAGACCGCCGAGCTGATGACCGCCCAAAGGGATGTTTACCACAACCTGGGCGGGGTGTATGGTCGGCTGGGCGATTGGGACAATGCTTTGTTTTATATCAGAAAAGCCATCGAGTCGGCCAAACAGACCCAACAGGATACGCTCGACCATTACCTGATACTGGCAAGGACGCTCATCGAGAAAGAAGACTACGCAACGGCGCTCAACGCATTGAAACTGACCCAAGAACATGAATTTGTCATGGCAAATTCGATTGGCACGGGACAGAATGCCTACAGCCAAGCAACCTGTTACCGACACCTCGGCAATCTTGACTCCGCACTGTTTTTTGCCCAAAAATCAGTAAACCTGCTTCCCGTCTCGATAAGTGCCTCATACGGGGCAGCCGCCTTGCTTGAACTTGCCAACTGCGAATTTGTACTCGGCAAGGACAGCGCCTTGCACCACGCACTTTCTGCTTTAAATACCCTTGAATGGGCAAAATATACCAATGGCATAGTGGCGGCTACCGAACTGCTCTCAAAAATTTACAAATCAAATGGCGACTATCGCAAGGCATTGGAATACAGCGAGTTGCGCTTTCGTTACCAGAACCAAATCGAACGCCAGCAAAGCACCCGCCAGCTCGCCTTCGGCGAATTTACCCGGGAAAACGAAGTGAAAAATGCCCGCCGTGACGCCGAAGTACAGGCGCAGCTCACCCAACACCGCAACATCCGCTACGCCCTCTTCGCAGGGCTGGGCGTACTCGCCCTGCTCGCATTTCTGCTATACAACCGATACCGCTTCAAGCAGCGCACCAACGAACAGCTCGAAGCCAAGAACCAAGAAGTGGAAGCCGCCCGCCTCCGTGCCGAAAAAAGCGAAGCCTTCAAGTCCCGCTTCCTCGCCAACATGAGCCACGAGATTCGCACCCCCCTGCACGGCATCGCTGGGTTTACCGACCTCGTGCTGGAAACCTCCCTCACGGAAAAACAGCGCCGCTACCTCACCTCCATCCACCACAGCACCGAGCGACTGACCGAAGTGGTGAACGACATCCTCGACATCTCGAAGCTGGAGGCCGGGGAGGTCAAGCTGCGCCAAGTGCCTTTCTCGCCCGCCCGCATCGCCCACGACGTGCAGGAGGCCCTCTCCGTCCGTGCCGAAAACAAGGGCATCGGACTGAGCGTCCATGTCGGCGAAGATGTACCTGAAGCCGTGCTCGGCGACCCGACCCGCCTCTACCAAATCCTGATGAACCTGGCGGGGAATGCGGTGAAGTTTACCGAAAAAGGCGAAGTCCGGCTGACAGTGGAAGGCTCGCCCGCTCTCACTGTCTCACCTTCTCACGCTCCCGCTTCTCTCACCTTCTCACTCGCTGATACGGGGATTGGTATTCCTTCGGAAAAACTGGCGACCATCTTCGACAGCTTCCAGCAGGCCAGCGACGACACCACCGCCCGCTTCGGCGGCACGGGCCTCGGCCTCACCATCGCACGGGAACTGGTGCAGCTCCACGGCTCGGACATAGCGGTGAAAAGCGAGGTGGGCAAAGGCTCGACCTTTTCGTTTGCCCTCAGTTTGCCATTGGCGGATGCCGCTGATTTGGAACAGGCTGGCAGCACCAGCGGTGATTTGTATTTTACCCAAAAACTGAAAATCTTGTTGGCCGACGACAATGCCTTTAACCGGGAGATAGCCACAGAGGCACTGCTGCGGCATTTTGAAAATGCGGAAATCGTGGAGGCGGTAAACGGTTGGGTTGCGGTAGAGACGTTGTATGCAACGTCTCTACGAGGGCTTGACCTGATTCTGATGGACATGCAGATGCCGGAAATGAACGGGGTGGATGCCACCCGGCACATCCGGCAGCAACTTGGTTCCGACATCCCCATCATTGCCCTCACCGCCTCTGCTACCCCAGAGGAAATCGAAAAAGCCCTGGAATCGGGCATGAACCGCCACTTGGCCAAGCCCTTCAAGCCGATGGAACTGGCGAAGGCCATTGCCGAGGTGCTGGGGCTGGAAGCTGGCCCTGCGAGAGACTTTCCAAGTTTTCAAAACTTGGAAAGCCTGGCCGTCAAGGAAGTCCCCGAAAAATATGACCTCGCCTATTTGCGTGACTTCTGCGGTGGCGACGAGGCGCAGGTGCAGCATTTTATCGAAAAATTCAAGACACAGTGCCCACTGGAAATCGAGCGGCTGGAAGCGGCGCTTGAAAGACAAGACAGAGAAGCTATCTATCAGGCGGCGCACAGTTTTAAGCCGCAGTTGGAGTTTGTGGGGCTGAAAGAGACCGCAGCGTTGATGCTAAAAATTGAGCAAATGTCGAGAACAAGAGTGCCTTTTGAAAGCATTTCCAAAATGGCTAATGTGGTTAAATTGAAATGTAAAAATCTACAATTGTTTTAATCATCTTTGTGCATGAAAGACTTGTTGCTTTGGGGGCGTGTGTTCCTCATTTTTCTGACAGTGCAGAGTTCGGGCCAAAGCAGTTCTACTTCAAGCGATTTAGAAAAGGAAGCCCATCGGATTGAAACCTTATGGTGGCAACCAACTGAAGATATCGAAAGTTGGCCAAAAGCATGGGAGCAATATGACAGCCTGTATAGTTGCTGCATTGCAGGGAAAGCAAAAGAGACTTATTTCTATAAAAGAACCACTGCAATATTGAACTTGTTTAAAGGGGCCTCAACAATGGGGGCACCTGCCAAGGAGTATTTTGAAAAATCTATTGTACTGTTTTCGGAACTTGGAGATTCCCTTTATTTAGCAATAGGCTATACCCTGCTTTGCGATGTGTTAGTTGAGATAGGGGACACCTCCACTTTCAATAAATTATATAAACTCCCCCTTCAACTTGCTTTAAATATTCAGGCTCCTGATTCAATGGGATTAATTTATAACTTCATTGCAGTTCATTGTTATTCTTTGGGCAAATATGCTGAAGCTGCCAACCTGAATTTTGAAGTGTTGAAGTTGATTGATAAATATCCAAATGCTCAAGTAAGCGACTACAAAAGTACAACCTACCAGAATATAGCCGGAATTTACAGGGATATCGGCGACACTAAAAATGCTCTAATTTATGCTAAAAAAGCCGTCGAGGTCGCAAAAGAAACTGGAAAGTATTTGACAGAGCATTTGTGTATGCTGAGTTCGTGCTTGATTGATATCAAAGATTATCAGCAAGCTTTGGATATCATTGTTGACCTGCAAAAAAATAACCCAATAAATTATTTTACCGAAGAAACATTTACCTATAAGTTGTCCATTTGTTACCGTAATCTCGGACAACCAAAAATCGCGCTCAAATTTGCGCAGCAAGGTGCTAAACGATTTCCCAAAAGCTACAGGCTCAGAGCATTTGCACACGCACAATTAGAATTGGCCAATTGCAGGTTTGCTTTAGGTCAAAAAAAACATGCCTTACGACCGGCACTAAATGCCTACGAAGCCTATCTATTGCTCAAACATATTGCTGGAACGGTTAACGCCACCGAGTTAATCTCTAAAATCTATCAATCCCAAGGCAACTATGCTGCTGCGCTAAAATACAATGATTTGCGCAATAAATATCAACAAAATGTGGAACGCCAGCAAAGCACCCGCCAGCTCGCCTTTGGCGAATTTACCCGGGAGAACGAACTGAAAAACACCCGCCGGGAGGCCGAAGTACAGGCACAGCTCACGCAGCACCGCAACATCCGCTACGCCCTCTTTGCCGGGCTGGGCGTGTTGGCACTGCTCGCTTTCCTGCTCTACAACCGCTACCGCTTCAAGCAGCGCACCAACGAACAGCTCGAAGCCAAGAACCAAGAAGTGGAAGCCGCCCGCCTCCGTGCCGAAAAAAGCGAGGCCTTCAAGTCCCGCTTCCTCGCCAACATGAGCCACGAGATTCGCACCCCGCTGCACGGCATCGCAGGCTACACCGACCTCGTGCTGGAGACCGCCCTCACGGAAAAGCAGCGCCGCTACATCTCCTCCATCCACCACAGCACCGAGCGCCTGATGGAGGTGGTGAACGACATCCTCGACATCTCGAAGCTGGAGGCCGGGGAGGTCAAGCTGCGCCAAGTGCATTTTCCCCCTGCCCGCATCGCCCACGACGTGCAGGAGGCGCTTTCCGTGCGGGCCGAAAACAAGGGCATCGCACTCACCGTCCACATCGGCCAGGGCGTACCAGAAGCTGTTCTTGGCGACCCGACCCGCCTCTACCAAATCCTGATGAACCTGGCGGGGAACGCCGTGAAGTTCACTTCAGTGGGCAGTGTGCAGTTGGCAGTTCGACAGTTGGCAGTTGGCAGTCAGGCCCTGCCCAATTCGAACAGCCTGATATTTACTGTAAAAGATACAGGGATTGGGATACCTTCGGAAAAGCTGTCCAGCATCTTCGACAGCTTCCAGCAGGCCGACGACGACACCACCGCCCGCTTCGGCGGCACGGGCCTCGGCCTCACCATCGCAAGGGAACTGGTGCAGTTGCACGGCTCCGATATTCAAGTCGAAAGCAGGACTTCCCCTTCAGGGGGCCGAGGGGCAGGTTCGTCCTTTTCGTTTTCGCTCTCACTGCCGCTGGCAAATGCCGCTGATTTGGCGCAGCCCACCACCAGCGACGGCCACCTGTTTTTTGATAAAAAGCTGCGCATCCTGTTAGCCGACGACAACGCCTTCAACCGGGAGATTGCGACGGAGGCACTGCTGCGGCATTTTGAAAACGTGGAAATCACAGAAGCGGAAAACGGCAAGGAAGCCATCGGTTTTTTGGAAAATCAAGATTTTGATTTGGTCTTGATGGACATGCAGATGCCCGAGATGAACGGCACAGAAGCCACCCGGCTCATCCGGCAGCAACTTGGCTCCGACATCCCCATCATCGCCCTGACTGCCTCGGCCACGCCGGAGGAAATCGAGAAGGCGCTCGAATCGGGCATGGACCGGCATTTGGCGAAGCCCTTCAAGCCGCACGAACTGGCGCAGGCCATCGCCGAGGTATTGGGGCTGGGTAGCCCTGCGAGAGACTTTCCAAGTTTTGAAAACTGTTGTGCGACATGAAGTTGTAACCTTTTTGCCAAATTAAGTTTTGATTCTGAGTTAAATCCCTAAACAGAGGAGCATGCATTTTTAGAATTTTTCGGGTGTACTTGATTTTAATTTTGACAGTTCTGAATCTATTTTACGCAATATGCAGAAAGTCAATCAGTTACAACCAAGGGTCCTAACTTCATGTCGCACATCAAAACTTGGAAAGTATGGCTGCCCCCGCCATCCCGTATCCCTCGCTCCTCATCCCTGAATATGACCTTGCCTTTTTGCGGGACTTCTGCGGCGGCGACGAGGCGCAGGTGCGCCATTTTATCAAAACGTTCGAGGTGCAATACCCGCTGGAAATCGAGCGGTTGGAAGCGGCTCTTGAAAGACAAGACAGGGAAGCTATCTATCAAGCGGCGCATAGTTTTAAGCCGCAATTGGAGTTCATGGGACTGACAAAAGCTGCCAACCTTGCTGCCTCGCTCGAAAAGGGCGCACGGGCCGGAAAGTCAATTGGCGAGTTGGAAAGGTTGCTGGAAGAACTGAAAAGAAAGCTCTCGAACAAGCCATGACGTACGGTCTGGGTGGTAGAAGCACCTATTTTGGCATCAAAATAAAGCGGTTGCAGCAGCCGCTCCTCATGTTGTCGCAAGCCCCTTTGTAGTTAGTCAAATCAATTCTGATAGGTTGTCCATTCGAGATGACGACACCTTTTTTCGCATTTAAATATTCTGCTAAAAGAGTAAATCGGAGCAGCGAAAAAAGATGTCACCTCACAGCTTTTGAACGGGCTGCCTGTTGACCTTCTTCCACAGTTAAATCCCTGCCGACTTTGCCTGTTATCGAATTGCCATTCGCATCGCTTGGCCCTTTTCCTGACAAGAAAAGCAAATTACCTGACCTGACTACGTGGACATAATTGGCAATCGGCGCTTTCAACATCGGTAGTTCGATGTTCAGTGCTTTGAGTTTTTCTTCTGGGGTTTGTGCCAGCGTTTGCAGGGCGAGCAGGAGTGAAACGATGCAAAAAGGGAGGATTTTTTTCATTTATAATTTTTCACTGTCGAAAGAAACGAAATGACATCCCTCAAGAATTCGTCAGGACGGTCATACTTTAAAGCATGAGAAGTTTCTTTGTACACTTTATGAGTAATCAAATCAGGATGCGCTTGATGCAGTTTTGCATTTTCTTCTTCAAAAGCAAACTGGTCTTTGTCCGATACAGGGTCTAAAATCAGCATGGGGACACGCAGGTTCCTATAAATGACTTTATGGTTTACTAATACGGTTGATACACCAAATAATTTGGTAGAAGCAAAAGGCCTGTAAGCTAAAGTCAGAAATTCAACCACAGAATTTTCGCCACACAATTCCGAAAGTCCCGGATTAAAAACCCATTTTCCCGCTGAATTTTCTTTCATAGATGCCAATGTCTGGAAAATATGTTTTTGGGTATAGGCATCACCCTCTGCCCATTGTTTACTAGCTTTAAATTCAGATTCAAACGTTATTTTTTGAAATGCCTCATATTCGGCAAAGTCCTTTGTTATTTTCACGGCGTTGTTGCATGAATCGGCCA
>DIUC01000029.1 GCA_002435785.1 Saprospiraceae bacterium UBA6168 | reverse complement strand
TTGGCCGATTCATGCAACAACGCCGAACGGAATCGGTAATGGCTGCGCAAACTTGGATTGGGCCTGTAAAGCTGGTGTCCCAACTCACTGATATGCTGTCGCCCATTATTGAATAATATGCTGCGTTGGAAATCGGGAGCCATTCTATTGAATAAATTTGTGGTGAATTGTTCTGAATGTAATACGCTACTGTATCCCCATTGCATACCGCAGTGGGGCCAACCATGCTGGGCAAACATACTGTTGCGCCTTCCAGTATATCCACCGTGAAGTCGCATACATCGCCAGCACAACCATCAAATACGATATAGTAAGTATAGCCCGGCACAAACTGCGATGAACTCAAGATGAAGGGGTTTACAGTACATAAACACTGCATAGCCAATGGGGTGTCTCCAACACCAAATTCACAATCGGAATAAATGGCAGCCTGCATACCAAATTGATTAAAAGTGCCTTGGCAATTGCTGGGCACTACTTGCATGCTGATCGTGCTACTACCTGCCACGAAGGCATACCACTCGGGGTTGTTGAGTACATTGGTAGGGCACCCTATAAATTGTTGTTGAATATTGTAACCACTCAGTGTTTGGCTATAGCCATCCAGCCCATTGCAAAGAAGTTCAGCAGTTGCACAGACTTCTCCTCCTGCCATGCTTGCTATAAAAGGTGCTGCATTGGAAGCGGTTGATTCAGCGTGTGGAGCAGATTGAGCGGATGCGTTGAATGCCATCAACATAACCAAAAGAAAAGTAAAAAACGGGTTCATAATGCTGGTGTTTAAAGTTATTTTGGAAATTTATTGGATTGTGAGCCGTGCCTGTTTTTTGGGTACACCCAATAGTATGACGAACTGCCCGACACACAATGAGCCGCAATATCTTCATATTGAACTTAAAATGCAAAAGAAAATCCCCGCTATTTGCTGTTCTCCCCGAAGATTATCATCCAAGTATATACCCGCTGGCGCACCACCTACCCCCCTGTGCCAACTCTTCCCACCCTCCCGGCAAAGCTAAAAACTCACCATGAAAAAGCCCACAATATCAACAAACGTTGAGCGAAACGGCGCTTGCGGCCGCTCACCACAAACCTTACGTATCAGTTCACCCAAAAGGCACCGCCCACCATCTAAGCGAACCGTCATTGTCTCCAGTAACCAACATCTCCCTTACCTTTGCCCAAAAATATTGCATGAACCGCATTTTCATCCTTTGTTTGTTGGCTATATCGCTCGGCTCATCGCCCGCCTTCTCCCAAGCCCCCAGCGGCTGGCCCATTTTTGAGCAGGTGGAGTTCGGCAAGAAGTTCTTCAAGACCTACGGCATGTTCCTGCCCTGGCCCAAGAACTTTGACGCCATCAAGCAATGGGAAGGCAAGGAGGTCATGCTCTCCGGCTACATCATCCCCACTGCCGATGCACCGGGCTATGCGGGGCTGATACTCTCCAAGTTCACTTACAGCGAGTGCTTTTTCTGCGGCAAGGCGGGGCTGGCCACCGTGGCCGAGGTGGTGATGAAAAAGCCCATGAAGGACTACAAGATTGACCGGCCCTACGTCTTCAAGGGCAAGCTGAAGCTCAATCAGGAGGACCCCGACCGGTTGATTTTCATCTTGGAAGATGCCGCTCTGATGGAGATGTGAACAACAAAAGCCACCTGCTCACTTTGCCAACACCTGTATGGCAAGGTGGTGCGTCTTGCCATCATCTGACGCTGCGCTTGGATTTTGGATTTTAAATGTTTCGTTGGATAGGTTCAATTCCGGGACGCCAAGCCCCAACAGGGTAGCCTTTACCACAAATATGCGCTCTGCGGCAAGCTTTGTGTACGCCCCTTTTCCTGCACTATTTTTTGGGTTGATGCCAATCTTTATCCTTGCCTTTGGAAAGCAAAGCTGGATTTTGGCCAAAGTCATCATCTGGTTAGCCGAGGAGGCCATGATGAGGTTGGGCTTGCCTGGCTCAAACGCAATTTGGTCAAAGTCTATCCATGCCTCCTTGTCCAATTTGCTGGATTTGTCCTCCAAAATGGTCAGGAGTTGTCGCTCCATGCCGCTCTCCCGCACCTTTACCGTCACCCCACAGTCCAATTTCTTTGTAACGGTCGGCCCGGAGACCGGTTCGAGCTTGATGGGCGCTGAGACGGTGGCGCTGTCGGTGCCAGTTTGCGCAATGGTGTCGGTAGGCATTGGCGCCCCGGGTTCAGCAGTTGCAGCAGGCTTCTCTTCCCCGCCGCAGCCAAAGTTCAGGCAGGCGAGGGTGAGGAGGCTGATTAACGTTTTTGCACAAAAGGAAGGATGGGTTAATGAAGAGATTTTTTGCTTCATGGCGAATAGATAGTTTTAGTTGATGGCGAATAAATTTCGCTCATGGTCTTTTCTTGTTGAATCGTATCGCCGAACCCCAGTTCGGCGGTCAATTTTCGCTGCCGAACTGGGGTTCGGCAATACGCATCAGCGCCAATAGAACATGACCGATAAATTTAGGAAAACAGCACCAGCAGGATTATCCCCAGCAAATAAATTCCAGCAAACAGCACCGCCATTTTTCGCTCCTTGTTCTTTAGCCGAGCCAGGTCCAGCTCCTTTTTCTTGTAGCGTTGGAGCCTGTTGCCAGTCAGTATAAGTTGGAACATCACCGCTGCAATCAGCCCGTAGGCGAGCAGGTAAATCTTGTCCATCAGCACCATATAGCCCACGTCCGGCAAGGCATCAGCGTAGCTTTGTTGGAGGAAAACGGCGGTGAGCAGGCTGCCTACTGGCAAGCTTATACGGGCATCCACATAGCTGGGGAAAAACAAAAGCGCCCCCAATGCGGCGAAAATGACGATGGTCAACGGCAGCAGGAGTTTCAGCACAAAATAACTGACAGGACGGGTAATGGTGAACCGGAACACAAAATCCGAGAAGTTGGTGGCAGGGTAATCCGGGTTGCCGAAATCGGTGCCGTAGTTGTGCGTGGTGGTCAGTAGCTCCGCACCCACCAGGTCCCAGCCCGCCAAGGCCAGTTCCGGTCGGTTAAAGACTGGGGCGGAGGTGGTATCTTTCACGAACACCAGCCTGTCAGCCGGATAATCGGGGTGTTCGAGGTGGATTTCGAGCTGGTGCTTGTCTAACGGGAACCGCTCCAATTCAAAGGGGTGGAAAAAACGCCCTTCCACCCGAAACCCCTGGTAGTTCCAGCCCCCCTCCAGCACGATGATGGTATCCTCAAAAGGCGTTTGGGACATCCCCCATTTCTCCACCATGTTCACGAACTCGATGGCCGTTGGGTCAATCTCGCCCTTCCATTTGAACCAGACGTAGAAATCAGCATAGAAGCTGTTCTCGTCCAAGTTGAGGTCGTAAAGGTTCATCAAATAAACCCCCGTAAGCACCTCCTGTGGCTTCTCTGCCCTTGCCAACCAAGGCAGCAAACCCAGAAGCACCAACAAAACCGGATGTTTTCGTTTCATCTTGATAAGAAATTCGCTCATGTTCTTTTCGTGCTGAACCGTATCGCCGAACCCCAGTTCGGCGGTGAAACTTCCCTGCCGAACTGGGGTTCAGCAGTACGCATCAGCGTCAAGTGAGCATGAGCGAAGAAATTTGCCGCTCTCACCGCTCACCCCTTAAATCTTCACCACCTTCCACACCGAGTTGCCGCCATCCATTTTCACCGAAAGAAAATAAACCCCGGTGGCAAGGTCGGCAATGTCAAGCTGCATCAACTCCTTTTGCGAAGCAAGAAAGGATTTGGCCCTCACCTGCTTCCCCGTCATGTCCATGAGTTGCAGTTCCACCATTTTGGCAGCGTGGAGGTCAAGTTGGATGTTCACCGTTTGGCTGGTGGGATTTGGGTAAACCGCAATGTTTTCCGGCAGCAACCGGCCCGGGTCGGCGATGCTCACGCCCTTGTTGGTGACCTTGATGGTATCGAGTGCAAAGGCCGAGCAGCCGTCGAGGCTGGTGATGGCGAGGCTAACCACGTAAATGCCGGGCGTGTTGTAGCTATGCACGGGACTTTCCAGCGTACTGCCCGTGCCATCGCCGAAGTTCCAGTCGAAGCTGGCCACGTTGTCCGTGCTGGTGTTGATGAACTGTATCGGCTCGCTGTCCGTCAGGTCAATGCTATCGGCAGACACGCTGAACGAAGCCCCCGGCGAGCTGCCCGCTGGCCCCACCGGAATGATGGTCTGGGTGCGTTCGCAGATTTCCGGGACTTCTATTTGCCAGTCATAAAGGTAATAGTATGCGTCCGCATTGCCGTTGGCTGCGCCAGTGATGGTAATCAGGCCGGGCTGTTCGATGGGGTAGGTCACGTTGGCGGTGTTGCCATAAAGCCCCTTTCCGCCATTCTTGATGAGCTTGAGGCCGTTCCGGGCAGGTACGTCCCAGTTCAGCTCCACCTCAAATTCCCCGACGGCAGTGATGTTCTTCACGGCGTGGTGCAGTTGGTTGCCACCATTGGTGAGGAGCGTAAAGAGCCGAAGGCCAGTTTCCTCCGCAAAAACTTTGACCGATTTCAGCTTGAAAGGCATCGCCGCATCGAAGACCAGCCCGACCTCTTCATCTTCCAGCAGTTCGTTCGGAGCCGTGTTTTTGTCGGGCAAGCCAGCGGGGATGGTATAGATAGCCTCCGCATAAATGGTGTCGGCTTGCGAAAGCGGCGGTGTAGCGAACACCATGCCTTGGTTGACTGGCGTGCCGCCAAATGGGGCATCGTACCATTTCACGGTCGCATAGCCGGGGCCGCCGTACTCGGCCCGCAGCAGCACCGAAGCACCCTCACAGGCAACGGCAGTGCCTTCTGGCTGCACCTGCAAGCGCTCCCTTGACATGACTTTCAGCTTTTTTTCGATGGTATTGTTCAATGGGCGGTCATCTGGCAGGCCGTTCGGGTTCAGCACCGTAGCTCGGAGGCGGTAGTTCCCTGGCGCAGTGGCCAGGGTCGGCAATTGGACTTGTGTGCGCCCTTTCGGGGCGAGGTTGCCCGTCCAGGCAATGGTGTTGGAGACGGCCCCGGCCTGGTACTTCACCTCGAAGGAAGTGACGGGGTTTGGCCCTGCATTCTCCACAGTCAATATCATTTGTGAAATCTCATTCTCACAGGTTGTTTCGGGCATTCGCAAGTCCACTATCAGCAGGTCGTTGTCCACAAAAGGCGAAACGGGCACGTGGCCCTGCGCCACGAGGTAGTCGAACGCCGCTGGCAAATTGATGACGCCCATGCCGAAAACATTGTCTTCTCCCGGCTGCCCGAGGTCGGTGGCCGTGAAGTAGAGTGCCAATTTGAAATCCTTTCCCGGCAAATAAGGAAAGGCTTCTTTTAGCAACAAAATGGCACCGGACACGTGCGGGGATGCCATCGAAGTGCCGCTCAACAGGCCGTAACCATCCGGCAGGCAAGAGCGCACGTCCACCCCTGGTGCAGAAACTTCTGGCTTGATGATGAGCGAGCTGTCCGTTGCCACACAGTGCGAGGGCCCTCGGCTCGAAAACCCGGCGATTGGGAGGCCTGTGAAATTGCCATTGAGCGCCCCGACGGTGAAGGAGTTGACGAGGTTGAGGTTGACGTTGTGGGGCGGGGTGATGGTGGATGGGCCGGGGCCAGCATTTCCTGCCGAAAACACCACAGCAATCCCCGCAGCCTCCATTGCCTCCAGCAGCGGCACATAGACGCTGAAACAATCAATGGTGTCTAACCCTGGGTCATACCACGAGTTGTTGATGACGTCGGGCATGTCGTCCGAAGTGGCGGGGTTGCCGTCGGGGTCTATTGACCATTGGAAGGTGGCCAACAGGTGCTCTGTGCCGCCACCGCAAACGATGGATGCTGCGCCCATCCACTGGGCGTTGAAGGCCACGCCGATGGTGTCGTTGGCCATTCGGTCGAGGCCGACGATGGTGCCGTTCACGTGGGTGCCGTGGTATTGGCAGTCGAAAGCATCCACGCCGGGTATTTGCGCTTGCGCTTGGTCATTGTAGTCAAAGAAAGCCTGCTCGGCGGGCACCAAGTTGCCCAGGTAGTTGGCAGCCAAGGCAGGTGCTTCGGCCTTTACGCCAGTGTCGTTCGTCAGTGCTATTTGGCCATAGCCGGTATAGCCCATCGCCCACATGGCGGGCGCACCGATGACGCTGAGGCCGATTTCACGCCCATTTGGCGAAGCCGTCGGAGGCGGTGCTGGGCTATGGGTGTACGCCTCCAATTTTAGCTCCGCATTGAGGCCAATCCACTCCACATCGGGGCGGTGGCTTAGTTCGGCAATCAAATCGCCTTTCAGCTCCGCAACGATGGCATTGGCCGCCCAGAAACTGTTGACCGTGCCAGATTTTGTGTGTGGCGAGTTTTTTATGCTGGTCAAAAGGATGCCCTGCGTTTCGACTGCCTTGTTTTTCAGGGCGAGGATGACGGCCTCGGCGCGCTGTTCGGGCATTGCCCGTTGGGCGGAAAGTTCAGCGTCGAGGGCGGTTAGGTCCACCCGGTCGGAAAGCACGATGTTTACGGAGTGGAAGGCTTGGGGCGATTCGGCCAATGCCTTCAGGAGTTTATTGGCTACTTTTTCTGGGTTGGCATTTTGCGCAGCAAGAAAAAAAGGCGCTTGCAAAATGCTGAAAATCAATACGGTGTAAAGTGGACGCATAACAAACAGGATTTACGACGTTTTAACGGTGTGGATTTGCCCCTTCGGGAATTTTCCGTTTAACAATGGATTATTTTGAAAATGGTTGACTGGGTCACCCGTGCAAATGAGGCCGTGAATGGCTCAAAGATAGCTGCTTGCGGTGTTTTTTTCGGTTTCCCAATTCAGTTTTGTGCGGCCACACGACCAAAGTACAATGCCAGACCAACCAGTTGCCCGCTTTGCCCCACTTTTTGTGAAATTTGCGCCAGCGAAAATACAAGCTTTGACCCCTCGACCCCGTTGAGTAGCTTTGCCGTTCAAATGCGGATTGCGGATTGCGGATTTCGGATTGGGCAGTTGCGAACTACAAAAGTTTTCCTGATTATTTCAGGGGCTTGTTCGTTCAGTGGACTTCCCAATTTTCAGATGTCCGCAATCCGCAATCATAAATCCGAAATCAAATTCCCGTGTCAGTAAAAGTACAACACCTGACCAAGACCTACGGCCCGCAGAAGGCCGTGAACGATGTCAGTTTTGAGGCAAAACAAGGCGAGGTCCTTGGCTTTCTTGGCCCTAACGGAGCCGGGAAAAGCACGACGATGAAGATTCTGACCTGCTTCATCCCGCAGACGGAAGGCAAGGCCGAGGTCTGTGGCTTCGACGTGGCCAACGACCCGATGGAGGTGCGCCGCCGCATCGGCTACCTACCGGAGCACAACCCGCTGTACAAGGACATGTACGTGCGGGAGTACCTGGGCTTTGTGGCCCGGCTGCACAAAGTGCCCAACGTGGAGCGCAGGGTTGGCGAAATGGTCGAGCTTACGGGGCTTGGACGGGAGCAACACAAGCTAATCAGCTCATTGTCAAAAGGTTATCGCCAGCGGGTGGGGTTGGCCCAGGCCATGCTCCACGACCCGGAGGTGCTCATCCTCGACGAGCCGACCAGCGGCCTCGACCCAAACCAGTTGGTCGAAATCCGCAGCGTCATCAAGCAGTTGGGCAAGGAGAAGACCGTGATTTTCAGCACGCACATCATGCAGGAAGTGACGGCGCTCTGCGACCGGGTGCTCATCATCAACAAGGGGAAAATCGTGGCGAACGACACCATTGGCCATTTGCAGAGCAGAATCGGCGGCGAACTGGTAGTGACGGTGGAGTTTCAGCAGCACGTTGCCGCAGGCAAGCTCCAGCAGATACGCCACGTGAAACGCACCGAGTCGTTGGGCGGCAATCGCTGGCACATTGTGGCGGATGCCAACAAGGACATCCGGGGCGACATCTTCCGGTTTTCGGTGGACAACCAACTGACGCTGCTCGAAATGCACAAGGAGGTGGTGAGCGTGGAGGACGTGTTCACAGAATTGACGAAATAAATGATGGTTGTATTGCTAAATTGTTGAATTGTTTTGGAGACAAAATCAATGTTCATAGCTGTCTTAATTTGTAGCCTTTTCTGGACTTCATTGTTCGGACAGGAGCCCGTGGCATTGACGAAGAACTTCCACTTTGCCGATGGGGTGTACCTGAACATGGCACAACTTCAGGCGAACCAACCAGCGTTTGCACTGGATTCATTGGAAGTGCTGCATTTCACCAACCCACAAACCTCGCTGACGCAGGTGGATGCCATTGTTTTGAAAAAAAGCAAGGAGCAGCTACCACTTAACGAGGTTTGGGCCATCTGCTTGGACGGGGTACCTTCCATCCGCATTCCGCAGCAGGACATCCATCGGGAGTTGCCCAATTTCGCCGCCCTGAAACTGCGTGGCAAGATTTGCTTTTACACCTTTCCCGATTACCGGAAAAGGACCATCCGGGTGGCGGCCTACAACCCGCTCACGGGCAGGCCCTTTCGGCAGGGAAACGTAGAGCGGGTAGAGGAGGTCATCATTGAAAAAATGCTGAACTTTCAGACTGGGGAAGTCGCTGATTTCACGGTGGACAATTTGCTCGCTTGGATTCAGGACGACCCACTGCTGGTGGAGACGCTGACCGAGCTTCCACGAGGGGAGCAGCAGGAAAAGCTCTTCAAGTGCTTGTTGATTTATGTGGACAGGAACCCGGTTTATTTGACGAGGAATGATGAATGATGGAATTCAATTTTGGTTAAAAAATATCATTATGGAAAATTCAAATTCAGGCGCCCTTACCAACCTCCAAAGGGAATTGCTAAAAGTATTCAGTGTAAAACTGGATGAAAATCAATTGATTGATATTCGGGGTTTGTTGACCCGATACTTTGCAGAGTCAGCCACCAAAGAAATGGATAGGCTTTGGGATGAACGTGGCTGGACGCAAGAAACCATGAATGAGTGGGCGAATGAACAGAATCGGACAAAAAAGTAAAGTGATGAAGTACTTAAAAATCGTACTCGACACTAATGCCTTGTTGGTTTCGATTTCTCGAAATTCCCAGTTTCGATTGATTTTCGATATGTTCTTGGATGGTAGATTTGAATTGCTTGTTAGCACAGAAATTCTAAATGAGTACGTCGAAAAATTACAGGAAAAGGCAAATCCGTTTGTTGCAAACAATATCTCAGAGGTAATTATTAACGCACAAAATGTAGCTTTTGTTAGTGTTTATTTCAATTGGAACATGATAAAAGATGACCCGGAAGACAACAAGTTTGTTGATTGTGCAGTAGCAGGTGATGCAACTTTCATCGTTTCCAACGACAGGCATTCAATATTTTAAAAACAATTGACTTCCCCAAAGTTGAAGTAATAAAGATTGAAGAGTTCTTGAAAATTCTTCAAAATCAATAAAATATGCGCACAATATTTTTCAAAGAAATCAACACGTTTTTCAGCTCCCTCATTGGCTATATCGTCATTGGGGTATTCTTGGCGATACTGGGGCTGGTCATGTTCGTGTTCCCGGACACCAGCTTGTTGAACTACAACTACGCCACGCTCGACCAGTTGTTCGACATTGCACCGATGGTGTTCGTCTTCCTCATCCCGGCGGTCACGATGCGGTCGTTTGCCGAGGAGACGCAGTCTGGCACCATAGAGCTGTTGGCCACCAAGCCATTGAGCGACCTGCAAATCGTGCTGGGGAAGTTTTTCGCCTGCCTGGCGTTAGCGGTTTTTGCGCTCTTGCCAACGCTGCTGTACTACATCACGGTGTACCAATTGGGCAGCCCAAAGGGCAACCTCGACAGTGGGGCCATCATGGGCTCTTACCTCGGACTGGTGGCTTTGGCGGCTGCGTTCGTGGCCATAGGTGTGTTCGCCTCCTCCGTTACCAGCCACCAGATTGCAAGCTTTGTGATGGCGGTTTTCCTTTGCTTTTTGGTGCATTGGGGGTTCATGTTCTTGAGCAAGCTGCCCATTTTCGTAGGCAAGGTGGACGATGTGGTGCAAATGCTCGGCATTGATTACCATTACGGTTCCATCAGCCGGGGCGTGATTGACACCCGGGACGTGATTTACTTCGTGTCCATCGTCGGGGTTTTTGTGGCCATGACGGTGACGGCGCTGGAGCGGCGGAAGTGGTGAAAAAAGTCCCCAGTTCAATCCTTCCAACCGCCATACTCACGCTCGGACTCCAATATTCCCTAACAAAAAAGAACAGCATCAGTGAATAATAAACGCAACCAATCCCTCCTCCAACTCGGCCTTGTCATCGGCATTGCCGTATTCCTCAACATACTGGGGAACGTCTTCTTCACGCATTTTGACCTGACCGAGGACAAGCGCTTCACCCTCACTGAGCCTACCCGAAAGATGCTGAAAAACCTCGACGCAGAGGTCTATATCAATGTCCTCCTCGCTGGTGAATTCAACGCAGGATTCAAGCGCCTCCAGCGGTCCGTGACGGAGATGCTCGACGACTTTCGGTCGGAAACCGGGTTCATTACCTACACCTATACCAACCCCGGTGCAGGCACGGTGGACGAAATCAATGCCCGCAGAACGGAGCTGGCCCAAGAGGGCATTTCCCCCACCAACCTCCGCATCAAGACCACCAGCGGCACGGAGGAGAAGTTCATTTACCCCTATGCCAAAATCAGCTATAAAGGCCGCACCGCCGTGGTGGACCTGCTCGATGAGGAGGCCGTTGGCGTCAGCCCGGACGAGAAACTGAACACCTCCATCAGCCAGTTGGAGTACAAGTTTGCCAACGCCTTCCACAAGCTCCAATCTGGCGCTAAGGAGGTCATCGCCTTCACGGTCGGGCACGGTGAACTGAGCGAGCGGGAGCGGGCCGATTTCCAGCGGAGCCTGCGGGCCTATTATGATGTAGGCACTTTCAACCTCGACAGCGCCATCGTCATCCCATCGGACATCAAGACGCTTATCGTGGCAAAACCGAGAGGCCCCTTCAGCGACCGTGACCTCTTCCTGATGGACCAATACGTGATGAACGGTGGAACGGTGCTTTGGCTCATTGACCCGCTCAACGTGGAGTTGGACTCGCTCCGCAACAAGACCAGCTACGTGGCAAGGGACTACCCGTTGAACATCAACGACATGCTCTTCAAGTACGGCGCAAGGGTGAATCCTGACCTCGTGCTCGACCTTCAGTGCTCGAAAATCCCAATGGTGATTGACCAAAAAGGGGCAATGGACCTTTTTAACTGGTACTATTTCCCCATCATCATCCCGACTTCCGACCACCCATTGGTTCGCAACTTGGACGGTATCAACCTCTATTTTCCGGCCTCCATTGACACCATAAAGACAAAGACCCCCGTGAAAAAAACGGTGCTGCTGGCCTCCTCCGACCACAGCAAGTTGCAGCCGAACATCACCCGCCTCAACTTCGAGATACTGCGGTATGGCGACGAAATCGCTGCCTCTTTTGACCAAAAGCAAATACCCGTGGCGGTGTTGATGGAGGGCGTTTTCCCTTCCTCTTTTGAAAACAGGGTGACGCAGGAGATGCAGGACGGCTTGCAGCAAATCAACCAAGCGTTCAAAGTGCAAAGTGTGCCGACCCGCATGGTCGTGGTTTCCGACGGCGATGTGGCCCGCAACTTCTTGAACCCCAAAACAGGAGCGCCATTGGCCCTCGGCTTCAACCCGATTGACCGCTTCACCTACTCCAACAAGGACTTTTTGCTCAACGCCGTCGAATACCTGCGGGACGATGCGGGCATCATCGCCGCACGGGGCCGGGAGGTCAAGTTGCGCCTGCTCGATACACAGAAAGCCACTCAGGAGAAGACATTCTGGACGCTGCTCAACATTGTTGGGCCGCTGGTTTTGCTGGGTATTTTCGGTATTGTTTACAATTGGCTTCGCAAAAGGAAGTATGCAGGAATGATAAAATCTTGACAAACGTCGGCAGGTATAAAACAATCCCTGCCGACGCCCCTCGCCCACCCTCTCCAATAAAATCGCCGCTATATTTGCTGGCCATGAAACTGTTTGAACATGTGACGAACCCCAACCGTTAACGTATAAAAAAACAAAACTACACTGATGAAAAATACGACCTTCCTCCATCGCCTAATGGCACTCGGCATCGTATTTCTGATGCTTTTTGCCTACTCCTGTGCCCGGAACCCCGTGACGGGCAAGCGCCAACTAATGCTGGTTTCCGAGAAGCGGGAAAAAGCAATGGGCCTCGCCTACGACCCCCAAGTCATCCAAGAATTTGGGATGTACGACAATAAGGTGATTCAAGATTTCATCAATGACTACGGCAAACGGATGGGCCGTATCAGCCACCGCCCAGCGATTGACTACCAGTTTCGGGTACTCGATTCGCCAGTGGTGAACGCCTTTGCGGTCCCGGGTGGTTACGTGTATTTCACCCGCGGCATCATGGCACACTTCAACAACGAGGCGGAGTTTGCAGGGGTGTTGGGCCACGAGATAGGCCACGTTACCGCAAGGCACTCGGCCCAGCAGCAGAGCCAGCAAATATTGGCACAGGTAGGGTTTTTGGCGGCAATGGTGGCCTCCGAGAAGTTCCGGGAGTACTCCGGTCTGGCAGAAACCGGACTCGGTTTGATGTTCCTCAAGTTCAGCCGGAGCCACGAGAGCGAGTCGGATAAGCTGGGCGTGGAGTATTCCACCAAAATCGGCTACGATGCGCACGAAATGGCCAACTTCTTCCAGACCATTGGCCGCCTCCAGGATAAATCGGGCGGGAGCGTGCCGACTTTCCTCAGCACCCACCCTGATCCGGGCGACCGTTTCAAAAAGGTGCACGAACTGGCCGCCAAAGAGCAAAAGAAGGCCGGCAAAAGCAACCTCAACGTGAACCGTGACAAGTACCTCCGCATGATTGACGGCCTGATGTACGGCGAAGACCCACAGATGGGCTATGTGGAAAGTGACGTGTTCTACCACCCGCAGATGAAGTTCCAATTCCCGACTCCGAGGGGCTGGCAAACGCACAATTCCAACTCGCAAGTGCAAATAGTACCAAAGGACGGTAAGGCCGCCATCATCCTGACCATTGGCGGGAATGGCTCGCTGGAAGAGGCCAAACGGGCGGCCATTTCTGCCGATAGCCTCCGGGTGATTGAAAGCAGGAACATTACGGTAAACGGCAACGAGGCCATTGCCATGACCGCCGACCTGAACCCAAAGGTTCGCCTCCTGATGTACCTTATCCGGTACAACGGCCTCGTTTACAAGTTCACCGGACTGAGCGAGACACCGAACTTCAACAGCTTTGAAAGCAATTTCACCAATAGTTTCAAGGGTTTCAAGTCGCTGACCGACCAGAGCAAAATCAACGTCTTTGCAGAAGAAATAAAAATCGTGACGGTGGCCAAGGACGGCACACTCGCCGACGTGCTAAAAACCAACAACCAACCCGCTGCCCGACACGAAGAGTTGGCCGTCCTGAACGGGATGCAGCTCAAGGACAAAGTGACCAAGGGGATGCTGATAAAAACCGTGGAAAAAGGGGACGGAAAGAAGTAGGTTCCCTTCGGGAACAGGAGGAGCGTCGGTGTGGCTTTTGGGCTGCACCGACGCTTTTTTTTGGTAAAATGCTGCTGAAAAAGCGGTGTGATGACAGGAATTGCATCCAGTTTTCCATCCAGAAAACTTGAAACAGCGTACATTCGGCTTTTGATTTGAAAAAAAATCCACCAATTCAAGCACCATGAAAAGACTCAATTCTTCCTTCCTCCAGATTTTCCTTTTCCTCTTTCTTACGGTAGCAGCCATTGCGCAGCCCACTGCATCGCTGCCACGCAGTACCCCGGAGGCAGAGGGCATTTCCTCCGCAAACATTTACAAATTCCTTTCGGAAGTAGAACGGAGCAATCACGAGTTCCACAGTTTTATGATACTGCGGCATGGCAAGGTGGTGGCCGAGGCATGGTGGTCGCCCTATCGGCCCGACCTGCGGCACAGCCTATACTCGTGCAGCAAGAGCTTCACCGCAACGGCGGTCGGCTTTGCGGTGAGCGAGGGCAAGCTGTCGGTCAACGACAAAGTGGTTTCCTTTTTTCCAGACCAATTGCCCAAAACGGTCAGCCCGAACTTGGCCGCACTGCGGGTTCGGGACTTGTTGAGCATGACCGTGGGCATGGACCCCGACCCCAGTTTTTCGTTGGCGTCAACGGATAGCAATTGGGTGAAGGGCTTCTTCAAAACGCCCATCCTCCATGAACCCGGCACGACCTTTCTTTACAACTCGCTTGCCACCTACATGGCAGGCGCTATCGTGCAAAAAGTAACTGGCCAGACGCTGGTAGAATACCTCAAGCCCAGGCTTTTCGAGCCGCTCGGCATCACTGGCATGGACTGGGAAACCGACCCGATGGGCTACGAGGTGGGTGGTTGGGGGCTGCGGCTCCGAACAGAGGACATGGCAAGGTTTGCCCAGTTGTTCCTCCAAAAAGGCAAATGGAATGGCCGCCAAATAATTCCCCAAGCTTGGGTGGAGGAAGCCACTTCGATGAAGATTTTGCAGAAACCAGACATTGCGCAAGCAGACAGGGAAAAGGACGACTGGGCGCAGGGCTACTGCTACCAGATGTGGCGCAGCCGCCACAACAGCTACCGGGGCGATGGCGCCTACGGCCAGTACATGCTCGTGCTGCCCGATCAGGATGCTGTAATAGCCATCACCGCCGAGTCCAACGACCTTCAAGGCATTTTAAACTTAGTATGGGACAACCTGCTGGGGGCTTTCCAAACGGAACCACTGACAGAGGGTGAGGCTGCCGTGAACTTGCGCAAAAAGTTGTCAAGCCTGGCACTGCCAATGGTGAAGGGGGCCAATGAAACACCCGTCGTTAAGGGTTGGATGGATAAAAACTACCTGCTGGAGCCAAACCAGTACATCAAAAGCATCTCATTTGCCGATGAAAATGGTGCTTGCAAGCTTACCCTCACCACGGAAAAAGAGGAGTACCCATTGCTATTCGGTTGGGGCAAATGGGTGGAAGGCACGACGCCACGGCTGGGGCCTAATCTTGCGAGCGGGGCGAAGGGCCATTTTGTCGGGCTGCCGCCATCTAAGGTGGCGGGCACTTGCGCTTGGGTGGACCCCACGACTCTCCAGTTTAAGCTCCGTTATATCGAAAGCCCACATTCTGAGACTTTTACCTGCAAGATATTCGGCGACCAGCTTCTGCTGGAATTGGAAAAAAGCAATGAGTTTGGTGCGAACAAGGTCTTGTTGGAGGGGTCAGTGAAATAGATGCCGATGATTTTGTTGAAGCTTTTTATTGGTTGGCCGGCATGTTGTTTTCTTGGAATCTTGTAATTTTTTGTAGGCATTGTGTAAGACCAATCAGTGCGTCTATTTGTAACTTTGTGCCTTATTTCAATTGCCCTTATTGGTTTTCCCATACCAAGGTTTTGGAGGTGGGAGTAGTCAAATAAAGCATGCAATAAAATTCCACCATTGAAAATAGGGTCAGACATTTCACCAACAAAGAAGCATTTTATCTCCAAAAAAATGGATACATTTTTTGTGGATATTTATAGTGTTTCCATTTTTATTCTTCAGTTTTTCAAAGAAGCATTTTCTGGCCCCTTCGAGTTCAAGGAAATCGTCAATCAATGTTATAAGGTAGGCTCCAAATCCTTGGCCTTAGTCTCCTTGACCGGCTTGGTAACCGGTATTGTTTTTACCACTCAATCTCGGCCTTCTTTATCGGTGTTTGGTGCAAGCTCATGGCTGCCATCATTAGTGGCCATAGCGGTAATACGTGCGCTTGCTCCGTTGGTCACGGCGTTAATTGTTGCTGGAAAAGTAGGTTCCAACATCGGGGCTGAGTTGGGTTCCATGAAAGTTACGGAACAGATTGATGCCATGGAAGTTTCAGGAACTAATCCTTTCAAGTTTTTAGTGGCTACCCGTATTATTGCCACTACTTTCATGATGCCAGTCTTGATATTGTACACTGGGTTCGTAGGCATGATGGGGTCTTTCCTGAATGTTTACATGAACGAATCCACCAGCTTCCCAGCTTTTATTAAAAGCGCATTTTCCTCTATTGTCTTTTTGGACATATACGCCTCCCTTTTCAAAGCCCTTAGTTTTGGCTTTACCATTGGGGTAGCAGGATGCTATCAAGGTTATAATGCGCAAAATGGCACACAGGGTGTCGGCAGGGCTGCGAATCTTGCAGTTGTAATATCCATGTACCTTATTTTCATAGAAGAGATAACAATTGTGCAGATTATAAACTCAATTAGGTAAGCGATAAATTAAACCACAACTATTATGCAATCCATCATAAATGAATAAAGTGGAAGCAAAATTTGATACGAACCAAGTTGTAATTTCGATAAAAGATTTAAAGAAGTCTTTTGGTACGCTCGATGTGCTCACCGGAATTAATATTGATATTTTCAAAGGAGAAAACCTTGCGGTGTTGGGCCGCTCGGGAACTGGCAAATCGGTATTGATAAAAATTATTGTCGGTTTGTTGAAACCAGATAGCGGGGTGGTGAAGGTGTTGGGACAAGAAGTTGATAAATTAGACAAGAAAGCGTTGCAGGCGCTGCGGTTGAAAATAGGGTTTTCTTTTCAGAGCAGCGCATTATATGATAGCATGACGGTAAGGAAGAACCTGGAGTTTCCACTGACGAGAAATAGGCGTAACTTAACCAAAAAAGAAATTGACGATGCCGTCGAAGCGGTGCTGGATGACGTAGGTTTGCCCCAAACCATTGACCAAATGCCCTCTGAACTTTCGGGAGGTCAACGCAAGAGAATTGGCATAGCCCGCACGCTAATCCTGAAACCAGAGATTATGCTCTATGATGAGCCTACTTCTGGACTCGACCCCATCACTTGTATTGAAATAAATAATCTAATCGTTGAGGTGCAGGAACGATACAATACCAGCTCCATAATCATTACGCACGACCTTACGTGTGCAAAGGAAACCTCAAACAGGGTAGCCGTAATGTTGGATGGCAAATTTTTTATCACAGGTAGTTTTGACGAAGTTTTTAGGTCTAACAATACCGACATAAAAGCTTTTCATGACTACAATTTTATAAATGAAAATGAAATTATTCGAGAATAACCAAACAGTAAAGGTTGGTATATTTATTTTTATCGGTTTGTTGATATTGATGGTCACCATATTCACTTTGGGTGGCCAGAAAAAAACCTTTGCTAAAACGTTTGTCGTTAATGCTTTTTTCAAAGATGTCAGTGGTCTGCAGTCCGGTGGAAACATCTGGCTTTCAGGCGTGAAAATTGGAACCGTGAAGAAAATAAGCTTCCAAAGTGATTACCAAGTGAAAGTGACCATGCATATTGAAACCGAAGCCCAAAAATATATCCACAAGGATTCAAAAGCGAAAATTGGTTCCGATGGTTTAATTGGCAACAAGATTATCATTATTTACGGAGGAACACCAACGACGGGCCATATAGAAGCGGAAGAGGTATTGGCCGTGGAAAATGGGCTGAGTACAGAGGATATGTTGGCTACTTTACAAGTCAGCAATAAAAACTTGGAGGCTATCACGACCGATTTCAAGAGCATCAGCAAAAAAATAGACAGTGGCGAAGGGACGCTGGGCGCGCTGTTAAATGACCCGTCCATTGCCGTTAAACTGAATGAAACCATGGTGGAACTACAATCAACCGTGGCAAACTTGAAGGTTGTTTCAGAAAACAGCAAGAAAGTGGTTTCAAATATTCAGGAATTTTCCGGCAAGCTAAACAAGCCCGGCAATGCGATAAACGACTTCGTAGCCGATACCCTAATGTACGCCAGCGTCAACAAATCATTGAATGAACTGCAGAAAGCTACAGGTTTTGTGAACAAGTTTGCCGGAAACCTAAGCACGGCAAGTGAAAAGCTAAACGATAAGGATAATGCCGTTGGGCTATTGCTAAATGACCCAGCATCAGCGGCATCCATGAAGAATACCTTAAAAAACTTGGAATATAGCAGCGCCAAATTGGATGAGAACTTAGAGGCGCTTCAGCACAATTTCCTCTTGCGGCGATACTTCAAGAAAAAGGAGAAGGGGAAGCTGGATTAATCAGCATTTGTTAGAAACTGTTTTAAAACCTCTGACGAGACAGAAAATGTCAGATTTTGAGTGACAGACGAAGAGAATTTTTGCTGGGATAGCAGCGCTATCGCTGCAAAAATTGTCGCAGTATGTCGCCAAAAGATGGCGTTTTATGGCCGTTGAGGGGTTTTAAAACAGTTTCTTTGAAATTATAAAAGAGAATGCCAATTTTTGCGGTTTAAAAACCCACAAAATATTGGTCAATGAAAATAGTCCTCTTAATCCTCGGCCTTGTATTCGCCATTGCTGCCTTTTTTTACTACCGCTGGAACAGGGTAGAACGGGTCAGGACGGAAACCCAGTACGGCCCCTTCGTCATCCGGGCCGATGCCAGCACTGGCATGACGTTCAACATGAACTATGGCATGGTTCATTATACCTCGGTGGGGTACTCTATTTGGCATGAAGGAAGGCCAGTTTCCTTCCCCGACGCTTTGGAGTCGAACACCGGACTGCCGTTCCTCTGGAAAGTCTATGCCCTCGAAGGTACGCCCGAACCTACGCTGATTGCGGGCAGCCAAAGCCTTTTTTTGGTGAAATTCAAGGAGGGCAAGCCCGTTGTAGAACCACTTTTTTCACAGTTTTCCGACTTCGCCACCTTGCAGTTCCTCGACAGCGAGGATGGGCAACCTGGCCCTGAAATCACCGTCTTTTCAGCCAATTCGGTGGACGGCATGGATCGCATTGACACCCTTCGGGGTGGCCAACTGCTACTCGTCTGTGGCACTTCCGTGCTCGACATCCACAGCGGTGAGCAGTGGGCATTCAGCAGTTCGGGCCGCAGCCTGGACAATTACAGTTTCCCCAACCCACCCGGTGTACTTGCACTCTCACCCGACAAGAATTGCATCGTCTTTAACGGTAGCTTCCAAACTTGGAACTCCAACGACACCAATTATATCGAACATGCTATGGTGGTCTTTGATTTTAAAAAAAACCAAGGCTATACAGTGCCTTACGATGACACGGAAACCCGCCTGACGGATGTGCAGGACATCAACTGGAATTGGTTCAACACCTATTTTGAGTGGACAAAAGACGCTGCTGGCCAAGCCCGACTTCAACTCCGGCACCACGACCAACTCCCCTATTGGCTCGGCAAGTTCAATCCAAGTGACAACTACTACCACCTCTATCCCGTGAAGGCTTCCATGCACGATGTCTTCCTCGAATTCGTGCTGGGGCAAATGGGCTGGACGAAGGCCAACATCATCAAGGACGAATTTCACGAGTACACGGGCCGCCAGATGACCCTCGCCGACGATGATACCAAGCTCGATATAGGCTTTACAGATGATGCTATCTCTTTCAGCAAGCACATCTACTTGCCCTACAATGGCAACGATACCAAATATCCAGCCTTGGTGAAGAAAATTGCTGATGCTTTCGATGCGGAATTGGCAAAAGGGCGTTGGCAAGAACATTTTGGGCGCATCGAGCGGGAGCGGTATTGAATGCCTTTGCGGAGCAAATGGGTCGCTAACGCACTTGGGCACACCGGATGAATGGCCTTTAGTGCTCAGAATATATGCCCTCCCTAAGCCAAAATAAAGGCCTGATAACTAAAAAAAAACTCCCTTTTCAACGGCTTTATCGCCTCAATTTGAAACCCATTCTCCATGAGGCGTTTTTTATATCCCTCCAAATCCAACTGGTGGGGATGCAGAATGTCCCCCGGCACCAACTGGAATATATGCTTGAAAAACAGCCAGTTGTGTGCATCCACAGACAACACCAACCTTCCACCTGAACGGGTGACCTCCCGCAATTTTTTTAAACAAACCTCCAAGTCCGCCACATGATTGATGGCATTTAGGCAGAAGACCACGTCGTACTTTTGCGAAGCGTCCAACTGTTCCAACGGCACTTCCACAAACCGGGCATTGCGGAGCGAACCATCCGTGAAATGGGGGAATATTGGGCGGTACTTCCCCAGCAATGGGTCAATGGCCGTCACTCGGTTTTCGGGGAAAACAAGGAAGATGCCCGCCGGGCCACACCCTGCATCGAGAACGCTGGCATTGGGTGGCACTTCTACACCAATTTTCTTCAAAAAATCAAACCAGTATTGGCGCTTCCAATCGAGGTAATCGGGCAGGGACTTGCCCTTTAGGTAGTTGCGCCACCACCGGGCCTCGAAGTATTGGGCAATTTTCCATCGGAGGTTCATGCGGCGAAGGTACGAAGGAGGGATGAGGATTGAGGGATGAGGGATGGAAAGCCGACGGTTTGGGATATATTTGCGACTTGAGGTTGGTTCACCTTTTTTCAATCAAAAACATCAATTAAAAAATCATGCTTTTCGCAATTGGCACCAAGGTAAAATTCCGGCACACGGACGATGAAGGCGAGGTAAAAGCCCTGCTCGATGGGGGAATGGTCAGCGTCTATCTGCCCAAGCACGACATGGAAATCCCGGCGCACACGGATGATTTGATGCGGGCGGAGGCGTTCTCGAAGCACCCGGTGAAGGCCAAGGTGGTGGAAGGAAAAAAAGAAGTCGTGCCCCCTACTCCACCCCCGATGGCACTGGAATCGCAGTACACGATTTTGAAGAGCCTCGGCATCCAATTGGCGTTCGAGCCAATGGTGAGCAAGCAGGAGGTGCCCGAAAAGTATGCGCTTTACTTGCTGAACGACACCCGGTACGATGTAGTGTTCGAACTGCGGCTGCTGCTGAACTACCGTGGTCCGCAGGTTTGGAGCAACCGACTGAAATCGGCCAGCTACCTGCTCCTCGGCGATTTTTTGTACGACGACCTGAACGAAGCGCCGGAATTTGAGGTGCAGTGCCAGTGGGTGACCACGGAAGGGCTGTCAGAACCAGTGCACAAGTCCCTGAAAATAAAGCCGAAAACGTTTTTTGGCAACCTCCGCACGGCCCCATTTATCAACAAGCCCGTGCATTGGTACCGCCTGTTTGAAAAGCTGGAGGAGGCGGTGGAAACCAGCAATGAAGACCTGGAGAGCTACACCAAGCGCCACGCAAAGCCCGTTGCGAAGCAAAACACCTCCAACAGAAGGCTCTTCCATGTGCCGGACACGCACGAGTTGGCGGCCTTCAACCCGGAGATTGACCTGCACATAGAGAAGCTGACGGACAACTGGCGCAAACTGACCAACAGCGACATCGTGAAGATTCAACTCTCTCATTTCGAGGCATTTATATCCAAGGCTGCCCGCCTCGGCGTGGAGCGGGTCTTTATCATCCACGGCGTGGGAGAGGGCAAGCTGAGGGACGCCATTGCCACCAGCCTCATGCAAAACCCGGAAATCAACACCTTCAAAAACGAGTTCCATCCCCGGTACGGCTGGGGCGCCACGGAGGTTATTTTTTAAAAACACAAACCCGCCTAACCATGAGTGCCGTCCCCACTGTCTTTGTTATTCGTAAGTTATACGGCATTTTGCATATTTTACCAGCCATATTGGGTGAATATCCCACAGAGGACTTACTTTTAGCAGTCCATTGACAAATTCTCCAAACTGTATTTTTATTTTCTGGCAAAAAAACCGGAAACAAACAGAACAATCACCTGCTCAACATGAAGTTTTTTACCTTTCCAGCTATGAAATACATGCTGCTTTTCGGCCTTTCACTTTTTCTCCTCTCGGAAAAAATGGCCGCCCAAGGCATGGAAATCACCGACGCCACCACGCCGCCCATCACCCCCGCCAACCTCATCACCAATATTTTCTTGGGTGAGGGCGTAGAGGTGTTGGACGTGAACTTCGTGGGGGACCCGCTCGCCGTCGGTTACTTCAAGAACGCCCAAAACGTGGTCGGAATAGACCGGGGAATCCTGCTGACCACAGGCCGTGCCGCCTCCGTCAGTTGCAACACAGGCCCCTTGGGCGCCGACTGCAACGGCATCCAGTTCGCCTCCAACGGCACTTCCAGCAGCACCACCGACCCCGACCTCCAGGCTATTGCCTCCGGCAGCCTTTTCGATTTTGCCAAATTCACCATCACCTTCAAACCAACCTCCGACACCCTGCGCTTCAAGTACGTGTTCGCATCGGAAGAATACCCCGAATGGGCCTGCACCGCCTTCAACGACGTGTTCGGGTTCTTCATCAGTGGGCCGGGCATCACTGGGCCTTACCAGAACAACGGGAAAAACATCGCCCTCATTCCCGGCTCCAACACGCCCGTCTCTATCAATAATGTCAACCCTTCTGCCTGTGGGTCGCAATATGTCCAGTATTACAACGACAACACCACCAACAACGGACAACCCGTCTATGATGGCTACCTCTCCGTGTTCATCGCCGAAGCGGTGGTCATCCCCTGCGAGACCTACACCATCAAGCTCATGGTGGCGGATGTGGGCGATAGTGCCTATGACACGGGGGTTTTCCTGGAGGCAAAATCCTTTGGCACCGGCTCGTTGAAAGTAGAAACCGCCACCGTCAGCCTCGACGGCACCATCACCGAAGATTGCGCAAGCGGCTCCATCAGCTTCTCGTACCCGACCCCCGTGGAAAGCGACTTTTACCTCGACTACACCATCATCGGCACGGCAACCAACGGCGTGGACTACCTGCCCATTCCCCTCGACCTCTTCATCCCAATGGGCGAAACCACCCTGACCATCCCCATCGTGGCCTTTGAAGACGGCATCCCAGAGGGCATGGAGACCATCGGCTTCGACATCCAACGGGACATTTGCAACCGGGACACTTTCTGGGTTTTCATCCGGGACAACGAAATCGTGCCGCCTGAACTGGGCCCCGACCTCACGTTTTGCCAAGGCGATTCCGTGCAATTGGATGGCACGCTGCCAATACCGCTGCCCGTGCCGCCTTCCTTTACCAATATCCAGAATTACCCCGTCACGCATACCGCCCCGACCTATTCGCCCATCTTGGTGGCAGGTGTGCAGCCCATCACCCTGGGGCCGGGGGTCATCCAGTCGGTCTGCGTAAACATTGACCACAATTGGGTGGACGACCTCGACCTCTTCCTGCTTTCGCCCGGTGGGCAATTCATCGAACTCAGCTCCGACAACGGCTCCAACTGCGACGACTACACCAATGTCTGTTTCACGCCCGGTGCCACCGTCAGCATCGGGGCGGGCTTCCCGTGGCAGCCATGCACCTCCGGCGGGCAGCCCTCCTTTGCCAACGGCACTTTTTTGCCGGAGGGCGTCTGGTCCGACCTCTGGGACGGCAGCTACCCCTCCAACGGCACTTGGCAACTGCTGGTCATTGATGACCAAATGGGCTTCAACGGAACCATACTCGACTGGACCATCACCTTCGAGCCGCTGTACCAGCTCTATTATCAATGGACGCCAGCCACGGGCCTGAGCTGCGCCGACTGCCCCGACCCCATTGCTTCCCCATCACAAACCACCACCTACCACCTCACCGTTTCCGACACCTACGGCTGCATGGTGGAGGACTCCGTCACCATCACCGTCATTGACGTGCTGCCCGCCCCGAACATCAACTGCACGGACGTGACCAACAACAGCATCACCTTCACTTGGGACCCACTCGCTGGCGCAATGGGCTATATGGTGAGCATCAACGGCGGGCCATTTGCCCCAACTGCCAGCACCTCCCAAACCATCAACGGCCTCACCCTCAGCAATGACGTGACCATCGCCGTGTACGGCATCGGCAGTTGCGACGGGCTGACGGCCACCATTACTTGCTCTACTCCGGCCTGCAATGCGCCTTCCTTGGCCGTGGCCAGCCAAACCAATGTGACCTGCAACGGCGACACCAACGGCGCCGTGACACTGCAAGCGTCTGGCGGGGCGGGCGACTATGTTTACACTTTCAACGGCGTGAACAACACCACGGGCATCTATACGGGCATTGCCGCAGGCACCTATACTGCTACCGTGCTGGACTCCTGGGCTTGCCCGAACAATATACAAGTCACGATTTCCGCCCCGGCAGCGCTCAGTACACAGCCAATTATCGTGAACCCCATCAGTTGCAACGGCATCGGCGATGCAGTTGTATCGGCGCCGGTGACGGGCGGCACGGGGCCATTCAACTATATTTGGAGCAATGGGCAAACGGGTTCCGTGGTCATCAACCTCGGCGCTGGCCCCATCACCGTCACCGTGACGGACGCCAACGGCTGCGACTTTAGCGCTTCGCTCAACTTGATTGAACCGCCGCTGCTCACCCTCACCACGGCCACCGACAGCGCCAACTGCGCCGCCACCGCCACGGGTGATGCGCTCGTCATTATTTTTGGTGGCACCAGTCCGCACGAAGTCCAGTGGGACGCCGCCGCCGGGAATGCCACCACTGCCCTTGCCAGCAATTTGGCGGCAGGGAGCTACAATGTCACTGTGACTGACTTCAATGGTTGCTCCGCAACGGCCAGCGCCATGGTGCAGCAACCTCCGGTCATCACGCCAAGCATCACGCCAACCAATCCGACCTGCAACGGCGCTTCGTCCGGCTCCGCAATCGCTACCGCAACGGGCGGCTCCGGTGGCTTCCAATATGTATGGAGCAACGGCAACCTGGGACCTGCGGCCAATAACCTGAGCGCCACGACTTACACCGTCACCGTGACGGACATGAACAGTTGCACGGCCACGCAGAGCGTCACGCTGACCCAACCTTCGGCCATTAGCCTGTTGCTCACGCCCTCCGATGTGCTTTGCTTTGGGGGAAACACGGGCGGGGTTGTTGCGGTCGCAAACGGCGGCACTGGCATGTTGAGCTATCTTTGGAGCAATGGCAATACCACTCCAAACATCTCCAACGCCACCAATGGCACCTACTGCCTAACCGTCACCGACGGCAATGGCTGCACGGCCTCCGCTTGCGCCACCGTTGGCCAGCCGAGCCAATTGCAGTTGAGCACCGTGCCCACCAACACGGGCTGCATCGGCAGCGCTACGGGTGCCATCAACCTATCGGTAACGGGCGGCACCTCCGGCTACCAGTTCCTTTGGGGCAATGGCGCAACGACCGAAGACCTTGCTGGACTTGCTGCTGGAATTTACAGTGCAACCGTGACGGACGCCAATGGCTGCACGGCCACCACCTCCGCAACGGTAGGCGAAAACACGGCGGTGACAACGGTGCTGATGCAAAATGGGGTCAAGTGCCTCGGCGGCAGCGACGGCAACATCAGCGCATCGGTGAGCGGTGGCTCCGGGGTGTTCAACTACAATTGGACGGGGCCAAACGGCTTTACTTCGACTGAGCAAAACCCAGCCGGACTGTTGGCTGGCGACTACTACTTGACCGTCACGGATGTCATTGGCTGTTCGGCGGTGGACTCCATCACCGTCACAGCGGAGTCGGCGCTGATAGCCGACCTGGCGGTGGACTACGTGACTTGTTTTGGCGAAAAAGATGGCCGCATCGAGGTGTTCCCGACGGGCGGAACTCCACCCTACCGGGTCAGCTTCAACGATGGGGAGTTCAGTGGCGCCACCGTGTTTACCCGCCTCGACCTCGGGCTTTATGACCTCACCGTGCTGGACGCCAATGGCTGCGAGTGGGTGCAGGAACAAATATACGTGGGCGAGCCGAAGCTGCTCACCGTGGACCTCGGCCCCGACACGACCCTGAACTACGGCACCACGCTCCTACTCGACCCGAACATATCGAACCTGACCAACCCAGGTGCCGCCATCTTCCATTGGTACTCCAACAACCCACAGTTGCAGCCACGGGACACGGCGAGCCGCATCGGGGAGTTCTTGGTGATAAGCCCGGCCAGCGTGACCTTCACGGTGACGGACGAAAACGGCTGCACCGCCAAAGACCTCATCAACATCTTTGTGCGGGAGCTGCGGGATATCCAAGTGCCGACGGGCTTTGCGCCCGGCACTGGCGGCAATGCCCTGAACGACCTGCTGCACGTCCACGGCAACTCGGAGATGGTCAAAGAAATCAAGCTGTTCCGCATCTTCGACCGCTGGGGAGAGCTGCTGTACGAGGCCGCCAACTTTCCCATCAACGACCTTGGCACAGGCTGGGACGGCACCTTCCGGGGCAAGGACATGCCCGCTGGCGTGTATGTCTGGTTCGTGGAGGTGGATTTCGTGGATGGGGTGCGGGAGGTGTATAAGGGGGGGACGACGTTGGTGCGGTAGGTGACTTCTGGTCAGAAAAAAAGGCAGTGCGGCGGTGCCGTCCTGCCTTTTTTTCTGACTAAAATGGACTGGTTCGACTTGCATTAATTTTAATGGCTTCTAAGATGTACTTTTGAGAACGCTGGAAATCAACAACTTTACCAATCACAAAAAGTTTTTCAATGAGATACACAAAAAAATGGTCATTATTATTAGCGTTTTCAGTCTCTTTTCAAATTGCAATTGGATGTTCAATCATTTGTAATATACCTGATAAATTTAACACAAATGTTTACATTCTTGAAGGAGAAGTAGTTGGGTATATTGGCGATTTTTACAAACCTGAAATTCAGGGTAAAATTGGTGGATTTATAATTAATGTTACCAACGCTGTTTATCCCAATCGTAAAATTAAAACAATTAACTTATTTATGTTTAACCTTGGCAGTGATTGCTCGACACTCGGTATCTCAAAGGAATCATTAGCACATCAGACTCCACTTGGCACCTTTGTAACATTTGTGGGTGGGCCATTTCAATTAGAAGAAGTTAATGGCTTAAATCTTAGCAACCATGTCTGCACTCCAATCTTCTATTCCCGTATCAACACAAAATCAAGCTTTAACTATGAAAAAGAAAGGAAAAAACATTTATCGTTAATGAAAAAAATTCAATTGAATAAAAATGCCAGAGAAGTCAGTATTTTGGATAGAATTAAGAAACAGCATATTGAAAAAGAACACGAAAAGTGGGAAAAGAAAGGTGAAAGGAAATACCCAGAACACTTTCAAACCTACCTTGATTTATTGAAAATCCATAAAACTAAAAGTGAAATACGGAGATATAGAATGCTTAGAAAATTAATATGGAGCCAATATGTTTACAAAAGCACTTTCATTGATGGACAAGAAATCAATGACAGAAGGAAAAATAAATTGAAAAATTTGTTCAAAAAAATAAATAAGGAATGGAGTTATTAAAATAAAATAGGGCGTCGAAAATCAGTTGTCAAAGTTTTTCCACGACATGTTATAACAAATCTCAGTTGCAACATGTATGTCCTATCAACACCCCTTAATCCCCATGAGCTTCAGCCAACTTTTCTACATAACTTCGCATCCCTGAGCGAATAAGCAACCAATTATAACAAACACCCAATGCTAACACTCGCCAAATACACAGTCATCCTTTTCGGCCTCTTCCTCATCGCCGCAGGGTTTTTGATGCTCTTCGCACCATCCAAGGCACGGGCAACCGTGATGAAGGCTGGCAGCACCAATTTCATCAACTACGCAGAAATAACCATTCGGATGATACCGGGCATCGGCATGGTCTTGTATGCCGCCCATTCGAAATTTCCGGAAGTGTTGAGCATAGCAGGGTGGTTCATAATTGCCACATCATTGGTGCTGTACGTAGTTCCTCGGAGGCTACATCACAGTTATTCCGTTAAGAGTGCCCAGTTATTGAAGCCGATATATTTCCGCTTCATAGCGCCGTTTTCGATGCTGCTTGGGGGGGCGGTGATTTATGCGGTGATGTAACATGGTTTGGAAGACCGTGTTACTTGCGTCTCGATTCCGTAATTCTCTACGAAAATCCTATCTTTGCCATATGAATATCCTTTCATAGAGTTGAATGTTTGAATTGGAAACTTTTTCTTTCAAAATTTCAACTCAGTTTTGCTATTTTTTTAGTGCTCATAAAACTTAACAATGAAGAATTTTCCTTGTTTTTGCTCAATAGTAATGTTTGCCTTACTACTTCTTTCAATTACGAGTTGTGAGGAGGAGGATAACCAAAATAAGACTTTAGCACAGACTGTGGTTGGAGTCTATCATGGACAGCTTCAAGATTGGAAAAATAATATAACTAAAGAAGGCTATAAAGTAGAAGTTATAATGGTGTCCGATTCTATCGTCGAATTAAAGTCTTATGATTTCTCCAATGTACTTGTAAAGCTGGAAGGTGATGTGAATCAAGGCCTCATAGGTTATAGTGACTCACTTTCTAGTTTTGGATATGTAGTTAAGAAAAATCAAATTCAATTCTTGTACTACAATAGTAGTTTTGCCTATAGTGGAATGTAGGATTAAAGAAAGTATTTTCCCCACTTGTCTCAAGTTTTATGAACATTGTGGCGGAATAAATTCCGCCCTCCATTGTGTCCCACTTGCACAAAACCTATTATTGCGAAGAATAACAAAACCACCCAATGAAAAATAAATTACCAGATACATGGCAAAGCCAAATCTTACAGGTAAACAAACCCCACCTTTTGTCGTTTGCATCGTTTTTTATCTACCTCATTTACAACAACTTAGTTTACAACTTCCTTAGCTTGATTATATTTCAGGATGTCCATGTCTCACTTTATGGACGAATTTGCAATGCACCAGCACCAGATGAAACCTCCCTCAAGCAAATTCTTTTTTATAAACTTTTTGTTGCGATAAGGTATATTCCTATTTTTTTATTCCTACAAAATAGCAAGCCTACAAAAGTTAATCCCATAATCTACTTATTGCCAATAAACATCCTGCTTTTAGACGGTGTAAGCTTCTTTTTTTATTCCGTAGATAATTCAATCTTTGACTTTGCTTATTTTTTATCTTCAATGCCATTGTATTCCATCGGCAACAGGCTCCAGTTTGCCAGCACACTTATTCCCTGTGTAAATGGTGCTATTGGCGTAATCCTGATGGGCTTTTTATTGAAAAAAAACAAAATGACTTATCCGTACGCTTTTGCCAGTATTTTCTGGTTATGTATGGGTGTTTTAGCTTCAACTTTTGCTTTAGGCTTTCTTTTTAATTGGTAACTTACCAGTTGCCGCAAGTACCGTTCAATAATCACCTAACCCCAAGAAATTCAGCCAAATCTGCCTCTTACCTTCGCAACCTTCAGCAATTTACCAGTCTCCAATTCCCCCAAGTCTTTTCCACGCAATTTTTCCTACTAACTTTGCCCCCTGAAACAAGCAACAATTTCAGCAAATATCACCCAATGCTAACACTCGCCAAATACACCGTCATCCTTTTCGGCCTCTTCCTCATAGCCGCAGGGTTTTTGATGCTCTTCGCACCATCCAAGGCACGGGCGACCGTGATGAAGGCTGGCAGCACCAATTTCATCAACTACGCAGAAATCACCATTCGGATGATACCGGGCATCGGCATGGTCTTGTATGCCGCTCATTCGAAATTCCCGGAAGTGTTGAGCATAGCAGGGTGGTTCATAATTGCCACCTCATTAGTGCTGTACGTGGTGCCTCGGAGGCTTCACCACAGTTATTCCGTTAGGAGTGCCCAGTTATTGAAGCCGATTTATTTCCGCTTTATAGCGCCGTTTTCGATGCTGCTTGGGGGAGCAGTGATTTATGCGGTGATGTAACACGGGTTGGCAGACCATGATACTGGCGACTAGATTCCGTAATTTTCCATTCTCCATTTTCAATTCCCATCCCTACCTTAGCCCCATGAAAATCCTCCACACCTCCGACTGGCACCTTGGCCAAAAGTTCATCTCCCGTGACCGGGAGGAGGAGCATCGCATGGCCTTGGATTGGCTGGCGCAAACCATTGAGAATGAGGGCGTTGAGCTGCTCATCGTGGCAGGTGATGTGTTCGACATCGGCAATCCGCCGAACTATGCGAGGGCGCTGTACTATGGTTTTTTGAAGAAAATCATCCGCACCAAGTGCCGCCACGTGGTCATCACGGGCGGCAACCACGATTCGCCGCAGATGCTGGAAGCCCCCCGTGAGTTGCTCCAACTCCTCGATGTGCATGTGGTCGGTGCTGCCTCGGAAGACCCCGCCGAGGAGCTTATTGTCCTGAAAAACGACAAGGGCGAGCCGGAAGCGTTGGTCGCCGCCGTGCCGTTCCTGCGGGACCAAGACCTGCGCCGTGCCGCCACCAATGACGGCGGACAGGACCGCATCGAGCGCATCAAGGAAGGGATTTTGGCGCATTACGTGGCCGTGGGCAAGGCTGCCGAGCCGTTTGCGGCGCTGAAAATACCCATGATTCTCACGGGCCACCTCTGCGTGACCGGGGCAGAATCCAGCGATAAGCAAGAAAATATCTATCTCGGCAACCTCGAAAACATCCGGGCGGACCAGTTCCCGGCAGTGTTCGGGTACGTGGCGTTGGGGCATATCCATCGGCCACAAAAAATAGGCGGATTAAAGCAGGTGCGGTACTGCGGGTCGCTGATTCCGCTCAGTTTCAGCGAGACAAAGGACGAGAAATCGGTGACGCTCATCGAGTTCCAACAAGATAAATTTCAGACCATCAGCCTGTTGACCGTGCCCGTGGGGCGGCGGCTGAAGTCGGTAGCGGGCAGCTTCGAGGAGGTGCAGGAGAAGCTGGAAGCACTCAACGAGCGTTACAAGGACCAGCTCGCCCCGTGGGTGGAGGTGCTGGTGGAGACGGACACCGTCATCCCGAACCTGAACGGCCTGGTCCATGATTTTACGAAGGACATGCGCCTCGAAATCCTGAAACTAAAGGTAAAGAACCAGCACCTGCCGTTGGATATGCAGGTGGAAAACGAACAGTTGGAGGATTTGCGCCCAATTGATGTTTTCCGAAAAAAATTAGAAAGCGCTGGCAGGCCGCCGGAGGATATGGAGGGGCTTATCCAAACTTTCAGGGAACTGGAAAGTTGGATGGAGGAGAAAGGGTGAGTGGGTGAGCGTGGTACTCGTCGCTTTTGTCATTGCCGCAGGCAACCTGCGACGTCATGCGGGACAACACACTTGACGTCGCAGTTTGCCTGCGGCAATGACAAAGCGACGTCGTGCAAGACAACACACTTGACGTCGCAGTTTGCCTGCGGCAATGACAAAGTGACGTCATGCGGGACAACACACTTGACGTCGCAGTTTGCCTGCGGCAATGACAAAGCGACGTCGTGCTGGTGAACACACTTGACGTCGCAGTTTGCCTGCGGCAATGACAAAGCGACGCATAGCAGGGCGTTGAGGAAATTGAAGAAATTGACAATTTGACAAATCATGCAACAACAATTCAACGATAAAAACAGCGACATCCAAATATGGGTGAAGGACAAACTCGTGCCGAGGGCCGAGGCCAAAGTCTCCGTATTCGACAGTGCCGTGCAGGGTGGCGACGCCGTTTGGGAGGGCATTCGGGTATATAATGGCCGTATTTTCTGCCTCGACCGACATTTGGAGCGGATGCAAAACTCGGCACATGCGCTGGCTTTTGCCAATGTACCGACCAACGAGTACATCACCGATGCCATCCGCCAAACGTTGAACGCCAACGGGATGCAGGACGGCGCTCACATCCGCCTGACGCTGACGAGGGGCGAGAAGACGACCTCCGGCATGGACCCCCGGCTGAACCAGTTCGGCTGTACGCTCATCGTGCTGGCAGAGTGGAAGCCGCCCGTTTATCCACCAAGCATCAAGCTCATTACTTCCTCCATCCGGCGGAACAACCCGATGTTCTTGGACTCAAAAATCCACCACAACAACCTGTTGAACAACATCTTGGCGAAGATTGAAGCCAATTACGCCGGAGCCGACGAAGCCATCATGCTCGATATGAACGGCTTCGTGGCGGAGACGAACAGCGTGAACATCTTTTGCATCCGCAATGGGCAGGTGCTCTCCCCCACCCCGGACGCTTGCCTGCCGGGCATCACGAGGGGATTAGTCATTGAGCTTTGCAAGGAAAATGGCATTCCCGTTGCGGAGCGCAACCTGTCGCTCACGGAGTTTTACACCGCCGATGAGGTGTTTTGCACGGGCACGATGGGCGAGTTGACGAGGGTTTCGGAGATTGACGGTCGGGAAATCGTCAACAAATCCCATTTGGAAGTGTTGGCTGAGGTGCAAGGGTATTTCAGGAAACTGACGGAGGAATGGGGGACGCCGATAGGTCATTGAATGTCATTGGTCATTGGTCATTGTGGTCATTGGTCATTGTAGTCATTGGTCATTGATGGTCATTGATGGCTCTCTCTCACTAACTCGCTAACTTTTAATGACTAATGCCCCCCAATGACCATAATGACCCCAATGACTAATGACTAATGACTAATGACAAATGACGTTCAATGACCAATGACATTTAATGACCAATGACATTTAATGACAAATATTGACCAAAAACCCTTTTCCGCCGGTTGGCGCTTCCGGCGGGCCTACCGCACTGCCCTTACCGTCATAGTCAGCTACCTGTGGCTGAATTTCCTCAAGCGCTTTTTATCCAAAAAGAAATACGAAAAACGCCTGATGGCGCTCCATGTGCGCAATGCGGAGCGGGTGAAAACGGCCATCTTGGAACTAAAGGGCCTGTTCATCAAAATCGGGCAACTGCTGTCGGTGTTGGGCAACTACCTGCCGGAGCAGTTTCAGAAACCCCTCGAAAGCTTGCAGGACAAGATACCGCCACGCCCGATGGAGGAGGTGCGGGAGCGGCTGATGAAGGAGTTTGGCAAAGGCCCGGAAGCGATGTTCGCCCGCTTCGAGGAGCTGCCGATGGCCTCGGCCTCCATCGGGCAGGCGCACCGGGCGCAGTTGCTGGACGGCACGGAGGTGGTGGTGAAGGTGCAGCACGCCAATATCGAGGAAATGGCGCACGTGGACCTCGAAATCATGCGCCAACTTGTCAAGCTGCATAATTGGTTTTACGACATCAAAGGCTTTGACTACGTGTACTCGCAGGTGCGGCTGATGATTGAGGAGGAGCTGGATTTTGCGAAGGAAGCCGCTTCCATGCAGCGCATCGCCGCCAATTTGCAGAACGTGGAGCGCTTCGCCATCCCACAGGTACACCCCGCTTTTTCGACAGGCCGGGTGCTGACGACTACTTGGCACGACGGCGTGAAAATCAGCGAACTGGCCCAGCTCGACGCTTGGGGGCTTGACCGTCGGGACGTGGCCACCCGCCTGCTTCAGGCTTACTCCCAGATGCTGTTCAAGGACGGCGTCTATCATGCAGACCCGCACCCCGGCAATATCCTGGTGAAACCCGACGGCTCGCTCGTGCTGCTCGACTTCGGGGCGGTGGCCGAGCTGTCCGACGATTTCCGCAAGGGCATTCCCATGCTCATCGAGGCGGCGGTGAAGAACGACACGGATGCCATGATTGACGCCGCCCGCAAATTGGGCTTCATCGCCAAGGGCCAGGAAGCGGGCGAGATGGCCGAGAAGATGATTGACGCCATGCGCAATTTCCTGCAAAACGAGGTGCAGATGGACGGCCTCAACCTCAAGGAAATAAAGGTGAACCCGCTAAACAACAGCCTCACCGACCTCATCAACGAAGTGGGCCTGAACGGCATAGCGGGCACCATCCAAATACCCAAAGACTGGGTGCTGCTCAACCGGATGATGACCCTGCTGTTGGGCATTTGCACCACCCTCGATGCGTCCCTCAACCCGCTCGACGTGGTGCGCCCCTACGCCCGTGATTTTGTTTTGGGTGAAAAGGAGAGCCTCGCCACCGTCGTTCGCAACATCATCAAACGCACCGTGACCACCTCGCTCGGCCTCCCCGACGAGCTGCACCGGGTACTGCTCAAAATCGAAAAAGGAAAGCTGGAAACCCGCACCCCCGATATCCGGGAAGGCTCGAAGCTGCTCTACCAAGCCGGGCAGCATTTTGTGCTGGCCCTCATGTGCATTGCCGCTGCCTATTTTGGTTGGCTGTTTTATGAAAAGGGCGAGGCACTGGGCGTGAAATGGGGCTTTGGGCTGGCAGCGTTCTTTGGGCTGCTGTTGCTCCGGTCGCTGCGGAAGGGGAGCAAGATTCGGCAAAGGTTGGAGTGAGGTCAAACCTGCGCAGCTATCAAACCGCAACTGCTCACCTCCAATCCTCTGCCCCCCCCTCGCAGAATGCTAATTTGCTAAAAACCAGTCGGAGGAGGAACCAGTTTTGTCACCAAGATACCCCATTGTTGTTTATGCCAAAATCAAAATGAGCAAGAGGATGAGCAACAAGGCCCCGCCAGAAATATAAACCCCACCGCCGACCTTCTTGGCCTCCCGCTGAATCGAGCGCACCTCTTTTCTCAGCGCCCGTTTTTCCGCTCTATCCATATTGGATTTGTCCATCGCATTGATTTCGTCCAACCTCGCCATTAACAGGTTCATGGTAGAAGTTTCGGCCAGCTTGGTTGAGTCGGCAACGATGGTGCTAAGCGGCGTGTTGGCCACTGTTCCGAAGAGTTGATTGGGCAAAAAGGCAAATAGCACGGCAACTGTGGCCATGCACAGAATGGATTTTTTCATACCGATAAGATTTTTAAGTGAATTTATTAGGGTGTAACGGCTATTGGTTTGCCATGTTCAACCGGAGGGCGAGTTTTGTGAAACATTTGCTTTAGGGCATTGGTCATAGCCTATTCATGCCCTCCCTTGCCTGCGCATTCCCCGGATTCAACTTCAGCACCCGCTCCAACAGCCGTTTGGCCTCCGTTTTTTTCCCTTGAAAAATAAGAATCGCAGCCTTGTTCACCATTGCCTGCTCGTAGTCGGGGTCGAGGGCGAGGGCTTGGTCGTAGCGGCGGAGGGCTTCAGGCAGGTTGTTCGTGAGCGCTTGGGCGAAGCCGAGGTTGAGCAGAGCGATGGAGCGCTTGGGGTTCTCTCGTAGCAGGCTTTCCAGCAGTTTTTTGGCTTCCGCAATCCGCTTTAGGGCGATGAGCGTCGCTGCCTTTTTCTCCTGAAAATCAAGGTGTTGTGGGTAAACGGCCAGTGCCAAGTCGAAGTGGCGCAAGGCGTTTTCGTAATCCCCGGTATTGTAGAAGGCTTCGGCGATGTGATAGGCCGTCCATCCGTCATTTAGGTATTGGGTATTGGTTATTGAGGTATTGGGTATTGCAGCCAAAATCCCCTGCCAGTCCTGTTTCAAAAACAACAGGTGAATGCGAACGGGCAGCAGTTCCGTTGCCTTCGCTTTAGATTTATCGAGATAGAACGCCGCACTGTCCAGCATCACGGGCGAGGCGATGTACTTGTCGTGCATGGCGAGGTAGCCCCGTGCCATTTCCAACGGCGAGGGCTTGGGATTGGTCAGGTTCTTGATGCCGAGGAACGCCTTTTTTTGCGGAGCGGCTGCCGCCGTTTTTGCCAAAGGCAAGCCAATGCGGTGGTCGGTGATGCGCACGTGCGGGATGTCCGAGCTGCCGGACTTAGGCATGTGGCAGCTTACGCAATTGTCTGATTTTGAGGTCCTGGTGGCCGCTTTTTCCGTGCAGGAAGTGGGCTGGTGGCATTTCATGCAAGCCGAATTGTACTGGCTGGCGGGGGTGATTTCCACGCTGCGGTGCGGCTGGTGGCAAGTAATGCAGCTAAGTTCCTCCGAGTTTTTAAAGCACTCGCTCATGCGCAGCCGGTCGGCTTGCGAAGCCATGATGAAGCGCTCGTGCGAGTCGGTGTACCGGGGCAGATAGACGTTCAGCACCTCGCTCAACGCCATGCCCGGCTTGAAGTCATAGAAGGTCTTGCCCTCGTTCAGCACGGCCACGCCCTGGAGGTGGCAACGTTGGCATAGGTCCATTTGTAGGTCACGGGAAAGGCGGCGGGGGTTCACGATGGAGTAGTCGGCGAGCTTGGCGGTGTCCACGACGATGCCTGCCAGTTTTTCCTCGACATGCAACTTGCCGGGGCCGTGGCAGCGCTCACATTCGATGCCCGTGGGCATTTTCGAGAAGCGGTTGAGGGAGCCGGGCACTGGTTCCGGCAGGTGGTTGTGGCAGGTGATGCACTCATCGGTGAGCCAGCGCCCGAAGCGGCTGTTGTTTTCCTTGAAGCCGGGCGCCAGGTCCCAGCGGCCCGTCTGCGTGTACCAAGTGATGGGCGCTTGGTAGATGTAGCCGTTTTCGTTGATGATATGCGAGTTGGTGTGCTGCCCAGAGCCGATGATGTAGCTGATTTTCTCTAATCGGCGGTGCGTGGTATCGCCGTTTTCGATGCGGTATTCGAGGACGTACATGACCGAGTCCTTGAAAAAGGGGTGGTAGTAAAAATTGCGGAGCGAATCAAAAACGACGGCGTGCTGGCCGAAGGTGGCGGCGGTTTTTTGCAGCGTGGCGTGGTCGAAAGAACGCCCCATGCCCGTGTGTTGGAAAGTCTCATGCACATTGGCGTGGCAGGAAGCGCAGGTGGCCATGCCCACGTAGGCTATGCTGTCCCGGACGTTTCGGAAGGGGCTGTCGGCGGCGGTAGTGGCCGTTTTTTTGCAGAAAGCAAGGAGCCACGCCATGAGAAGAGCAAGAAAAACAAGTAGGGGGAGTTTAGAAAGATTCATGGCGGAAAGGACAACCAAAAATTCAAAAAGGGGCTTTATTTGGGTCTTGACTTGCATCAAAAAAAGCGAGGATTGTCAACGCTCTGCTGGTGTAGCGGTAGTACATTCTGCGATGTTTGTCAATCAAAATATAGCGAAGGTTTTTCCGGCTTTTGGACGGCCTACCAACACCGGGGTATTTAGAGACGAAGTCAATTCTATCAATCATTCTTTCCTTGAAACTATAAGCAGCTTGAATCTCCCCAGCAGATTCTAAATAATCAACAATATCCGTCAAATCACGAAGTGCATCATTGTGCCAATTGACACTAATTGCCATTGCCCAACTTTTTTAACCTTGCATCGAAATGCGCCATCGCTGCCTCATGCGAGACGATATTTTTGCCAGCTTTTGCGTCTGAAATGGCCATGTCAAGCCGTGATTGCTGCTGCGGTGTAAGCTCGTCCCACCAATCTGCGTTGTCCTCTCGGGCGTTTGCGAGTAAGTCCAAAACAATATCCCTGACTTTGAGCAAGGTCTGTGGGTCGTCCACACTCCAAAGCAGGTCGAACAGGCTGCCTTTTATTTCTAAGGTATTCATAATCAAGTGGTTGAAAAAAATGACAATATTTTTCAGCAAAGCAAATTTAGGTTATTTTGTAAAACAACACAGCAGTATTTACCAGATTATCCTTTGACTCTTTGTTTCCTAATCACTTTTCCCTACCTACCTTTGTCGCTTCGCAAATTCAGTTTCTATATGAAAAAAATAATCGTCCTCGGCGCCGGCCTCGTCGGCAGTGCCATCGCCATTGACCTGAAAAAACAGCACGACGTGACCAGTGCCGACGCCAGCGCCGAATCGCTGCGCAAACCGGCTGCACACGGCATCCCAACGGTGCAGACCGACCTTTCCAATACCGCCACACTCACAGAACTGGTCAAGGATTTCGACCTTGTCATCGGCGCATTGCCGGGCTTCTTGGGCTACAATGCCCTGAAAACCTGCATCGAAGCGGGCAAGAACGTGGTGGACATCAGCTTCTTCCCCGAAGACGCTTTTGGCCTCGACGAACTGGCGAAACAGCACAACGTCACCGCCGTGGTGGACTGCGGCGTGGCGCCCGGCATGGGCAATATCATCTTTGGGCACCATCACAAGCACCAGAAAATCAACAGCTTCCGCTGCCTCGTGGGCGGGCTGCCACAGGTGCGGCAATGGCCGTGGGAGTACCGGGCGGTCTTCTCCCCGATTGACGTGATTGAGGAGTACATCCGTCCGGCAAGGTACGTGGAGGGCGGCAGGCTCGTGACCCGTGAGGCGCTCTCCGACCCCGAACTGATTGATTTTCAGGGCGTTGGCACTTTGGAGGCATTCAACACGGATGGCCTCCGCTCGCTCATCCACACCATGCCCGACGTGCCGGACATGATTGAAAAAACCTTGCGCTACCCCGGCTGCATCGAATACCTGCGGGTGCTGCGGGCAGGCGGCTTTTTCAGCTACGACGAGGTGGACGTGAAAGGCCAACGTATCCGCCCCGTGGACCTCACGGCCCGGCTACTCTTCCCGCAATGGAAGCTAGCCCCCGGCGAAGGCGATTTTACCATCATGCGCATCACGCTCGGTACCGACGAGGGGCAAATCACCTACGACCTCCTCGACCGCTACGACCCAGCCTCGGATACCATCAGCATGGCCCGCACGACGGGTTATACTTGCACGGCGGTGGCCAATCTGGTGCTGGATGGAAAATACGACAGGAAGGGGATTAGCCCGCCGGAGTATGTTGGGGAAGTGGAGGGGGCGTTGGAGTTTGTGTTGGGATATTTGGGGGAAAGGGGGGTGGATTATCAGAAAAAATAGGGCATGAACTTTTTTATGGAAAAATGTAGTTTTGTAAGGTAAAAATTACCACCATGTTTGAAGTAACCATTCGTACTGATAATCAAGCTGCATTTGAGCAGTTACTGGATTTCCTGAAGGGACTGGATTTAAAGATGTTCAAAGCTCCCGTCTTGAATGAAAAAAATCTCTCGATTGAACTTACTCCAAATCAACCCGATGAATCAGGACTGCCCAGTAAGGAGGGTTTTCCCAATAAGAAAAGCGGGGAAAAAGGCGAGATACCAGCTGTCTCCTTTCAAGAATGGGCAGGGGTAAAGCCAGACCCTGAGAAGTACAAACCGGGATTTGGAGGTGCAAAAGGGATGTTCGTCATGTCGCCAGATTTTGACGAGCCTTTGGAGGACTTTAAAGAATACATGTACTGATGGGAATATTAATCGACACTCATGCACTTATTTGGTTTTTGAATGGCGATTCGCAGCTATCCAGTGCCGCAAACAATGAACTAAAAAAACCTAAATTAGAGCGTTACATCAGCAAGGCATCACTTTGGGAGATTTCAATAAAGGTAGGGCTCGGCAAGCTTCAATTGAATTGTCCACTTGCAGAGTTGCCGAACTTCATGGAAATAAATGGCTTCAAATTGCTCCTTATCACTTACAAACACATTCTTGCAGTTGGCAACCTGCCCTCACACCACCGTGACCCCTTCGACCGGATGCTAATCGCACAAGCATTGACCTAAAACCTGACGGTTGTTACCAAAGACCCGAACTTTCCGCTTTATGGGGTGGAGGTGGTGTGGTGAATTATTTCAATGCTGTTCCCTAGAAGCTATTTGCCTAAAACCGCCGTCCCCCTCCCGCCCTTCGCCATCCAGCCACTTCAACCACAAGAATGAACATCGTGGAGGCCAGTTCGTTTCACCGACATGCAGCAAAGCCGCTGCTACGAGTGAGCCTTAACCGTTAAAACACACTTTATGAATTGCATCAAAACCGCCACAGTCCTTTTCATGGCTGCATTTCTCTTGACTGCTTGCAGCCCCAAGTATTATGTCCCCAACACCCAAAACGTACCCCTTCTGAGCGAAAAAGGGGAGGTGAACCTCACCGCAGTGGGCAATGCGAACCAAGTGGAATTACAGGGAGCTTATGCCATTGGAAGCCATGTGGGCATCATGGGCAATGTCGGGTTTTACATCCCCAAGGACGATGGCAATGGCAACGGTGGCTCTGGGAGATTGGGCGAAATTGGCCTGGGCTACTTCCAACCCATCACCGAAAATCTTGTCTTCGAGACCTATGGATTGGTTGGGCTTGGTTCCTTTGAAAACCATTTCCCGACCGCCAATGCGGGGAACGCTGGCAAAATAAGTGGCAACCTAACCAGGTTCGGCATCCAGCCGAGCATCGGGTACAAAACAACGGGGTTTTCCATTGCGCTTTCTTCCCGCCTTTCTTCCTTACACTACGGCGAACCGGAGGGCAACCTTATTTTCGACAATATTGACCAAGTTGTTTACCTAAAGGAGAACGACTCATTCGTGCTGTTGGAGCCTGCGCTCACCATACGGGCCGGCCTTCAAAGGCTGAAACTACAACTGCAATTGACCCGTGGCTTCAACTTGACCGACAGCGAATTTCGGCAGGACGAATCGCTGTTGAGCATTGGATTGAACTTCAATTTACGGTAGATGTAGGAATTGGCAGCTTTTATCAATCAGGAAATATCGGCTTGCGAAGCCGGGTTCACCATTGCCCCCCACAGCACCTCCACCGGATGCAGCGCCCCCTGCCCGGTCCCATCCAAAATCTGATGCCGGCAACTCGTGCCCGGCGCTGCGATGATGGGCGCAAGTTGTTGCAAGTCTGTGACTTGCAACGCCTTCCGAATAGCCGGAAACAGCACCAGTTCCCCCACCTTCATGCTCACTTCGTAATGCTCCGCCTCATAGCCGAACGACCCCGCCATCCCGCAGCAGCCGGACGGGATGACCTCCACCACATAGTTCTCCGGCAGGCCGCAGACCCACGCCGAATGTTCCACACTGGACAGCGCCTTTTGGTGGCAATGGCCGTGCAGCAGCACTTTCTTCCTTTCTTTCGTAAACAAGCCGGGGGTGATATTGCCCGCTTTTTTCTCCCTCGCCAGAAACTCATCAATCAGCAGGGCGTTTTTGCCCAAGGCTTTCGCTTGCGCAACGTCCTCCTTTGCCACCAACCGGGGATACTCGTCCCGGAAGCCAAGGATGGCCGATGGTTCGATGCCGATGAGCGGCGTTTCCTCATTTATCAGCTTCGCAAAAATGCGCACGTTCTCCTTCGCCAACTGCTGCGCCTCCTTCAACAAGCCTTTCGATAGCTGCGCCCGACCGCTTTGCGGATGTTGCGGCACTTCCACTTCGTAACCAAGGCGAGCTAACAATTTCAACGCCTTCACCCCGATTTCAGCATCATAATAGTCAATAAATTCGTCGCAGAAGAAGAAGACTTTGCCCTTCCCCACCCCACTCGGCATTAGTTCTTGGCGGTGCTTGTTGTACCAGCTCCGCAACGTGGTCCTTGCCAGCGACGGCAGGCTTCTTTGCTGCGCAACGCCCACGATTCTTTTCGCCAAACTGCCTGTCAGTGCATTTTTTATGAAAAAATTGGCCACGCCGGGGAAGTTTGACAGCACGGCATTCATCCGCCCGATATGCCCAAAGAACTTTGCCCGAAAAGGCACCCCATGCCGCTGGTAATATTGGTGCGTGAATTCCGCCTTCATGGTCGCCATGTCCACGTTCGAGGGACATTCGGAGGTGCAGCCCTTGCACGAGAGGCAAAGGTCGAGGACTTGTTTAACTTCCGCTTCTCCGATTGCGGATTGCGGATTGCGGATTGCGGATTTGGGGGACTGCCCACTGCCAACTGTCAAACTGCCAACTGAAAGGTACTCCCGTAGCGCATTCGCCCTTGCCCTCGTCGTATCCTTCTCGTCACGGGTCGCCCGGTAACTGGGGCACATCGTTCCGCCGCTCAGGTCAAGGCGGCGGCAGTCGCCGGAGCCGTTGCATTTCTCGGCCATGTGCAGGAACCCACCAGCATCGGAGAAATCCGTAACCGTCTGGATTTCAGGTGGTTTCGCACCGACTTCGTAGCGTAGCGAAACGTCCATCGGCGGGGCATCCGTGATTTTGCCGGGATTGAATATGCCGTGCGGGTCCCAAGTTCGCTTGAGGTCCCGGAGCAGTTGGTAATTGGCCTCGCCCAACATCAGCGGGATGAACTCGCCCCGCACCCGCCCGTCGCCGTGCTCGCCGGAGAGGCTGCCGTTGTACTTTTTCACCAATTTGGCGGAAGCCAAGGCAATCTCCCGAAACTGCCGCAAGTCGTCCACATTTTTCAGGTTCAAAACGGGCTTCGTATGCAGCTCACCAGCCCCAGCATGTGCATAATAGACGGCTTGCTGCCCAAACCCAGCCATCATCGCCTCGAACTCCCGGATATAGGCGGGCAGGTCGGCCAACGATACGGCGGTGTCCTCCACGAAAGAGTAGGGCTTGGCATCGCCGGGGATGTTCGACATGACCCCAAGGCCCGCATTGCGGAGCGCCCAAACCTGCCCCGTCTGCCTGCCTGTCACGATGGGGAAGGCGTAGCCCATGCCTACGGCACGGAACGATTCGATGAGCGCTAATGCAGCCGCCTCGGCCTCTGCCAGCGTTTCTCGCCGGAACTCAATCATCAGTACGGCAGCCGGGTCGCCCAGCACGAAGAAGCGGTTTTTGCTTTGCTCGAGGTTGTCCTTGGTGCAGTCGAGGGTGATTTTGTCCACTAATTCGCACTGGTCTGGGCAATGCTGCATGGCCACGAGGGTGGCCTCCATGCTCTCGTCGAGGCTGGCGAAATGGGCGCACAGCACCGCTGGCACGGGCGGCGGCAACGGCACGACGTTCAGCTTGATGGCCGTCGTGAAGGCCAGTGTGCCTTCGCTGCCCGTGAGCAATTTGCAGAAATTGAAATCGGGGCCATCGGGCGAGAAGGGCTTGTGGCCCAGCAGCACGTCCACGGCATAGCCCGTGTTGCGGCGGTGGATGTCGGGCTTGGGGTATTCCCGGCGGATGCTCTGCTGGTTGTCAGGGCTTTGGAGTGTCTCGTAAAGTTGCTGATAGACCTTGCCCTCCAACGTGCTTTCTTTTGTTTTGTCAAAATAATCCGCTGGCGCAATACTGCCGAACACCACCTCCGACCCATCGCTCAACACCGCCTCTATTTCCAGCACATGGTCACGGGTGGTACCGTGCACGATGCTGGTCGCTCCGCAAGAATTGTTGCCGACCATGCCGCCTATCATGGCCCGGCTGGCCGTGGCGGTCACGGGGCCGAAGAACAGGCCGTGCTTCGCCAAAAACAGGTTCAGTTCATCACGAATCACGCCCGGCTGCACCCGCACCCAGCGTTCCTCCACGTTGATTTCGAGGATTTGGTTCCAATGCTTCGACACATCCACCACGATGCCTGTGCCCACGCACTGCCCGCCCAGCGAGGTGCCAGCCGTTCGGGGAATGAGGCTCGTGCCCTGCTCCGTTGCGAAGCGGATGAGCTTTTTCACGTCCGCCACCGAGCGGGGGTAAGCGACGGCAAGGGGCATTTCCCGGTAAACGGAAGCATCAGTGGCATAGAGCGCCCGCAGGAGCGAGTCGAAGTGAAGCTCACCATCGAGGGATTGCTGGAGCTGTTGGAGTTTGTCTTGCATAAATTGGAGAATTTTCCTGACTATAACGGATTGTGGTGATGCCCGTTCCGTAGGAACGAAATCTTTGTAGAACCGCAGTTCAGACCTGTTTCGCCGTTCCGTAGGAACGGTATTTTGCTTGAAATATGCCCTTTTCCTATGGAACGGATGCCACAAAAATGCCGATTCTACAAGATATCGTCCCCGAGTTTTCGGGGAAGGCTCCGCTGGGACGCTATCACTACAATCCGTTATCGCCAAGAATTTTCGGGGCAAAAGTGCGCATTTTGGGCAAAAAAGGGGCGGGAAATAGCTCCCCGCCCCATTCGTCATTCGTAAATCGTAAATCGTCAATCCCCGCTACCGCAACAACGTCACATCCCCTTTCAGCACTTTTTCCCTGCCCTCCACCGGCACGGCACAGCCCACCTTTATCAAATAAACATACACGTCGCTGGCGGCGGGCTTGCCATCCTGTGAGCCATCCCAGGGGCCTGGGCCGTCATACACTTTCTGGCCCCAGCGATTCCAGATGCGCATGTTCAGGATGGCCTCCGAGCCGGGGCCAACGATTCTGAAGACATCGTTCTTGCTGTCTCCATTCGGCGAGAAGGCGTTCGGCACTTCCACCTTTTCGGGGTCGCAGGCAGGTATGACCGTAATGGCCTGCCCAGCCGAGCCGCCGCAGCCCTCCTCCGTGGCAACGGTGACGGAGTAAGTCGTGTTTTCGGTGGGGAAAACGGTGCAACTGAGCGAATCGGTGCAATCGGCCAACAGCGAGTCGTTGGCCATCCACAGAATGGACGTGTAGCCACCGGGCGCTATGCTCAGGGTGAGCGAATCGCCGAGGTTGAGCGTGTCCGTGGCGAACTGTATTTCAAAAACAGCCGTGTCCAGCACCGTCAAGTTGAGGCAGATGGTGCTGTCGCAACCATTGGGAGCAGGGTAGCTCACGCAATACTCCCCTTCTTCCGTGAAGGTTTGTCCCTCAAAAACGACGCTTTCGCCAAGGCAGATGGTGTCCAGAACCAACATCGTATCAATGCCCGGCTTCACCAATAACTCCACGCAATATAGGCTGTCACAGCCGCCCCCTATCGTGATGGTGTCGCAGTAAACGCCCGGCGCGCTCACCACTTGGCCAAAGATGGTCGTTGTTTCCCCCTCGCAAATCTCCACGGGCGGGCCTGTCGTCACGATTTGGTCGCTCACCACCGTGACGGTCACGCTGCCCGCTGCGATGCAACCGTCGGCAGAGGTGCCAATGACGAAATAGGTAGTGGTGGACGTAGGCGCTACCAGCAAGCTGGAACAGGTCGGCGGATTGACGCAAGTGCCACTCGGCGTCCAAGTGAAATTGGCGGCGACGTTGCTCGTAACCGTCAGCGTAGCCGTGTTTCCCGTGCAAATGGTCAAATCGGCGGGCATGACAATCAACAGCGAATCGGCAAAGCTCACCGTCACGGCGTCCATTGCGGAGCAGCCATTGTTATCCAAAATCGTGAGCGAAAAGGTGGTCGTCTGGTTGGTCAGCACCACGGGGTTGGAGATGGCCGGGTTGCTGAGGGCGGGCAGCCCCCCGATGGTCTGCGGCGACCAGAGGTAGTCGAAGTTTGGGTTAATCGTGCCATTGAGCATGGCCAACTGCCCCGGACAGTAGCTGGCATCAGCCCCCGCATTCACCACGGGCAGCGGCGCCACGACCACCGTAGTTTGGCCGGTGCCGGAGCAGTTAAAAGCGTCCGTCACGGTCACGCTGTACTGGCTGGTGGCCATTGGCGTCACCGTGATGATTTGTTGGGTTGGCTGCGCAATGCCGGGGCCTTGCCACAGGAAGCTGACCCCATCAGTGGCGGCGAGGTTGGCGCTTTCGCCCTGGCAAATGGGCGAGTCGGCATAGGCGATACCCGGCACTGGCTGCACCGTCACGGATATTTGGTTCTGAATCTCACAGAATCCATTGCCCTCGGCCAGCACGAACAGGTAGCTCTCAGGCACGAACCCATTGTTCACACAGTTGAAAATGGTCATGGGCGATTGGGGGTTAGCGAGGCAGCCCACGGGCGTCCACTGGTAGTCGAAGCCGGGCATGGCCGCCACCCCGATGGGCTGGTCCACACCGGAGCAGACCGTCCAGTTTTGCCCGGTCTGGTACTCGATGGGGGTGGCCACCTGCACCAAGTCGCCCGAACAGGCGCACTGTTGTGTCGGGTCAATCAGGGCGACCAAGGCGCACAGGTTGGTGGTGGAGGACAAAGTGAAACTGCCCGTGACGGTTACGGTTTGCCCTGCCGCAATCAAGCTGGTATAGTTCGCCGTGTGCACGAGTTGGTCGCCGTCGCCATCACCGTCGGTATCAAGGTAGAACTCGATTAGGAGGGGCGGCTGGTTGGGAGCGCCATTGTTCGTCACGTTGACGCTGAAGTTAACCAAGTCATTAGGGCCAGCGGCCGTGGCGGTTATGTTGAAATTGGTGAGGTCGTATTCCGGTCGCATCACGTCAAACGGCAAGATGAGCGACCCCGTGCTGACCTTGGTGCTGCACGAGTCGCCCGTGAGGGCGCAGATGGCTTGTGTTTGCGCAGCGCTACGGAAAAGCACCACGCCGTTCTCGCAGCCGAGGCCCGCCCAGCCCTGCGTGTTGAATTTGAAACAAAGGATTTGGTTGGGCAAAATGCCCGCTGGCAACTGCCAGGTCACAAAGCTGCCATCAATGGTAGGCGTACAGTTGAAACCAGTGGAACAGAGGTTTTGGCACGAGCCAATCTGGTAGGTAATGCCCGGCGGCAAGGTAAGGATGAGGCATGCGCCTGGCGGCAACGTGTCGGAAGCCGAAAGCGATACCTCGAAGCCCACGTCGTTGTTGCAGCCGAAGCCCGGCACGGTCACCGCATTGATGTTCATGGTGAAATCAGTGCTCACGCCCTCGATGCAGAGCGGGTCGCCCGGCTTGGCAATGGTATTGGTTGGCGTGCCGCAATTTTGCTTTGCTGCCGCAATGAAGAGCAGGTACGCATCGGCGATGAAGTCGCAAGTCGTTTCGCCCAAGAACCGGAGCGTCAAGGAGTTGAATGGCGCTTGGCTCACTCCAGGCAGCCCCCCGGCAATGCTGTCGAAGAGCATGGAGAGGTTCCATTCCACCACCCCGGCACTCAGTACGGTCGGGTCGCCGATGGGGTAAAGCAGGCCGCTGCCCGTTGGGTATTCCACCACGCAGGAACCGGGAATTACGTTGAGGCCGGGCGGCACGAGCGTCTTCACCCGCAGGTCATAAACGGCGCCGAGCTGTGCGTTGAACACCTCCAATGAATGGTATGGGATGGTGTCGCAGAGGTCGCTGCACACTATCGGACTGGTCACGAGCATGTCAATTTCGCCGGGCGGCGACTCGATGGTGATGGGCCGCACCTGCTCGTAGCAGGGCGACTGCACGGTGCTTTGGTAGGGGTCGCAGTTCCAGCCAAAATTGATTTGGAGGTTTTCCTTCACGCAGGAATTGTTGGTGGCTAGCAAGCGGTAAGGGAAGCCAGTGGGGTTTTCCGGCAGTGTGCCGAGTTGCCAGACACCGTTGACCATCGGCACGGGCAGCCCAGTGGTCTGGTTTATAAGCTGGAAGCCCGTCACCAAACCAGTCTGCGAAGTCACGTACAGCCATGCGTTGAGGGCCGGGCCGCTGGTTTGGTTGCCCACAATCGTTGGGGTGTTTTTCAACAAAAAGTCGAACAAAAGCTGGTTGCTGAAACTGGTGAGGTCGTACAGCGGGGCATCAATGGCCAAGTTGGCGATGAGCGGTCGCAAAGCGTTCGTTTCAATGGTAAAGTCGAGCGGGTCAACCAGCTCCGGCAGGCCGGGCGCAAAGTTGACGGTAGCACCGTGGACCATCGGCATAGAGAACTTGTTGGTGCAAGCGTTCTTGAATATATACTGGAAGGTGGCCGAGAAGCCCTCGTCCAACGACGGCGTCTGGAAGGGAATGAGATTGTGGAGGTATTGACCGTTCACGAAGTTTGGCGGGAAGAGTTGCTGCGCAAAAAGCTGCGCCCCATCCTGCAAGCGGAGGTTGACCATGCGAGTGGTGCAAACCTCCACGCTTGGCGGCAAGGTGAGATGGAGGTCTTCCACCACCATAATATTGCGGTGCTCAAATGGGAAAAAGTTGCCCTCGTGCAATTGCAGCCGCACCAAGCTCGCCGTGTTGAAAGTGGAAGGCTCGCAGGGCGGCATCCCGAAGGTGCCGGGTGTGATGGTGAACTCATAAGCAGAAAGCAGCAATTCCTCAATGCTGCAACGACAATTGAGCAGCGTGTATTCACTCGTATCGGCATTGAACAAAAAGACTTTTGGCTCAACGATGATGTTGCCCAAAAGCGGCTGCCCATCGTTCTCCCATTTTATGTTGTAACCAATGCGGTAGTTGCCCACGAATTCGAGCGAATCGCCGTGGTCGAGGGCAAAGCCGGGGGGCATGCAATTGGCGTAAGCTTGGGACAGGTCGTAGTTGTACCGGACTTTGGAATCGGTGGTGAAGGCAGGGTTGGGGCAGTCGTACCAGACCCCGGCACTCTTGTCGTGGATGCGCAGCAATGACCCCACTTCTTTGAGGTTGTTGGGGTTGAAGAGCGAGTCCCGGTTGGGAGACCCAATGAGGTTGCCACCAAAAAAACCGAGTTGTAGTAGGCCCAGCGGGAGGGTGGCGCCTGGCTGGTCTATGACCACCGCCCCCCGGACGATGGCCTGAATGGTATCCCCTGCGATGAACCGTTGGCGGGCCACGAGGCTCAGGTTGGGCAGGCCAGTAGTGGCGTCGGCGATGCGGTCGTTGTTGTTGTCGGGCAAGCCATAGTTTTTGCGGAGCGCCGAAAAATCGTACCGCAGGTAGCCGGGGGGGGCATCCACACAGACGGAATCAATGGCGCATTCATACTCTTTTTGGAAGTCAATGCACGACTGGATATTGCAATCGAGGGGGTAGTTGCCGCATTTGCTGATGGTCGTCTTTATTTCCCCCCGATAAGAGGGGACATAGCCGATGGGGCAATGAGCGCCACAGGACGTTTCCAAATCCAGTTCGCAAGCGGCACCGTCAAGGCAAATGGCCTCACAATCAAACAGGATGTCGAACTGCATGTTGCCAGTGTTGCTGGAGAGCGGCAGGTCATAGACCACTGTGAGAACCACCACGGTGTCCATGTCGTCCAAAGAGATGCTAATGGGGGCTTGTCCATTGAGCAGCATTTGGTTGGAGGGGAGCCATTCCGCACCGCACGGCAGCTCGATTTGGAGGGTCAACTCATCGTCCAAAAGGGCGAGGCTGTCATAGTTTACTTCGTAAAAAACAGTGTAAACCTGACCGTCCATCATGGCGCTATCGCCGGATATTTGGGCGGTGGTGTTCAGTTTTAGGCCAGATTCGCCAACAACGGTCGGGGTGGTATTCTGGACAAAAATATTAGGCGGGCATTCCTTGAAATAGCTGTACGTGTATTCCCAGCCAGCACTGGGCTGATTGCAACCCTGGCGGCAATAGTACAAATCCCATTTCACGATGACCGATGCGCCGGGTGCCAAGCTGGCAATCACGACGTTGAAGCTGTTGGCCAAATTTGGTGGCGCATCGCATGGCGGTGCATAGGTTAGTTGGGTGAACGTGTTTTTCACAAAACCAATGGGGATGTTCAAGCTGTCCACCCGGATGGAGGCGATGTCCACTGCACCCGGCAAGTAGCCCAAGGTCGGGGTCACCCGAAAGGTGACGTCCAATGCGCTTCCCGTGCCCACGTTCGTGATTTTCATGCCCTGCGCATGTCCGTTCGGGCCACAAAAACATTCCGGCACGGAGATGATGGGCTCCCAAGCCAACTGCGGAATTTTGTTGAAGGCTTGGAACGTGACCACAGCATTTACCGATACCTGCTGGCACTCGGTGCCGCCGCAGCCCCACCCTACCGTGATGTTTGACACGGCGGAGTTCTCGTCCACGCCACAGGTGGTGATGAGGATGTTCTCGGTGATGACGATGGTCTCATTGAACTCGAACAGCCCGTCCCCGTCGCCGATGGCGGTGAAGTCCGATGGCCCAAAGGACAGCTCGAAGCTGCCCGGCGGGGATGGCACCACCGTACCCTGTGGGGAGCTGATGCTGATGCCCGGCTGGTGCACATCCTTGAAGGTGAAGCTCGACAGTGCGCCGGGACGGGTGTTCCGAATGTTGATTTTTCGTTGCAAAACATCGCCCCGGCTGCCCGCCATCACCGTGTTCATCACCCCCGTGATGACCAGTAGCGCCCGCTCGATGACGTAGGGGTTGGTGGTGACGGAGGTGCTGCCGCCCGCCCAACTTAGGTTGATGTTGTTCACGAAAACCTCGGCATTGTCAATGCAGGCGACGGTTTGGCAGTTGGCACCAACTTGCAAGCCGAAGGTCAGGGAAGCGCCCGCCGAGAGGTTGGGCAGCAGGAATTGCGGAGCGGAAAGGTTGCTCAGGTTGCCTTCCACCACGCCGCCCGTCACCGTGCCCTGCACGTACTGTATGCCGCAGGAGGTGCCGAGGGTGGTGGTGAAGTTCACCGTGACCATCGGGCTGTTGAGGGTAGCGCCTGTGGTGTTCTGAACCGTGATGCTGAAAACGGCTTGGTCGCAAGCGTAGAAATCAGCAGGGTTCTGGTAGGTGATGTTTTGCGCAAAAATGCTTTGGCAAAAAAGCAGGAAAAGGGTTGTTTTCAGTGCTTTTGGGTGCAATCGGGTGGAGCGTTCCATTCGTTTTGGATTTTATAGGTGATTGTTCAGGTGAAAAATGAGGGGGAAAGTTAGGGATAGTTCTCAAAAAACATTGCCGCCCATTGGCTTTTCACCAAAAAAAGCTCGGTGGCGCATGTTTGAGATTGTTAAGGTCTGCCTGTTTGTTACTACTTGGGCAAGGATTGAGTTTGTAGCCTAAGCCAAACTCCAAGCTGGTTTTTCAGCGCACCATTGATGAAAAAACCAAGGAGGATCGGCTGGACGGGGTTTCTCTTTACATTTGCAGCTTTCTTGGGGGGGCGAGGGTTTAAGGGCTTGAGGATTGGAGGGCTTGAGACAAGGCCCCTCAACCCCTCAAACCCTCAAACGCTCGAACCCTCAAACTCTCAACATTCATGGACAACAAAGACAACCTACTCAGCGTCATTTCGACCATTTTCAAGTGGCGGAAAATCATCTTGCTCACCTGTGCCGTCACGGCTGTGGGTGCAGCGGTTGTGTCGCTGGTGCTGCCTGTTTATTACAAATCCACCACGACATTTTATGCGGCAAGTCCTGACTTAGCTGTGCCGGAAGCCATCTTCGGCACTGGCGGGCAACCACCAGACTATTACGGCACGGAGAACGATATTGACCGGATTTTGAGCATCGCAAAATCAGGCGCGTTGGTAGCATTCATGGTGGACAGCTTCGACCTCTACCAGCGTTACGACATTGACCCCAAAAGCCCAAGGGGCAGGCACTACGTGGCGCTGGAGTTCCAAGGCCACTACGATGTGGTGAAGACGAAGTACGATGCCATCGAGCTTTCCATCGAGGACCGGGACAAAGAAATGGCAGCCAGAATGACCAACGCCGCCCGCAACTACGTCAACATGCTGGCGCAAAGAATCATCAAGGAAAGCCAGGCGAAGACCGTGCGGACTTTCGAGGAAAACATTGCCCAAAAGGAAGCCGACATGAAGATGATGAACGACTCGATGCAGCGCAACCGCCTCCGATATGGCGTTTACAACACCAAGGCGCAATCGGAAAACCTCTCGGAACTGATTGCCAACGCAGAGTCGAAAATCAACCTTTCGAGAGCCAAGCTCTCCTCCCTGCTCAATGCGGGCTACAACAAAAAGGACAGCCTCACCCTGCTCCAGGCCAATATCACGGGCTACGAGGCGCAGTTGCAGCAGCTATACGTCCGCCTCGACACCTTCAACAAGGGCATGGCCTTGATGGACTACCTCGTGGAGTCGCAACTGCAGGCCAGCGAGCAGTTGGCAGAGGACAAGGAGCATTACAAAATGACAAAAGCGGCCTACAACTCGGAGTTCCCGGCGATGTTCCTGCTCGAAGAGGGCCAAGTACCCGTCATCAAGGAACGCCCAAAACGGGCCATGATGGTGGTCGTTGCCACTCTGATTGCGTTCATTTTCAGCGTGCTCGGGGTGCTGGTATTCGACACTTATCGGGACGTGAACTGGCGGGAAATCATCAATCCCATACCATCATAATACGACCAACGACTTGTTCCCAAGAACCAGTCGTTGGTCGTCATCTCATAACATGACCTTAGCCGACCAACAAACCCGCACCCTGCTCATCGGTTTCGCCGCCATCACCGTGGCGAGCCTGCTGGTGGGCGCCGCTGGCAACTGGTGGTGGCTGGCAGGCATCCCGGCGTTGGCGCTCGTGGGCTACCTTGCCCTCGTTGATTTCCGCAAGATTTTTTACCTGCTCTTCTTTTTCATTCCCCTCACCGTGGAGGTCTGGCTGCCCAACGGCACCGTGACCGACATGCCCACCGAGCTGATGACGGTGGCACTCATGGGGATTTACTTCGTTTATACACTCCGCAATGGGCGCAACCTCCGCTCCGATTTCCTCAAGCACCCCATCACATTGGCGCTGCTGCTGCACTTGGGCTGGCTGTTCGTCACGGCCATCACCTCGCAGGACTTGCTGATTTCCGTCAAATTTTCGTTGGCAAAAATCTGGTACGTCACCACGTTTTTCTTTCTGGCGGGCAGCATTCTGAAAGAAGAGAAAGACCTGAAACAACTGACGTGGGTAGTGCTTTTCCCGCTGCTTTTCACCATTGCTTATGTGCTCCGCAAACACGCAGCAATGGGCTTCAGCTTTGCGGACATCCATACGGTGGTGCAGCCGTTTTACCGCAACAAGGTGGCCTATGCCTGCATGATGACCATCTTCTTGCCGTTCGTTTGGTTCACCCGGCAGATGTACCGCACCTGGACCTGGCAGTGGCTGGTGCTGGCTGGCGCAACGGCCATCCTCCTCATCGGCATCCAGTTTTCGTACACCCGTGCTGCGTATGGTACGCTGGGCATTGCGGTTGGGGCCTATTTTGTGATAAAATGGCGGCTGATGAAGCCCACCCTGGTAGTGGCCGCCCTGCTGGCAGTGCTGTACATATTGGGCATGGTGCGCCACAACCGCTACCTCGACCACAAGCCCGTGTATGACAAGACAATCACCCACGAGGACTTTGGCGACCTACTGACCTCCACCACCAAAGGGCAGGACGTGAGCACCATGGAGCGAGTCTATCGCTGGGTGGCGGGTGGCCACATGATTGGCGAGCGGCCGTGGCTGGGCTTTGGGCCCGGCACATTCACGGCTTTCTACAAGACTTATACGCTGCACGGCTTCCGAACTTATGTCAGCCAGAACACCGAAGGCTCCGGCATTCATTGCTACTATTTGATGGTGGCCGTCGAGCAGGGCTATATTGGAGCATTGTTGTTTGTGGCATTGGTTTTCATTGTACTTTTGAAGGGCGAAATCATCTACCACCAAACCGCCGACCCGAATCGAAAACGGCTGGTGATGATGGTGCTGATGACCACCGTCGTCATTGATGGCCTGCTGCTGATGAACGACTTGGTGGAAACGGACAAGATTGGGTCTTTTTTCTTTCTTTGCATGGCGGTGTTGGTGAATGTGGATTTGGCGAATAAGGCTTCAGTTCGACAGTTGGCAGTTGGCAGTCAGTGACGAGCCTATTAGTCATGAAGTCTTTTGCCGTTCTACACAGTGCCGACAAAACAACTGTCGAACTAACTGCCAACTGCCAACTGTCGAACTGCCAACTCAAGAAAGACTGCCGAACTTTAAAACATGGACATCTACAAAAGAAAATCACTTTGGAAATGGTACCTCGCCGCAGCCGGGGCAGTCATCGTGTTGATTTCCATGTTCTACACCAGGTACTTGACGGACAAGCTGGAGCAAGAGGAGTTGAAGAAGGTGCAACAATTGAAGACGGCGCTCGAAACCCTCACCTTGGCGATGGAGGACACCTTGCAGTGCGACGTGAGCTTTCAGGCCAATTTCCTCTCCGAAAACACGACCGTGCCGATACTCTTGGTGGACGAAATGGGCAACCCGCAAGAAGGCAGGAATTTTGGCGCAGCACAGGACACCGACCAAGCTTTTCTTAAACAAAAATTAGAAGAGTTCCAATCGAAGAAAACAGAGCCGATTAATGTTTCCACGCCTTGGGGTAGCCAGCAACTCTACTTTGAACACTCCGTGATTCTGCGCCTGCTAAAGCTCTACCCCATCCTCCAGTTCATCCTCATTGCCGCCTTCATCGCCTTCGGGTACTTGGGGTTCAGCACCAGCCGCCGGGCGGAGCAGAATCGGGTGTGGGCGGGCATGGCCAAGGAAACAGCGCACCAGCTCGGCACGCCCATCAGCGGCATCGTGGCATGGATTGAGCACCTGCGCAGCCTCCGAGAGGATGACCCAGAAGTGAACGAAGTCCTCGACGAACTCGTCAACGACGTGGTGCGCCTGGAGCTTATCGCCGACCGCTTCTCCAAAATCGGCTCGTCGCCGGAACTTACCCCGGTCAATATTTTTGAGGAACTCGAAAAATGCCGCCTGTACATGCAGCGCCGGGCCAGCCGAAAGGTCGAGTTCTTGTTTCCAACCCCCGGCGTTTACGAACCAATTATTGTCAAGATAAACTCTCACCTCTTTGAGTGGGTCATAGAGAACCTGCTCCGCAATGCACTCGATTCGATGGAAGGCACTGGCCGCATCAGCGCCAGCGTTTACGAAGACCCCGCCAACATCTTCATTGACCTTAGTGATACGGGCAAGGGCATCCCCGCTTCCAAGTTCAAGACCGTCTTCCAACCGGGCTATACCACCAAGAAGCGGGGCTGGGGCTTGGGACTGTCCCTCACCAAGCGAATCATTGAAGACTACCATTCCGGCAAGATATTTGTCAAAAAGTCCGTGCTGAACGAAGGAACGACCTTTACCATTCAATTGCCCAAATAATGCTGGCGGTTGGCTTCAAAAGGTTGATTTTTCCCTAAAATTCGGCGGTCAGCGCCTTTTTCAATCCTCCCCATTTTTCATTTTCTGAAAAGGCTTCCCCTCAAGTCTTAGAATTCCTTTAGAAATCTCAATTACTTACGCTCATGCTAAAGCAACAATTCATGTTGTATCGGCTGTTGGTGTTAATCCTATTTAGCGCCGTTTCCACGCCGTCCTATTCCAATCCAAGTTATTTCAACACCTACGACTACGTGGTCACTGTTCTTGACGAAAAAGGCCAGCCAATGTATGGCGTCAACGTCTTCACCAACGACCAGCAGAAAGTGGCCACCACCACCGATGAAAACGGCAAGGCCACGCTCAAGGATGTGGACAACAAGGAAGAAATCAACTTCACCTTCGTCGGCTACAACCCGCTCCGCTTGCCTTTTTACGAAATCCGGCGGCTCAATGGCATCATCCGGATGACCAGGGCCGCCACGGAGCTGAACGAGGTCGTGGTCATAGGCCGACGTGACGACCTGCCCTCGCAAGTGCCCTATACTTTCAACAAAATCACGAAGCAGGACATCGCTTTCTTCGAGCCGCAGACCACCGCCGATGCGCTTTGGAACACGGCGGGCATTTACGTCCAAAAAACACAGATGGGCGGCGGGAGTCCCGTGCTGCGTGGCTTCGAGGCCAACCGGGTGCTGCTCGTGGTGGACGGGGTGCGCATGAACAACGCCGTCTATCGCTCCGGCCACTTGCAGAACTCCATCACGGTGGACAATGCCATGCTGGAGCGCACAGAGGTCATCTTCGGCCCGGGTTCATTGCTATATGGCAGCGATGCCCTCGGAGGCGTCATCCATTTTCGCTCAAAAGAGCCAAAACTGAGCCTCGACGACAAGCCACAAACGATTGAAACGAGCATGTACACCCGCTACGCATCGGCCAACCAAGAGAAGTCCATCCATGCCGACGTGAACTACGGCAAGCGAAAATGGGCCTCGCTCACCAGCCTGACGTTCACCGATTACAACGATTTGCGCAGCGGAAGCAACCGCCCGGAGGGCTATGAGGAGTTTGGCAAGCGCAAGACCTTCGTGCGCAGGGTGGGCAACAGCGACCAAGTCATTTCCAACGTCATCCAAAACAGCGACGGCAGCTTCAAGGAAAACTACGACGTGCAAATCGGCACGGCCTATGGCCAAATTGATTTTTTGCAAAAAATAAAGTACCAGCCGAACCGTCATTTTTACACCATACTCAATTTACAGCAGTCCACCAGCACGGACGTGCCTCGCTACGACTACTTGACGGAACTCACCAACCCCGCCGACTCGTCGAGCCTGCGCTATGCCGAGTGGTTCTACGGCCCACAGCGCCGCCTGATGGCTTCCCTAAAGTCGAGGTTCTCGAAACCGACGGCAGTGTACGACCGGGCCACCATTATCGGTGCATTCCAGCGGGTACACGAAAACCGCCTCCAGCGTGTGCTGCACAAAAGCCAGCGCATTTTCCAATTGGAGAACGTGTACGTCTATTCGCTCACCGCCGATTTCGACAAAAACCTGAACGAAAACGGCACCCAAGTGCTTATGTACGGCGTGGACGTGAACCACAACGATGTTTACTCCGAATCCGGTAGGGTAAAAATAACGGACGAGTCCATCGCCAAGAACGCCCTCAGCCGCTACCCCGCCGACAACACCGCAACGACCTTGGCGGGCTACGCCAATTACCGCATCTCCTCTGCGGATACATCATTGGCGCTCAATGCGGGCTTGCGTTTCACAAGGGCAAAATTGCATTCCGTCTATAACGGGGCCGATAGCACGACCGTCTGGCCCAGCCATTATTACGAGCCGGGCGTGGGCGCCATCAACAGCGACCTCACCTGGTCGCTCGGCGGCACTTGGCGCACCCCAACTGGCACGGAACTGCGGGTGCTTGGCTCCAAGGCGTTCCGCTCACCGAACATTGACGACTACTCACAGTTTCGGCCACGACAAGGCTTCATCTCCATACCGAACCCCGACCTCCAGCCCGAGCGCTCCTACAACGGCGAGCTGTCCATTACCCAGGAGATTGGCAAAAACCCAACAGGGCTGCGCATGAAGATGGGGCTAACTGGCTACTATACCCGTGTGAATGGGCTGATGACCCGCCGTGCCTTCCCGCTGCCCGATGGCACCAACTTGGTCGAGGTGGACGGGATTGTCTATGAAACCCGTGCGATGGTGAACGCTACCAAGGGCATCATCCGTGGGGTGAGCGGGGAGGTGCAGGTGCTTTTTGGGGAGCAATGGTCACTGGAATCGAACCTGTCATTTACGAAGGGGAGTGCCTCCTTCGAGGTGAAAAACGACATTGGCGAAGTGGTCTTCGACACCTTGCCACCGCTCGACCATATCCCGCCAGTACACGGGTTTACCAGGCTGACCTTCACAACAAAAAAACTCAAACTTTCTGGCGTGGTGCGTTACCAAGGTGCCAAGACCCTTGACCGATATGGGGTCTCTGACGTGAGCTTGGACGCCAACGGCAAGCCGGTCATCGGGCGGGGCGGCACGGAGGACAACCTGGAGTACTCCTACTGGCGCATCAACGAAAGTGGCAAGGTCGTGTACGACGGCACCTTGGCTTGGGCCACGTACAATGTCTATGCCTCCTACAACCTGACCAAACAGTTCACGGTGAACCTCGCCGTGGAGAACATCACCGACCTGCACTACCGCCCCTTTTCGTCTGGGGTGAGCGCAGCGGGGAGGAACTTCATCCTGTCGCTCAGGGTAAATTTTGGCAAATAACTCAATCTACTCATGTTCTTTTCGTGCTGAATCGTACCGCCGAACCCCAGTTCGGCGGTGAAACTTCCCTGCCGAACTGTGGTTCAGCAGTACGCAACAGCACCAAGAGACATGAGTGACTCAATCATTTATAGGCTTGTCAGCCCAACTACTGGGCGACAAAAAAGGCCCTCAAACATTTTCAAAAAATGAAAAAGCTGTTCTTCTTCATCGCCATAATATCGCTGGTTTCTTGTCAAGAAAAAGAAATCCTAAGCCCAACGGGCAACGTCAACCTCAGCATCAACGCCCTTTTTGCGGGGCAACCGCTGGTAATGGGCCAGTCCTATTTGTTTGGCAGCGCCAACCAAATCAAGTTCGACGAGTTCAACTTCTTCATCAGCAACGTGACCCTCTTAGAGGCCGAGACGGACGACGAAACCGACTTGCTTGAAGTGGCGCTGGTCAATTTCAACGGGAACACCACCCCTGCCAACGTCAAACCAGCAAGTTTTGAGTTCAGGACGGTGCCAGCGGTGAAGTACCGGGGCATCAAAATCGGCATCGGCGTACCGTCCGGGCTGAACAAATCCTCGTTGAGCAACTACGGCGTAGGCCACCCGCTCAAGCAGGCTTTCGATTCGCATTTCTGGAAGGACGGCAACAGCTTTTTCTTCACGAAATTGGCCGGGGTCTATGACCTGAACGGCGACGGCAGCTTCGGCACCTCGCCGGAAGACAACCCCTTCGAGCTGTTCCCCGCCAAAAACAGCAGCTTCCAGACCGTCACGCTGTTCAAGTCTTTTACCTTGGAAAATGGAAAGTCGGTAAAACTCGACCTCGCCGTGGATGTGCTGAAGCTCTTGCAAACTGCCACCAACCAAACCATTGACTTCACCGACCCCACCAACCTTTCCACCTACAACCCCGAAAACAGTAGCCTCTCCAAATTGCTCATGGGAAATTATAAGACGGCGCTTGTCTTTGAATAGGCAGCGTCAAAGAGTTGAGAAAAAAGGGGGAGAGAAGTACTTGCACTTCTCTCCCCCTTTTCTTTCCCAATTTGAGACTAACTTCCTCCCCATCATTTTACCGTAAATTCCTTTATCATAATCGCTCCGCTCCGGTCTAAGTTGGAGCTGAGGATGACCACTTGCTCCTGAAACCCATCGTCCACCGAAACGGCGACAGTGTTCGGGGAAATGCTGCCGACATTGAGGGCATGGAGGATGATGAAATTGGTGGGCTTGTCGAGCTTGACGATGGTTTCGTGCTTGCGGCGGGTGGCCCGGTGGTTTTTGACGATAAGCTCGCCATTCAGGAAGAGGGAAAGCACGTCGCCGTCAATCGTGCCATTGTCCCATACCCTAATGCGCACGGTTTTGTTCTTTACTTCCAGCACCCGGTCCACGTCCACGATTCTTTGCGTCTTGTTTTGGTAGGACCTTACTTCCACTGGCGTGTGCTGTTTTGGCGCTCCGAGCTTGGTTTTTTCTGTGAGGTCAAGCTCCGCAAAAACGGGCTGCTCCACGTACAGCTTGCCGGGGGCGCAGGCGCCAACCTTGGGGTCGGTGCCTTCGATATAGCCCGTCCAATCGCCCGTGAGCGACAAGCGGTTTGTTTCTTTCTTGAAAAAAAGGCTGCCCGATTTCATGCACCAGCGCCAGCTTGGCACCGTTTCTTCGAGTATCTCGGTTTCCTCAAAGTACAGCCGCTGTGCCGCCTCGTCGAAGGTCCAGCGGAGGCGGTGGGTGGCATTGCCGCCCTCGCCGTCGGAGGTGATTTGGGAGGTACCAGTACCGTCTGCCTCGAACTTCATTTCAAAATAAAAGCCATAGTCCCGGTCGGATTGGGAAAGGTGGCCAGAGTAGCGGCCTTCAATTGCGGATCGCGGATCGCGGATTACGGATTGGGGGGCCGAGCTACCAACTGCCAACTGTCGAACTGCCAAACTCATCGTGCCCGGCTTGCAGCCTTGGGCTTCCCAGTCACCTTCGAGGGTCGTAACGCCTTGTTTTTCAATGACTTGTAGCCGGATATGCTTGAGGCACCAGCGGGCGTTTTCGGGTTCGAGTTGCAGCACCTCTTGCAGCACCAATTGCTGGCCGTCCAATTTGCCGCCCACCTCGAACTTGGCGGCACCCGTCCCGTCCGTATTGCTGGAAGTGGCCGTACCGAAAACCTTGGCCCCATCTTGCTCCAATATCAACGTGTATTGGAAACTACCCGCCTTGCCCGTCTGCGTTACCTCGCCCGCCCATGTCCCCGTGAGGGACTGTGCGACGGCCATATTTGCCAAAAAAAGAAGGAAAAGGAGTTGTACTGTTTTTTTGCCCATGTTGAAAGGCTTGTAAAGTAGGTTTGGTGCTATACTCTTTTGGAGGGCGCACCGAATCTTGAACGCAAAGCAACCATTTTTTGTGCAAGCTGACTTTGTTCTGGTCGCCCAAAATGTTGCGAAGCGAAAATGCCCGTAGTCGGAATGCCCCTAAATGGAGATGGTAAACGAGCGACGGGCCACCACGTTTCCACAAACCCAGCCCGTCGGCAGACAAAACCCCTCGTTTTGGGTTTTGTTTGGCATTGGCTAACTACATTTGCGAACAGCACAAACGAAATTTTATCACAAACAAAATCTGAACATGACTTTTCGACCCAACCTTTTTAGGTCCATATTTTTTGCCGCATTTTGCTTGCTGGCAGTAGCCAGCTTCGGCCAGCAACTAAAGTGGTCTGCCGATGGCAACAGCTACCTCACTTCCGAGGACGGCGGCATCGTGAAATACACCCTACCGACCCTCGATAAAAGCGTGGTCGTCGCCAAAGACCTCCTCACGCCAGCAGGTTCGGACACGCCGCTCAAGGTAGAGGGCTTTTCCATCACGGACGACGGGAACCGGGCCATGATTTACACCAACAGCAAGCGGGTGTGGCGGGCCAAGACCCGTGGCGACTACTGGCTGCTCGACCTCGGCACCAAGTCCCTCAAGCAACTTGGCAAGGGCCGACCTGCTTCTTCCCTCATGTTTGCGAAGCTAAGCCCCGACGGCACGAAGGCCGCCTACGTGAGCGAGCGCAACGTGTATGTGGAAGACCTCTCCACGGGCAGCATCAAGAAACTGACCGACGACCTCGGCACCAAAAAGCTCATCAATGGCACTTTCGATTGGGTCTATGAGGAGGAGTTCTTTTGCCGGGACGGCTTCCGCTGGGCACCGGACAGCAAGAGCATCGCCTACTGGCAGATTGACGCCAACAAAATCCGGGACTTCTACATGATAAACAACACGGACTCGGTGTACAGCCAAATCGTGCCGGTGGAGTACCCAAAAGTGGGCGACCCGCCAAGCCCTGCCCGCATCGGCGTGGTGGACATCGCCAACGCAAAAACCACTTGGATGAACGTGCCGGGCGACCCGGCGCAGCACTATATTGTGCGGATGGAATGGACGCCGGACGGCAAGGAGGTCATCCTCCAGCAACTCAACCGCAAGCAGAACGAGAGCAAAATCATGCTCTGCAACCCCGGTTCCGGCGCTGCGAAAACCATTTTCACCGAAACCGACGAGGCTTGGGTGAGCACGGTGAATGAGTGGTCCAACGATGCCACCGGCTGGTACTGGCTCGACGGTGGGCAGCGCTTCCTCTGGCCCAGCGAAAAGGACGGTTGGATGCACCTCTACCTACTGTCGAGGGACGGTAAAAAGGAGACGCTCCTGACCCCCGGCAACTACGATGTCATCAGCTTGAACCGCATTGACGAGAAGGGCGGCATGGTCTATTTCACGGCTTCGCCAAACAGCGCCATCCAAAAATACCTATACAAAGTGCCGCTGAACGGCAAGGGAAAAGCCGAGCAAGTATCCCCGGCCACCATGCCCGGCACGCACGGCTACACCATTTCCACCAACGGCAAATACGCCCGCTGGACCTTCTCCAACTACTATACCCAGCAGATGCGGACTTGGGTAGAACTGCCGAGCCACAAGGTGCTGGCTGGGCAAAAGGATTTGGCAAAGGATTTTGACCCAAAGGCCAAGGAGGACAGCAACGTGGAGTTCTTCAAAGTGACCACCGAGGATGGCGTGGAAATGGACGGCTGGATGAAAAAGCCCACCAATTTTGACCCAAACAAGAAATACCCCGTCGTGTTCTACGTCTATGGCGAACCTGCGAGCGCCACCGTTTCCGACAGCTACGGCGCTGCCAACGACTTTATTTACAGCGGCGATATGTCCGAAGACGGGTATGTCCACATCAGCATTGACAACCGGGGCACGCCATCGCCCAAGGGCCGTGCATGGCGCAAGTCCATCTACCGCAAAATCGGGCAGGTGAACATCCGTGACCAGGCAATGGGCGCCAAGAAACTGCTCGAAGCCCCGTACATGGACACCAGCCGGGTGGCCGTTTGGGGCTGGAGCGGCGGCGGCTCCTCTACGCTGAACCTGATGTTCCAGTACCCGGAGATTTACAAAACGGGCGTGTCCATCGCCCCCGTGACCAGCTCACTTTTTTACGACAACATCTACACCGAGCGCTACATGGGACTGCCACAAGAAAACATGGCGGACTATACCGCTGGTGCTTCCATCACCCACGCCAAAAACCTCAAGGGCAACCTCCTCCTCATTCACGGCACGGGCGACGACAACGTGCACTTTCAAAATGCGGAAATGTTGGTGAACGAGCTGGTGAAGCACAACAAGCAGTTCCAGTACATGGCCTACCCCATGCGCTCGCACGGGTTGAGCGAGGGCGAAGGGACGTTCCTGCACCTAAGCACGATGGTGAGCAAGTTTTTGAAAGAAAACTGCCCGCCGGGCGGGGTGGATAAGGTGAATAAGCCTTAGGGATGAGGGATGAGGGATGAGGGAGGGCGCAACATCGGGGAGGTTGGGGAACCTCCGATGTTTGTGCAGAGGGAGCATTTCTAATTTGCCGCTTTTGTCATGGCCGAAGGCCACCTGCGACGTCTCGCATAACAGCAAGCATGACGTCGCAGTTGGCCTGCGGCCATGACAAAAGCGACTTGTGCTGAGACACAAAAGCGACTTGTACTGGGACACAAAAGCGACAATTTGAAATGTGCCCTTGTGCTAACTACTACCCAGACCCATCCCTACCCCTCCAGCACCCACAAATTCACATCCTGTTCAAAGTTTATCCAACCCGGCGTGGTCGAGTAGCGCTTGACGAAACGGAAACCCAATTTCGGCAACGTCCGGTTCGGAGCCGCATTGAGCGAGTATGGCTCGGAGTAGAGCCTTTTCAACTGCAAGTTTTTGAAGAAAAACGGAATGGTCAAACCCAGGAAAGCCGCACCATTGCCGCCGCCCCGGTGCGCAGGCTGCCAGATGTGCAGGTGCATATAGGCTTCTTCCCCGAATACAATCTTGTTCACGTTGCAATGGCCGATGGGCTGGCCGTCCAACAGCCACATCATTGCGTAAGCTTGCTTCTCGGCATAATCCTGCGAAATTTGGGCGGAAAGCATCGAGTGCCACTGCTCACGGGTGGGCAGCTTGGCGAGGTCAACGCCCATGCCCCGCATATAGTCGGCATCGGCATTCAGCCAGTAATCGGCGATGAGGTCAATGTCGGAGGATTGGAGTTCTCGGACGGTGCGGTGCTTGTCTTCCATCATTTGCCCAAGGTTTATTTTGCAAACAAATCCAAAAATCCGATGCGCCACGGCTTCCAGAGCCACGGCACCAATCGGTAATGCTCCTGCACTTGGTTTTCCTTGCGGAAAAACACCACGCCGAAGAAAAACAGGTCAATCGTTATTTTCACTTTCGGATGCGCTTTTATCGTCGCCCACGCCTGCTCCATCCCTTCCGACCAGTGGATGTCGTCGAAAATAAAGACGCTGCCCTCGTGCGCATGGGCGAGGCACTGCTCAAAGTACCGGAGCGTCGGCTCATTGCGGTGGTTGCCGTCCACGAACACATAGTCGAGGCTGCCCAGCGAGCGCAGCGCTTCCGGCAACCGCTCATCGAACTGCCCCAGCACCAACTCCACGTTTTTAACCTTCAGTATGTCGAGGTTCTTGCGGGCATACATCGCCACGTTCGGGCAGCCCTCGATGGTAATGAAGCGGGCATTGAGTGAACCAGCGGCCTGGTAAGCCGTACTGATGGCGAGCGAAGTGCCCAGTTCGAGCATGGTGGCGGGCTTGTACTGGTCCACTATTTTGAACAGGTACTGGCAGCCCAGCGGGCTGTTGGCGGAGTAGCGGACGAGGTTGCCGAGGCTGCGCTCCCGTCCCGGCGTCACCTGCGAGCCGGCCCCAAAATCCGTGACCGTGATTTTGGTTTTGTCGCTCCGCAAAAACCGCCGCAAACCCTCCACCTCTGAGAAGGCGTAATACCAGCGGTCGTCCTCCAGCACGGCCTCCGTGAAATTGAACACGAAGGGCGAGTGGACGTTGTACCTTGTTTTAGCCAGCAGGTAAAATTTCAGGAACCGAAATAGGAGTTGAAGTCTTTGCAAAATCTTGCCTTTTTGAGAAAGGCGGCAAATTAGGGCAAATGTTTGAATTATGGGGTCTTGAAAGGCATAGGGGCGTTCCCCAAAGTCGGCCACGCTTCTACTGCAAAGCATTCAGCGTAGATTTCCGAAATCTGATGTGCGCC
>DIUC01000036.1 GCA_002435785.1 Saprospiraceae bacterium UBA6168 | reverse complement strand
TGGCCGATTCATGCAACAACGCCCACTCATCAATAATTTCTAAGGAAGCTTGTCCATTAGCTCCCAATGAAATAAATAGCATGATTAAAAAATAATAAAATTTGTTCATAACAATTAAATTTAATGGTTGTTGAAATGAATTTACAGAGCCATGTAAGGGGCTGCGAAGCGCATCAAAAACACTCCGCAGCCTTGCCTGCTCATGCGATTGAGTTTTTTAGCGTTTATAACCTCGCAACCACCAGCCGCTTCGATTGCACCGTCCCCCGATAAATCACCGAGACCGAACGAAACCCGTCCAGAAAAACATTCCGTTCGAGTTCAATCGAGAAGGGTTTGTGCAGGTACTTCATCTTTTAGTGTCATCCTTGAAAATCTGAAACTTGAATTTTGGATTTTCAAGGATGGAAAGAAGTATTTATTGTTAAAGCTCAATAACAAGGGTCCACCCCCGTATTCACCTTCACCCCACCATGTACCGTGTTGTTCTGTCCACAGTCCTTAATGGTGATGTTCTGGAAACTGCCTGCCTGTACCATATTGTTATAGGTGAACGGGGTGAGGAAGCCGAAACGATAGGAATCGCCCACCATTTCGATGTCATAGGTGCCGTTGTTGGAGGCATTGTTGTTGATGAGCTTATTGTTGTTGGCCCCGTCAATCACGATGTAACCAGCATCGAAATTATGCTCCGAATTATTGTTCGTAACCGTCCAGTGGGTACAAGGGAAAGTTGCACCTGTGGCCTGCCCGCTTGGCAGCACAAATGAATTATCAGGCACTTTGCACAAAATAATCCCGATGTAATTATGGTGCGTGTAGTTGTCCTGGCATTTGCCATCCTTGTCGCAAGGCCAGATGCCGAACAGTGCGCCAGAGACTTCGTTGCCCCTAACCTGGGCGCCATGCCCATTGATGACAACGATGCCATCTGCCTCAGGTATTACCCCGGTCTGCCAAGCAGTGGACGCCTCGATTACGTTGTTGGTTATCTTGACGCCGGGTGATTTTTCCACCAGAATGGACCATTGAAAATCATCGAATTTGCATTTGTGGATGGTGGTGCCACCGGAATTTTCGAGCAGCACGGCGGTCCCGCCTATGGCGGTGGTCGGCTGAATTTCGATGTTTTCTAACCTGGAATTGGTGGCATACTTGAAGTGCAGCGCCACGTCAATTGCTTCGCTAAAGTCCACCAAATAGTTGGCCTGAATTTTCAGCACTGCGCCATTTTGCCCCTTAATAGTCACCCTTTTTCCGATGACGATGCCGGCATTTTCGGTGTGAAGGCCAGCCGCCAAGGTGATGGTGCCGCCAGTGCAGATATTGGCTATCGCATCGGCGAGCGCATCCACGGAGTTGGCTGGGATGGTAATGGATTGTACGCAGTTGGAGCGGTCGGTGACGGCATTTAGGTCGTCGTTTTGGAAGTCGGCGGGCGTTTGGATTTCAAGTGCGGCAGGACTGGTTTCGCTGTCCTTTTGGCAGCTTGGAAAAAACACGACCGCACTGAATGCAAGCAAGTAAATTAGATTTTTCATTGGTTGAAATTGTTTAGTGAAAAAATAAAGTTGTTGATTTTGGATTGCTGGTGAAACCGGTTGCTGAGATGGGCAGTTGGGGGGGTATAGCCAATTTGTTCGTCTAAGTAATTTGATGTGAGCAGATGGTCAAAGGTAATGCGGCAATTTTCAGGCTGGCGTTACCATATCTCTACAATTTGATTACCATCCTCTTCATCGGTGCCGTGCAATTCCTTTGCAAAAAAAGCCAGTTCATTCAGCAAGGCAACGACGTCCTTCACCGTTTCAAAAGCGTGAAGCGGAAAACAGTCCCTCGCCCTTACCAATATCTGTTTGTTCTGCACATCAATGGTGTTTTTCTGCTTGCCCAGGTGCTGTGCTACTTCTGCATTCGTCAGTTCGGGCGACTTTCGCAAAAGGTCAACAATACGGCGCTGCTCTGGGGTCAGGATAAAGCAATTCGGGCTGGCGAATACCTTTTTCCAAATCGCCTGTGTCCATTCTTCATGTCGGGTATGTTTACTCCAGATATCGCCTACCAATGGAATCTTTTCTTTTGAATCGAATGGCCGTAACGGGGTGAAAATGTTCAGGTGAGTGACCAAGTTGTTTTCAGCGTCCATCTGTAACGGAAATGCCTCCATCATGACCCAATGGTACCCAATCTTTTTTAACTTCATGGGCATGGCCAACCGAAAGGACACTTGCATCGGCATCAAGGAGGTTTTGATGTGCTGGGCATGGAGATATATGGTCACCGACCATTTTAGGTAGTCCCTGAGATAGTCCAGATGAATAGTCCTAAAAAATTTGTCTATCGTAAACTCTCCTTCATAGTCAAGGTACTTTTCAACATTCATTCGGAAAATAGCTTGATTAGCCCTCATATCAGATGCTATCAAAAAACGGTTGGCCATTAGGTCGTTGTCACCGAGCGAATGGAAAAACTCTTTTAATTTTTTATGCGACCAATTTACAGGCTCCCCGCAATTCTTTGTCAGGTTGCGGAGGAAGAAAAATGTTTGGACGATGGTATTGCCAAGGTCTAAGTATTTTTTTGCGGCAGTAATCATTTGACAAATCGGGTCAGTGAATAAATTACAGGGAATGGCATCCAACTATTCCTTGAGGCATAAAAATTAGGCTGCAAAGCCCCCTTTCCTTTAGCTGCCTTACGGTGCAAATAAGCCGCATCGCACTAAAATGGGCAGCACGATTCGTTGCAAAGTGAGGACGATTTGTTGCAAAGTGGAATCCTACTTGGAGAGAAGTGCCTAAACATGACCGTTTCGCCCCCTTGGGGGCATTCCAAAAACCCTTTTATAAGACCTTGATAATTGCGCCGCCGACTTATACCCAACCTCGTCGGCAACCTGGGAAAGGGTCAGGGTACTGGATTCCAGTAGGGTTTTTGCTTGTTGCAGGCGCATGGATTCGATGAGTTCGGAAGCATTGACGCCTTCTGATTGGAGGTTTCGAAAGAGCTTGGAGCGGCTCATGGCCATTTTCTTGGCCAATTTTTCTACATTGAAGTCCTCGTCGGCAAGGTTTTCCGTCACGGTTTGCCTAACTTTCAGAAGTATCGGATTTTCAATTGGCACAGCCGTTTTCACACCATTTTCAGGTGCTGGGTTATAAGGCAGCGAAGTTTGTGCCGCTGCCAACCCCTTGATGCGCTCATTTTCCTGCCGTGTTTTCCAGGTAAGCCCCAGTAGGAAACAGGCCATTTCGAGCAAAAGGCCCACTTTCACGTCATACATGTACCAAGTCCATTTGCTGCCAGTAGGGGTAAAACTACGAGCAGTGTTGCTCCAAATACCCTCATACACCCCAGGCACCCTATCGGCGACCACCGTGAAAATGGTTGGTAACAACAGCAGCGAAACCCCTGTGAGTATAAAGATGGCCAGGCGGCTTCTTAATTGGCTAACAATGACAAAGATGGCCCATAGCGAAAGTAGGAAGAAAGGCAACTTGACATAATGGTGAACGTTCAGGCTCAGTTGCCATCCCTCCAAAAACTGGAAAACCAAGGGGTCTATCACAGCCAATGCCGTAAAAGTAGCCGCTCCCCCCAGAAAAATCCGGTCGAGCGTTGGTAGCCTCAGGTGCAAATCGAGAAATAGCCGGATAAACTGCAAATAAAAAGCATAGCTCATGTACCCAAGTGGCGCTTCCAAATTGGCATGATAGGATTTAAAATCCCCCAACAAGGGCAACGGAGGCTCCAAATCCAAACTCCTTAAATAGAAAACGAACATGGTCATGGCGTATGCTGCATAAAAAAGGTAGGCTTGGTTGCGGTGCAAATGGAAATGAACAAGGGAAACAAACACCAGCAATGCCAATACGCCAAAGAACACCCCCTGAAAAACCTTGTAGCCAACCTCTTTCATGGCCGCCTCCAACCGCTGCTCCTTTTCCTGCGCTTGGGTCAACAAACGAAAGTTGGGTTTCACCAGCCCCGGATGAAAATAATCCGAGAGTTGAAGGAAATAAGTCCGTTCCTGCCCGCCAGAGAGCAGGATGGGGTGGCAGAACCTACTCAATGGAAAACTGCGCTCGCTGAAATTGGTCCACATTCCGCCTTTCCGGTGTTCCCATTCGCCCGGTTTTTTTTCGAAAAACAAATCCAACCGGGGAAACTTGTCAAAGCACAACAAAAGGTGAACTGAGTCGGATGATGTGTTTTTGATGGGCAAGCGGAACCAGTAAGCACTCTTCTTTTTTAACTCGAAACTGCCCGAAAAAGGAAGAAAAGGTAAGGTTTGGGCTTCCTGCAAGTTCATTTCACCGGCAGGGTCGGTGGCCCAGTACATGGATTGGTGCAAAGATTCCACCCCATGAAACTCGTTGCCACTGATACTCAAAGCAATTGGCTGGCCGGCCACTGGGAAAGCAAGAAAAAACAGGATAGCATGGATGAAATTGCGGAAAAAAAAAGTGCCTTTCATATTGGTTTACTAAAAAAAACAGGAACGGAACCCAAAAATAACATCACAAATTACGTTGACTTTTGTCAAATTTTTCCCAAATTTTTTCCAATCCTACCTTTGGAAAAATCATATTCCTGCACCTATAGTTCCTTGATTAACTGATTGGTCACTTTATCAAGGGGGCAAGCCCCCTTGGAAATGCGCTGTCTCCAAGGGGGCTTGCCCCCCTTGTGAAGTACAAAACCTAAACAGTTTGTCAATCAACTATAAACACCACCCTTTCCCTAAACCATTTCCCCCCCACCCTGTTGAATCGCCGCACAAAATCAAAACCACGGTTCAATGAAAAACTATCTCATCGCAGGCGGCTCCTCTGGCATCGGGCTGGAGTTGGTGAAAAAACTGAGCGCCGAAGGCCACCAAATCCTCGTCGTTTCCCGAACGGGCGACAGCTTGGACGGTCTGCCCGGCGTCACGCATTTACACAAAGACCTGCTCGAAGACGAGTTGGCCGAAAGCGAACTGCCAGCCAGTTTGGACGGCATCGCCTACTGTCCCGGCAGCATCAACCTCAAGCCGTTCCGCTCGCTGAAACCAGCGGCTTTTCTCGAAGATTTTCAGATAAATGTATTGGGTGCGGTCAAGGTCCTACAGGCTGCGCAAAAAGCGCTGAAAAATGCCGAAAGTCCCGCTGTGGTGCTGTTCAGCACGGTCGCTGTGGGCCAGGGGATGCCGTTCCATGCCTCCATTGCGGCAGCAAAGGGTGCCGTGGAGGGCCTCACCCGCAGCCTCGCCGCCGAGTGGGCACCCGCCGTCCGGGTCAACTGCATCGCCCCCTCGCTGACAGATACGCCGCTCGCCGCCCGCTTGCTTGCCTCCGACGAAAAGAAGGAGGCCGCTGGCGCAAGGCACCCCCTCAAGCGGGTCGGAACAGCCAGCGAAATCGCCGACCTCGCACACTTCCTTTTATCCGAAAAAAGCACTTGGATAACTGGCCAAGTCATCGGCTTGGACGGCGGCATGTCGTCTTTAAAAATTGCTTGATGATTGGATTGTTGAATTGTTTTATTGTTACCCGCATCACGACAACCAAACTATCCAGCAATTCAACAATCTAACAATTTAGTAATCTAACAATTCAACAATTCAACAATAAAACAATTCACACCATGTTCGGATTATTCAAAAAAGACCCCACCAAAGAACTGCGGGAACAGTACGCCAAGATGCTCGAAGAAGCCCGTGACCTCCAACGCAAGGGCGACATAAAGGGCTTTGCCCAGAAGTCGGCGGAGGCAGAAGAGGTGGCGAAAAAGCTGGAAGCATTGGCCCCAAAATAAGGCCACCTTGACATTTGACCATGTCCGCTCAACCACCCGCAACCCATCGCCCACTCGTCAACATCGTCTGGTTCAAGCGGGACTTGCGCTTGCGTGACCACGAGCCGTTGGCGCTGGCGCAACAAGCGGGACTGCCCGTTCTGCTGCTCTATGCCTTTGAGCCATCGGTCATGGCTGCTCCGCAATACGACGAGCGGCATTGGCGGTTCGTTCAGCAATCACTGGCGGACATGAACCGCCAGTTGGAACAGCACGGAACGGAAGTGCTTGTTTTTCAAGATGAATTGCTGGCCGTATTGGCGCAAATCAGTGCCCGCTTTTCCATCCAAACCATTTTTTCCCACCAAGAAACGGGGCTGAAAATCACCTATGACCGGGACAAGGCAGTGGCCACTTTTTGCAAAGCAAACAACATCGCCTGGCGGGAAAGCGCTTGCAATGGCGTGCTGCGGGGCTTGCGCAGCCGCAAGGATTGGCGGGAGCATTGGTACGATTTCATGGCAAAGCCACAGCCACGGGTGGACTGGACGAAGTGGCAGGGAGTCATCGCTGAAGACCTGTCAGGTTTTAAAAACCTCACAGGTCTGGCATCGCCACCCAACCTCAATTTCCAGCCGGGCGGCGAAAGCTATGCCCATGCCTACCTGAAGTCCTTCCTAGCCAACCGCATCCAGCTGTATTCCAAATCCATCTCCAAACCGCTCGAAAGCCGCCGGGGATGCAGCCGCCTCTCGCCCTACTTGGCCTGGGGCAATTTGAGCGTTCGGCAGGTCTATCAAGCATCGGCCTTATCGGCTACGGGGAACGATACGCTGCCCACCATCCGATGGAAGCACCAGCACGCCGCCTTCGGCTCCCGGCTGCGGTGGCAGGCGCATTTCATTCAAAAATTCGAGAGCGAAGACCGTATGGAGTTCGAAAACGTGAACCGGGGCTATGATTTTTTGGAGAAAAAAACCGACCCCAGCCTGCTCGAAGCATGGCAGAACGGCCGCACCGGGTTTCCGCTCGTGGATGCTTGCATGCGCTGCCTCCATGCCACCGGCTGGGTCAACTTCCGCATGAGGGCGATGCTGGCTTCCTTCCTCACGCACCTGCTCTGGCAGCCGTGGCAGCCGGGCGCCGAGTGGCTCGCCAAGTTGTTCCTCGACTTTGAGCCGGGCATACACTACCCGCAATGGCAAATGCAGTCAGGGGTCACGGGCATCAATACCGTCCGAATCTACAACCCTGTAAAACAAGGGCAAGAGCACGACCCAACTGGCTTTTTTGTGAAACAATGGGTGCCGGAGCTGCGCAACGTGCCAGAAAACTTCATCCATGAGCCGTGGAAAATGACACTAATGGAGCAACAACTTTATGGCGTCGTGATTGGGAAGGATTACCCCGCCCCGGTGGTAGAACTGGCCGCCGCACACCGCCATGCCCGTGAAATCCTATGGGGGATGCACGGCGATGGACGGGTCAAAGCAGAGAATGGGCGGATCTTGCGCCAGCACACCGTGCCCGACCGGGAAGCATGGGCTGGCACGAAAGGGTGATTATTGCACAAAAAATCAACCGCTATCACCTATTTTTGCCCATCAAAAATAAAACGCATCACAATGGACATCATTTGCATTGACGATAACTTCACCCCGGAACAAATGGCCGACATCCCGAACCGCCCCATCAAGGACAAACTCTACTCCATCCGGGACGTGGTGAAATCGGCCAATGGAATCGGGCTGCTGCTCAACGAAATCCAGAACCCGCACAACGGCTGGACGATGCGCAATGGCATGAAGTTCACCTTCGAGCCGAACTTCAACATCAACCGGTTTGCCGACCTGCAGCACCTGCCGCTGAACTACGAGATGATTAAGGAAGTGAGAAAGGTAGGTGTCTGAATGGCTGCCCAAGCCCGATTTTGCGCAAAAAAAAAAACCGGGCAAGGCGACTGGCATTCCAGACCTCCTTGCACCGGAGAATATTGTGGCGAATTTATTCCAATTTAAAAAGGACTTCAGCCAATTCTTTGGCCGCTGAACAGCCGTCCCAGAAGCTGTTTTGCCATCCGTCATTTTCTGCGGCCTGCACCCTACGCTCGAAAAAAATCCCTCGATTTGGGTTAAAAGCTCAGGTTCATTTCAGTTACATTTTTTTGGTTAAAAACCCGAAGCTGCGTTTGGGCTGCCGTTGCTCGACGGAAAATCAGAAGGAAGTCAGGAGGCTTCTTACCAATACTACCTCCTGACCTTTATATAATTACCTAATTATCTGAAAACGAGCCGTTTGTACTTCCTCACCCGTTTGTAGCCGCATGAAGTAAGCACCGCTTTGTAGGCCGTTCACGTCGAGTTCGACCGTCTGCCGACCAGTGGACTGAATGCCCAAGTTGCGCACCAGCAGAGCTTGGCCGTTCAGGTTATACACCGTTAGGATGACCTCTGATTCTAAGCCCATTTCCAGCGTCACGTTGATTTGGTCGGTAGCGGGATTCGGGTAAAGGATTGCGGCTGCGGTTGGGGCAGTCATATTGGCGGTAGGGAAAATCAAGTTGTCAGGTCCATTGCCCCCGTTGAAGTTGTCGGCAAGTGGAAGCGGAAAAGTGCCGCCGTTGTCCAAGGCCACCCAAGGCTCAAAGCTTGGGTTGCTGCCACTCAGGAACCCGCTGGCGAAAACCACTGCGGTACGGCCTTTCCAGAAGCTAAAATCGGCATCGTAGCTGGCCACGATGGTCGAATTGTCGTTGCCGGGCGTCACGTCAATGGTGTAGTTGGAAGCAGGTACGTTCACATATCCGCTGAACTCGCCAAAGCTCACGTTGTCGAAAGCCACGCCACCATTGGCGAGGATGTCCACCTCTGGCGCATCAGGTGAACCGTGGAAGAAAAGCAGTCCGATATTGCCGGAATTGTTGGCCAATTCTTGTCCCATGTCGAATATTTCGAGGTCGAAACCGGGATTGCCACCCACGATTCCATTGGCAACCACGACATAGGATTTGCCATCTTCCAGCGTCAAATCATAGCTCACGAGGGCTTGACTGGCTGCCGTGCTGTTGCCGAGTGCCACGCCGAGGTTGAGGTTCACGCCTGCTGGCACGGTCACAAACGGGGTGGCAGTGCGGAAGGCAAAATCGTCGAGGAACTTGCTGCCGTTCACCCAAATGTCAACCGTTGGCGTGGGCGAATTGTGGATGACCTGCAACCTGGCACCAGATGCTGGCGGGGGTGGAGGAGGCGTGGTTGCAAGCGGCAACGGGAACGTACCACCATTGTCCAAGGCGACCCAAGGCTCGAAGCTGGGCTGTCCGCCACCGAGAAAGCCGCTGGCGAAGACTACGGCGGTACGTCCTTTCCAGAAGCTGAGGTCGGCGTTGAAACTGGCCACGATGGTCGAGTTGTCGTTTCCGGGCGTCACGTCAAGCTGGTAGGTGGCCGCTGGCACGTTGAGGTAGCCAGCGAATTCTCCGAAGGAAACATTGTCGAAGAGCACACTTCCGCCCGTGGTGATGTCCACTTCTGGCGCATCTGGTGAGCCGTGGAAGAATAGAATGCCCACGTTTGCTGTGGAATTGGAAGTCTCAGCACCCAAGTCGTAAACAAAGAGGTTGAACGGCTGTGCACCACCGACCACGCCCCCTGCCACCACAACATATGTTTTGTTCGGCTGGAAAGTCACCGGAAAATTGGCGATGGCATCGGAAGCGGCAGTGCTGTTGGCGAGTGCCACACCGATGTTGATGTTTACGTTGGCGGGCACGTCAATGTAGGGCGTTGCGGTGCGGAAAGCGAAGTTGTCGAGGAGTTTGTCGGCGTTGGCATAAATGTCAACGGTCGGTGTCGGTGAATTGTGGATGATTTGGACACGGGCGGTCTGGGACCAAGCCATGACCACTGTAAGCAGGAAAGCCAGGGAAGTTGTTAGTTTTTTCATTACATTTTTTTGGTTAGAAACTCAGAGGACGGTAAGCCCGCCAAGTCCTTTTGTAAAAATTGGTTGTCAAAAGTGCTATGTGCAAGGGGGGCGGGAAAGGTTGCCCGGTGGTTTAACTTTTTTTGAAAAAAAGAATAGCAGCATCAAATTGATTCATACAACCCCCCCAAAACTATTTTCAAAATCCCCTGTTGGGCAGGCAACTTTTCGGAACTGAACCGCACATAGGTTCTTGAGAAAAGTATTGTGGCCAATGACTGACGAACTTCTTGTAAATGGCTGTTTGAGGGAGGATTCTCGCTACCAGCAGGCTTTGTACGACAAGTACAAGGTCGAGATGTTCCTATTGTGTATGCGCTATGCCAAGGGCAGGGCGGAGGCAGAGGACTTTTTGCAAGATGGGTTCATGCAGGTGTTCCGGGACTTGCGCCAGTTCGACGCCAACAAAGGCTCCCTGCAAGGCTGGGTTCGCAAGGTGTTGGTGAACAAAATTTTGCAACAATTGCGCAAGAAAAAGTTGCAATTTGTCTGTGCCGATGTCAGCGATTATTCTAACCAATTGCCCAACAACGAAGACATTTTGTCCATGCTCTCCGCCAAGGAAATCGTGCAACTGATTCAACGATTGCCGGAGGGCTATCGGGTGGTCTTCAACCTGTTCATGGTGGAGGGCTATTCGCACCAAGAAATTGCGGAGCAGTTGGGCGTCTCCGAAAACACCTCCAAATCGCAGTTGCACAAGGCACGCCACGCACTTCAGCGAAGTGTAAACGATTTAATTTCATCGTGAAGGAACATGAGTGACAAGCATAAAAAAACGGAAGAAATCAAGGCCCTGCTTCGCAAAAAGCTAGAAGGGGCCCCACCTGCTGAAGACGGCTGGAATGTGCCCTCCCCGGGCGTATGGTCGGGGCTGTCGGAGGAGTTGGGGCATGTAGCCCAGCGCAAACCACGGAACAACTGGATGGAAAGGTTGCTAATCACTATTGGTGCATTGCTGTTGGTGCTTTTTTGGCGGGAATGCTCGAACCATCGTCAGTTGACCAAACTAAAAATGGAGGTGGCTGGAATTTCGTCCGCCTACGACAAACTACAAGAAGCTTGCGAAGAAAGTCAGGCCGCCAACGAAAACAAGGCAGCAAATGCGCCCAGCGAACTTCAAGGCAGCGAGCGGAACGAGGCTGCCGTCGCCAATGGAGCCACCCGCCAAGCCAGCGGTTCGGACGACCATTTTCCAATAAAAAAAGCCGCCTCAAAAACACCTACACATACAGCTACGACTGGCACCTCAACCAAAGCCAACCCAATTTCAACAGAAAAAATGGCTGCTGGCGCAATGGAGACAATGCCCATTGCCGACGAGCCAAACCAAGGGGCATTGATTCAAAATGCAACAACACTTGGACTGCTGCCCTACCCTACTCTTTCCGATTTCCCACTGTCACCAACTGTCCCAATGACCGACCTGCACCTCCCCAATCCCAAAGACCAAGGTGCGTCGGTCAAGCTCCTTGCCAGCTTGTACGGCGGGCTTGCCCTCACTGGCAACAGTCTTTCTGGCGAAAAACCCGCCATCATCAAAGACCAGCTGCCATTGGTCACTTGGCGGGCGGGAATAGGTTTGGAAGCCGCCATCAACCGCCAATGGTCCGTGCTGACGGGCTTGGATTACAACCATTCCCGCATCGAAACGGATTACCAACTCGCCGTGCCATTCACCCGCAACGGTGAGTTCCAGCACGACGACGGCAACTTCGACAACCAATACAACCACTCGTTGCCCTCGTCTTTGGGCGATTATCCGGCGCAGTTCGTGCTCACCCGTGCCAGCAACGCCCAAGTGGAAGAGGGAGAAGTGATGAACCTCGAACTGTACATCCGACAACAGACCCGTTTCGTGAGCTTGCCGTTGCAGTTGCGCTACGGCTTTGGCAAGCACCGCTGGCAAGCTGGCGCAAAGGCGGGCATCTATGCCAACCACGTCCTCGGTATTTCTTCCGAAAATCCAGAACTTGTTTCGCACCACGGCGCCATCCACGAGCGGCAAACGACCATAGGCACGCCCCCCCTGAACGATTTGGAGAAATGGACGCTCGACTATACGCTGGGCATTGACCTTCGTTATCAATTTTTGCCCCGATTCGCTTTGTCCACGTCCACAGGCTACCAGCGAGGTATTACGCCTGTTTATAAAGGTGAAAACGTGAAGAACTACCTACATGCATGGAACTTGGGGGTAGGTGTGCAATACTGGTTTCGGTAAACATTCCCTGTCCTGCCTCGTTTAATTGCCAAATCTTTGCCTTATGAGCTTCCTGACCGCCGAATGGCGAAAATTGGCTTTAGCGAACTATGACGTTGACCCGAACCTCCTGAAACCCTATTTGCCGCATGGCACCGAGCTGGATATTTGGAAGGGTCGGTGCTATGTGAGCCTCGTTGGGTTCATGTTCCAAAAGGTGAAGGTGCTTGGCCTGCGTATCCCTTTCCACACGGAATTTGAAGAGGTGAACCTGCGGTTTTATGTGCGCCATTTTTCCGAAGGAGAATGGAAACGGGGCGTGGTGTTCATCAATGAATTTGTGCCAAAAACGGCCATTGCCTTGGTGGCAAATACCATTTACAAAGAGCATTACAAGGCCATGCCCATGCGCCATAGTTGGCAAAAAGGCCCGGCGTCGCAGGAAGTTCAATACGATTGGAAGATGGGCGGGCAATGGCATTCCTTTAAAATCGAAGCGGATGCAAAGTCACAACCCATGCTGCCCGGAAGCGAGGCGGAGTTCATTACCGAGCATTACTGGGGTTACTCAAGGCAGGGTGCGACCAAGACCATCGAGTACCAGGTGACCCACCCCCGGTGGGAAGTTTACGAAGTGAAAAGCCACCAAATACAAGTGGATTTTGCCAAAAACTATGGCGAGGAATTCCGGCTGCTGAATGGCCTCGAACCCACGTCCGTCATGCTTGCGGCTGGTTCGCCAATTACGGTGGAGAGCAGGCGTAGGCTTTAGCGCTTGCTGTTCCCAATCAACTGCTCCGCCATCGCCAATCCCGACAGATAAGCCCCCTCTACGTTTCCGATGCCAAACCCATCGCCACCGAACAGCAATGGGGCAGCCGTTTCCGCTTCAAAAAACGGCGCAGGATGCCGCTCGTAAGCCAAGCTGTAACGCCAGGGGTGAATATGCCACTCCAATACTTCTGCCGGATTTATGAAAACCTGCACAGCATCAAGCATTAATTTCCCCGCCTCCTGCAAGTCCCCATCCAAGTGCTTTCTGCTAAAATCAGGCGAGGCATGAATTGTTACTGATGGGACTTTGGAAATACCTTTTTGGTAATTGTCGGCCAGCCAACTCACCACTGCGCCATTGGTTTGGAGGCCACCGGGGGACGGGATGGAGGAGGGTCGGTCGAGGGTGGCCATCAGGGCCAAGCATGGATGATAGGCGATTTGACGCAGTGGGTTTTCTGGCAAATGGAAGCCACTGTTTTCCAATAAATCCAGCGCTTGTGGGGCCGGGATAGTAATCAGCAGCGCCGCTCCCTCCAATGGTTCATGGTCATCGGTGCTGACACGCCAGCCACCGGATATCGCCTGAATTTGAATGACCTTTTTTCCTTGATGAACAGACTGGGTTTCCCCTAAGAACTTGGTCACTGCGTTCATTCCATTGGTGCCAACCCAGCGGGGATGCCGGGTGTCGGCGATACCTGGCCACCACTCCCTTGCGATTCCCAGCTCGGCTGCCTTACCCACAAAATGCTGGAAATCAGGCGTTTTAGCGGAGAAAAATTGAGCGCCGTGGTCAAAGACCGCTTCACCGACACGACGTGTGGCCATGCGCCCACCCATACCCTTGCCTTTGTCCAGCACCAATACAGGTAGGTTGGCTTCCGCCAAACGTTGAGCAGCAGACAGTCCTGCAATGCCCGCACCGATGATTAGAATTGTGTTTGTCATTTTTAATTGAACGTTCTTATGCCAAAGTAGTAACTTGAGGTTTTCTGATGGTAACGGATGTTGATGATTATATTCATGCCCCTGTGGGGCGGCCATGACTACATCTGTAACAGTCAAGAGATTTTTATACCGCCTAACATTTATCACCAACCCTTGTTTACTAACACATGAAAATACTACTTACTGGCGCCAACGGCTACATCGGCCAAAGACTTCTCCCCGTGCTGCTCGAACAAGGGCATACCGTTTATTGCTGCGTTCGCAACCGCAAGCGGTTTGAGGGGCAAACGCACGAGCGTACCCAAATCATCGAGGTGGACTTCCTCGAACCTGCGCCGGGCACCTCTTTGCCCGCCGACCTTGACGTAGCGTTCTTCTTGGTCCATTCCATGAGCAGCAAAGGCGATTTTGCCAGCAAGGAAGCCATCACGGCCCAGAATTTCAGCAAGTTGGTCGAGGCCACGCAATGCCGGCAGGTCATTTATCTTAGCGGCATCGTGAACGAAGCGGAGTTGTCGGATCACCTTAGCAGCCGTTTTGAGGTGGAAAAAATCTTGCGCAATGGCAAGGTGCCAGTAACCGTACTGCGGGCGGGCATCATCGTGGGTTCGGGCAGCGCCTCCTTTGAAATCATTCGGGATTTGGTGGAAAAACTGCCCGTCATGATCGCCCCGAAATGGCTCAACACGCTGTGCCAGCCTATCAGCATCCGCAACGTCATCCAGTTTCTGGCCGGGGTGATTGGCAGGGAAGACACTTACAACCAAGACTTCGATATTGGCGGCCCGGAAGTGCTGTCGTACAAGCAGATGCTGCTCAAATTTGCGGAAGTTCGGAAGCTCCGCCGCTATATCTGGACAGTGCCGATAATGACGCCAAAACTCTCTTCGTACTGGCTCTATTTCATCACGTCCACCTCCTACCACTTGGCCCAAAACTTGGTGGACAGCATGAAAATCAACGTGATATGCCGCCCTAACAACTTGGCCGCCGACCTTGGCATCCAACTTTTGCCGTACAATCAAGCGGTGGAACTGGCCTTCCAACGCATCGAACAGAACATGGTGGTGAGCAGTTGGAAGGACGCATTCAGCTCGTTCGATACCAACCCGAAGCTGATGGATTACGTGGAAGTGCCGAAGTTTGGCTGTTTCACCGACGAAAAAAGCCGCACCATCACCGACAACGAACCCGAGGTGCTCAACCGGATATGGGGCATTGGCGGCGGGCAAGGTTGGTACTACGGCAATTTCCTCTGGAAAATACGTGGGCACTTGGACAAAATGGTGGGCGGAGTGGGCCTGCGCAGGGGTCGCACCCACCCGCACGAACTCAAGCCGGGCGATTCCCTCGATTTCTGGCGGGTACTCATCGCCGACCGGACGAGTAAGCGCCTGCTCCTCTTCGCCGAAATGAAACTGCCGGGCGAGGCATGGCTGGAGTTCAACATCACCCAGAAGGAAGGCAATTTGGTGCTCTCGCAAACGGCCACCTTCCGCCCCCGTGGGCTTTGGGGTCGGGTGTATTGGTACCTCGTGTTACCCTTCCACTTTTTTATTTTTAATGGGATGATTGATAAGTTGGCAAGGAGGCAGGTAAGTATTATTTAACAATTCTGACCGTAACGGATTCTGGGGATAAGTGCCTGAGATGCAATTATCCCCGTCATCCGAGGGGGATAATTATGGCCACCTTCGTGCATCACAAAAATCCGTTATACCCAGTACCATTAAATAATAATAGCTCACGCTACCAAGTTTTGTGCAAATCAAAAATTATGCGCCGCTGCCCCTCCTCGCCGCCCCGAGAAATCGGGGCAGGCTCTTCGGCGACTCGTCGGGGGAGAGGGTCTTTTGGGGCGGAACGCCCCAAACCCCTATTTGCACAAAACCTATTTGCGTGAAGTATAGAATTGTGTATTCAGCCATTTAGGTTGTATTGTGGTAAGAAGGTGCCAGATTTATAATAAGGCACAAAAAGAATGCCCTGTCAATTGACAGGACATTCTTTTTTTATCACAACAGCAAAAGCCATACACCTTCGCTGTTATTAACTATCTTTTTAGGCTTGAACTTTTTTGCTGGAGACAGCCAATGAATAAATTACGAGGCCAAACCCGATTTTATTGACAGCATCACCGATGTTGTAAATAATGTCCAAGCTCTTTGGGTTCAAGACGCCACTGAGCCATCCTGAACCTTCAATGGCCATATATCCGATTGGGTAAATGGCCCAGCCTACCAACACGAACCATCCCAAAGCGCTGAAAGCAGATTGGAGGGCTGGGTTGTTGGAATTGTTGGCCAATTTCTTGGCGCTGCCCATCCATACCTCGTAAACGATGCCCAAGTAACCGATGGTCGAGATGAAACCCCATAAAGGCGAGCTTTCACGGTACAGGGTCTCACCCAAGTACCCAGCTACCAACATCCATAAGGAGTAAAAAACCATCTTCCATAGCAAGCTTTGTTTTGCCCCAAAAGCCTTCAGGATGAGGTAAAACTCTACGCACATGAGCGGTACGGTAAGAATCCAGTCAATGTACCTGAATTCCGTTGGGGAGGTGCCATTGGTGGCCCAGAAATCCCGCATGTAAAAGTAGTGCACCGCTGCGATGAAGGTAATCAGACCCGATACCAACAGGGAGGTGCGCCATTTCCCTTCTTGGTTCCACATTTCGAAGAAGAAGAAGACAGAGGCTGCCATCATGGCCATAGAGCCAATGAAAAAGGTGAAACCAACATAATCGCCAGGTTGGAGCACGGTCAACATGATGGTTTGAAAATTAAGATTGAATTCCATGTTTAAAGCATTTTTTTAGTTAAGATTAATATATTGACCAAAAATAGGTATGGACTATTTTCTAATTTTACGCACTACTTGAGCATTTAATGCCCAATCCTTCTCAAGCTTTTTCCAGCACAGGACGTCCTATATGATAAAGCCAATCCATCAGAACGGCATGAGGGACGGTGATGATGGAAATAAAAATAAAAAGCTGGCCTAATCCTTGTCCTTTATCAAAATAACCATTGAAGAAGAAATAAAACAAAGCCAGACCGGAATATGCGATTAAAGTGAGTGGGATGGTAGAACGGATGTACGACTTGTAACCAAATGACTGATTGGAAACCCTTACAACCTTGATTTGGTCAATTATTGCTGCCAAGGAATGCCACAACACAAAATAAATCCCAAACCCAATCAATAAAGGCGTGGTAAAAAACAAAAGCATCAACAAGAAAAATTTGCCAAGCTCATTTCTGAATGCCTTACCAGACAACGAACCACTATTATTGAGGTAAAAAGCATTTCCAACTACGCCAAAAATTAGCAAGTAAATGAGTGCTGCACGGTAGGTGTCTTCAAGCACAAACTTGACACCTGTCATTTCCAAAACAATACTCGAAGCTTGGTCAAAATGAAGAATTACAGGGATACCCACAATCGCCATTCCCCAGATTAAATAGGTGAATTTTTCAACGGCGCTGTTTGGGAACTTCAGGAATGACCAATTGGACTGGCCAAAATGATACGTTGAGAACAAAATAAATATCCAGAAAGCTATTATTGGTGCAATCAACCAAACTGCCGAGTATAAAGCCATAATCAAAAAATAGCCCATCAAGAACAAAGCTTGCGAATATTGTTTCCAGTGCCTTTGGGACAATTCCCGGGAAAGGTAGAAATCAGAGGCTCCATGCGGAACACCCGCCAAAATGAGAGAAAAGCCGAAAAACGTTAAATGAGGCTCCACCATGAACTTGGGTAATCCAAGACCCATAAGCACAGATGCCAGCGTTATGAGAATCACCGAATTTTCCATTATTGAATGAGAAATCAGTAGTTTCATTTATCCGAGATTTGAGCTTTGGACACCTTAATGTTGGCGTTTCATGTAGCCAATTTTTACAGTTTTTAGCTTTTTGAGGAATTTGACATCAAGACATTTCAAGTCTTTTTTTGTTTAAGTATTTTTTCATTTTTATTTAACAAAAACGATTTAAGATGTCTTTTCACCAACAAATTTATGCGGTTGCCTACGGAAAATAGCGTCGAAACGAAAAGAGGTATTTCAAAAATCCAACATAATTATTTGATTATTAACCATTTAAAAATAAATTTTATTGCATTTCAATTATTTCCGATTTTGCATATCCTTTCTATCCTTTCAGTAATTACAAAATATTAGCTTAGCGCTACAAATAAAACTTCAGACATCCACAGGCAACCACGAACCTCCCGTTCTTACTAAGCAGTTGTGGCTGACTTTTGGTCGCATTGAATTGGGTAGGAGGATTGGTCACCCAGACCAAAATCATAAATCACCGTGGGAGCAATAAGAACTTCAAAACAATACATCTAAACAACAATCCAACCCGCTGTCAAATCAAAATCTTCCCAAAACATAAACCATTTCCCCCCTGCTGCATTTCATCCCCTGCCAGACAGCATCAGTGTACTGTTAATTTTTTTGCCAACAAAAAAAATGCCTTCAGCCATCATCATCGGGGCCGGAATAGCCGGGATTGCCACTGCCTTGCGCTTGCGGGCTGCTGGCATGGACGTGGCCGTTTTTGAGGCCAACGATTACCCCGGCGGCAAGCTCCACGCCTTCGAATTGGGCGGCTACCGCTTCGATGCGGGGCCTTCGCTGTTCACAATGCCGGAATTGGTGACGGAGCTTTTCGGATTGTTTGGCGAGCAGCCGGCAGCGCATTTCCAATACCACCGCAAGGACAACGTCTGCAATTATTTCTGGGAGGACGGCGCCCGATTTTCCGTCCATTCCGACCGGGAGGTATTCGCCAGGGAAGCAGCGGCCAAATTTGGTGTGGAAGCGGCGTCGTTGCTGGCCTATTTGAAAAATGGTCAACGCAAATACGACCTCACTGCACCCTTGTTCCTTAAAAAATCGCTGCATAAACTCGGCACCTATCTCTCGATGGACACTCTCAAGGCCATGTCCCACATGTCGCAGATGGACATCGGCACAAGCCTCAATTCCCTCAACGAATCGGCCATCGGCGAACCGCACCTCGTGCAATTGTTCAACCGCTACGCCACTTACAACGGCTCATCGCCCTACCGCACACCGGGCATCATGAGTATGATTCCGCACCTGGAACTGCACTTGGGCACCTATTTCCCGAAGGATGGCATGCACAGCATCACTACGAGCCTCTACCAGTTGGCATTGAGGCACGGCATTCAGTTCCATTTTGGCCAAAAAGTCGAGCAAATACTGGTCAAGGACCGCCGGGCCATTGGCATCAAAACGGCTGATGGCCAACATGAGGCGGAGGTGGTTGTGTCGAACATGGACATTTTTTCTACCTATAAAAAATTACTGCCCGACCAGCCGCACCCGGAGCGCACACTGCGTCAGGAGCGCTCCAGTTCAGCGGTGATTTTCTATTGGGGCATACGGGGGCTATTCCCGGCGCTCGACCTTCACAATATCCTTTTCAGCGGCGATTACCGAACGGAGTTTGCGCATTTGTTCGAGCACAAAACCTTGTACCATGACCCCACTGTTTACCTCAATATTACGAGCAAGGAAGACCCCGCCGATGCGCCGCCGGGCTGCGAAAACTGGTTCGTGATGATAAATGCCCCCGGCGACTACGGGCAGGATTGGGAGGCGTTGGTTGCGCAAGCTCGCCACGACATAATTACTAAGGTGAACCGCCTCTTGGGCACCGATCTCGCCCCGCTCATCGAGGTGGAGGACGTGCTCACGCCGCCGCTCATCGAGCAACGCACGAGCAGCTACCGGGGCGCATTGTACGGCGCAGCCAGCAATTCCAAGTTTGCGGCCTTCCTCCGTCACCCCAATTTTTCCAGCAAAATAAAGCATCTCTACTGCTGCGGCGGCTCCGTGCATCCCGGCGGAGGTATCCCATTGTGCCTACTTTCTGCCAAGATTACGGCAGGATTAATTGCTGCTGAATCATGAACAAGACCCTGACACTTCCGCCTTCCTTTGGGAAAACACAAGTCTCCGTGTTTGCTATTTGGTTAGTCACCATCTCAGGCATGATTGGCATCTGGCTTGGCCAGGGCGATTGGTTTTTACCAAAAACGCCCATGAACCTGCTGCTCGGCGCTGGTCTTTTGCTGTGGAATTTCCCGGCGAAAAACGGTTGGCGCAGCTTGTCAATTTGGACGCTTGTTTACCTCATTGGCATGGGCGTGGAAATCGTAGGCGTGAACACGGGCCTGCTTTTCGGCACCTATCAGTACGGCGAAAACTTTGGGCTAAAGTTGTTTGGCGTTCCGCTACTGATTGGCATCAATTGGGTGGTACTGACCTTTCTAACAGCCACTATTTGCAAACGTTTTATCCAAAATAAGTGGCTGGCGCCAATTTGCGGAGCGGTACTGATGGTGGCACTCGATTTCTTCATTGAACCCATTGCCCCTCTCTTTGATTTCTGGCATTGGGACGGTGGACGTGCTCCGCTGCGGAACTTCGTGGATTGGTTCGTGGTCTCCTTCATCATGCAGGTGCTTGCGCAAAATGACTTGCCAGAAGGAAAGAATCCGCTTCCGATGCACCATTTTGCTTCACAAGCTGTATTTTTCGCCTTTTTCTATGTCATCTACCCATTTTGATATTGCCATCATCGGGGCCGGGGCGGCGGGACTCCACCTTGCGCTCGCCATGCGGGACGAACCGTTTTTTCAGGAAAAACGTATCCTCATCCTGGAAAAAACGGCCAAGGACCAAAACGACCGAACCTTTTGTTTTTGGGAAAAAGGTGATGGAAAATGGAACAAATTGCTTCGCCAAACTTGGTCGCAAGGCGATTTTTTTTCTGCCGAACGAGCCATTCCGCTTTCCTTGCCGCCTTACCGCTACAACATGCTCCGGGCCATAGATTTCTACGAATTTGCGAAGCGGGAAATCGCCACAAGCCCCAATTTCCATTGGCAAAACGAGGACGTGAAATCGGTCGAACATGGCGACCCAATTCGTATCAGCGGGCAGCAAGGCAGCTACTTGGCGGACTATGTTTTTGACAGCCGGATTCCCGAAGATTTCTTCAAGAAAAATGACAAATACACCCGGCTACTTCAGCACTTCAAGGGCTGGGTCATCCGCACCCCGGACGACCAGTTCGACCCCGAACGTTTCACCTTGATGGACTTTCGGCTGCTTTGGCCCGGCTCGACGAGCTTCACCTACGTGCTGCCCCTCAACAAACGGGAGGCATTGGTTGAGTTCACGCTTTTTTCACCCGAATTATTGAAGGATGGCGACTACGACCGCATGTTGCACCGCTATGTCAGCGACATATTGAAACTGCGGGAATTCGACATTGTGGAGCAAGAACAGGGCGTGATTCCCATGAGCGATTTTCCTTTTGAAAAATATTCCAAAGGCAACCACGTCCGAATCGGAACGGGCGGTGGCTGGGTGAAGCCTTCCACTGGATATTCCTTCAAGAATTGCGAACGAAATTCAAGGAAAATTGTGGAGAACATGAAGGCTGGAAGGCCAGCTAACCAGGGCCTTATTCCATATAAATTCCGCTTTTACGATGCCTTGTTCCTTGATGTGTTGAACCGCCAAAACGAACTGGGGCCTAAGCTTTTTGAAATCATGTACGCCAAGTATTCGGTGCAACAAATCTTCGCCTACCTCGACGACCAAACGAGCTTTGCCGAGGATTTGGGCATCATGGTTGGGTTTCCGTGGCCACCTTTCCTCAAGTCATTGGTAAAACACGTTACCCGCTGATGGAACACCTGACCCAATGCCTCGCTTGCCATTCCGCCAACTTTCGACTTTTCGTGCAAACCCCGGCCATGATGCACGAGCATTCATCCACAAAATACAATTTCGACCGCTGCGAAGACTGTGGGCTAGTTTTCCTGAACCCCCGTGTGCCAGCGGCAGAATTGGGAAAATTTTACACCGCCGCTTACCTGCCCTACCGGGTGGATGAGGCTTGGGGAAAATATGCATCCTTCGTAAAACAAGACCAGCAAAACATTGATAAAGCAAGGGTGAAACGGGTGAAGCAGCACCACCAATTGACCACGCAAAGCCGAATTCTCGACGTTGGCTGCGGCAAGCCGACCTTTTTGGCCTGCTTGCGCAGTGACACCCCCGCACAACTCATCGGCCTCGATTTCAGTGACGAAGGATGGATAAACGAGCCGGAAACCTACCGTGGCATTGACCTCCGAAAAGGCGAAGTGGCCGACCTCCACGGCGAGCCGCCCGTGGACGTCATCACGATGTGGCACTACTTAGAGCATGATTACGAGCCGCAGCAGCACCTGCGCCAGTTGTTGGACATCGCCCACCCGCAGACCCGCCTCGTCGTGGAGGTGCCCAATTTCGACAGCTATACCCGGCGCAAATTCGGGCAGCACTGGGCAGGCTACCATACGCCTCGGCATACGGCGCTTTATTCCCCCAATAACATGGAATTGTTGATGAAGAACAGCGGATGGCAAGTGGATCAAGTGCTCACCTACGGCACGCTCGACCCCTACACGCTGCATTGGATGAGCCAAATGGAACAGCAGCGAATTGACTGGTCGGCTTCGATGGAACCCAAGTTCATGGGTTATGTGGCTGGCATGGTGCTGAATGCGCCCATTTACAAATTGCAAAAATGGTTTTCAATGGGGTTTTTGACGGTCGTGGCGAGGCCGGGTTGAAGGGATTTCTAATCCTTTGCTCGAACAAGACGCTTCAGTTTAAGCTATAAATATGGCGCTAAAACGTCCTTCCCGCCCCAAGTCCCCACCGAGCGATAAGGCTGAAACCGCACGAACATTTCCTCTTTGTACCAATCCAATTGACGGGTTTTCTGGATAGCCATTTGGTGTTCAGGGCTATTGTAAGCGAAGTTTTTTAGGGCTTCCATGTTTTCCCAAAGGCTGAAAGTCGCCATCTGCACCAATGGCGCCTCGCCAATTCCCTTAGTGTAAATCAACCCCTCGCAGCCTTGTTGGATGGGTCGTTGTGAGGTGGGAACATAGCGCCAGAATTTCACCAATTTACTAGTTCGGATGGTGGCACGAGTGATGACGGTAATGAGCGGATTCTCCTCATCCAAATCGGCGGAGGGAGTGAAAGGATTGCCGCCCGACCATAGGCCCTTGGCTTGGCGGGGCTTCATGAAAATGGTCCACTGCTCGCTGGTATGCGCCCGGTATTGCTGGAAGATTCCCGCATTTGCGAAGAAAAAGTTAGCCGCTTGTTCGCTTTCCCAGACGCCAAGCAGGGCATACACGCCCCAATCGGGCAGCGGGTTGAAGCCAATATCCTTGCCGCTGCCCATGAGCTTGTAAAACTGCAGTCCCGGCACTTGGCCGAGGTGGGCATGTGCGAACTGCATTTGCCCGAAGGCCCAAGTTTTTTCTGAAAAACTGGAAAAACGGAAAAGGGTCAGCGTCGTAATTGAACTCGTCATTCAGGTATTGGTTTCCAAGCAGTGCCTCCCCTCAGCCTTTTATATCAAGATTGTAGCACTTCCGTGACGTTCGTTTTGGAAGACAGGTGCAGGTACTGCAAAAACTCGTTTTTCTTGGCTTCCTTCATGAAACTGCCACCGTAATATGCGGTGATGGTGCTACTGTTCACATCCTGCACGCCACGGGAGGACACGCAAAGGTGGTGTGCATCAATGACAATCGCAACATCGTCCGTGCCCAGAATTTCGCAGAGTTCTTGGGCTATTTGCATGGTGAGGCGTTCTTGCACTTGTGGCCTTTTTGCAAAATACTGCACGATGCGGTTAATCTTCGACAAGCCAATAACGCTGCCGTTGGAGATATAAGCTACGTGCGCTTTGCCGATGATCGGCACAAAATGGTGCTCGCAATTGGAGTAGAAGGTTATGTCTTTCTCCACCAACATTTCGGCATAACCGTACTTGTTCTCAAACAAGGCCACAGTGGGCTTATTTTTGGGGTTCAACCCACTGAAAATTTCTTGTACGTACATTTTGGCGACCCGCTTTGGCGTACCACGTAGGCTGTCGTCGGTCAGGTCCAAGCCCATCGTGAGCATTATTTCCCGGAAATGGTCCTCGATTTTGGCCATTTTTTCCTCGTCCGTTAGGTCAAACGCATCTGAGCGCATCGGTGTGGAAAGCGAGGTCATGATATGGTCGTCCCCGATGTCGTCATCAGTCAAAAGAAGATGATTGCTGAAATATTTTTTTGGCTTGAGCATGATAAAGGATTGAATGTTTTGTTGAAAAACTGTTTTGAAATCTTACAGCAACCAAACCAGCATTCTCATTTATTGTTTAAGCATTTTTCAAAATGAGTTAAACAACGAATCAAAACCTACCCTCACCAATTGCTTTCACCTGCACAACTCATTTGCCCATCCACTGCTTGAAGTCAGTTGCTTTCTCCTTACTTACCACCACGTCGTTCGCCTCCGTTTTGGGGGAAAGTTGGAGGATGAGTTTGCCACCAAAATAGGTGTCAATGGACTTAACGGCTTTAACATGGACGATATAGCTGCGGTTGACCCGGCAAAATTCCAGCGGGTCGAGCATTTCGCCAAGCTCCTCCAGCGTGTAATCCACCAACAGGCGGCGATTATCCCATGTTTTCAGGAAACAGAGCTTGCCATCCGCCATGAACCAGGCAATTTCAGGTACCTCGACGCTTAGCCATCGCTGCCCTTGCTTTAGCAAAAACCGCTTGCGGTAAGCTTTCGGTTGCTGTGTTTGACGTAGTTCTTGCACTAATTTCTCGATGTCCATTGGCAGGACCGGGGGCTGGAATTGGTCCTTCATCCGCCGAAATTTAGAAAGCGCTGCCTCCAGCTCTTCCTTTTTTATGGGTTTTAATAGATAGTCAATACTGTTTACCTTGAAAGCTTGAAGGGCGTACTCGTCATAGGAGGTCGTGAAAACAATGGGTGACCTCACCTCCACCTGTTTAAAAATCTCGAAACATTGCCCGTCGGCAAGTTCGATGTCCATAAAAACCAGGTCAGGCGCCGGGTTGTTTTGAAGCCATTGCACGGCTGATTTAATGCTCTCGGCATGGCCAAGCACGGTAATGCCGTCTTCCACTTCGCTCAGCAACTTGCACAGCCGCTGCAAGCCAAGGTACTCGTCTTCGATAATAAAAGCTTTCATGTTTAGATTTTATCTATCAGCGGCAGCACCACCGAAAATTCGTCTGCTGTTTCCCGCACCTCCACAAACGGGTGGTTCAACAGCCGATACCGGGCAATGATGTTCGCCAGTCCTACTTTCTCCGAAGGCAAAGTGATGCTTCGCCGTTGCAGGTTGTTGCTCACCACAAGGCGATCACGGCCCAACGTGAAGATATGTAGCTTAAGTGGGTGGGCAGCGGAAACCTCGTTGTGCTTAACCGCATTTTCTACCAAGAGCTGAAGGGTAAGTGGGGCAATCATATATTGCTGGGCAGCCTCATCTACCGCCACATCCACCAATAATGCATCACCGAAGCGGGTCTTTAACAGGTGTAGATATGACTTTATAAACTCCAGTTCCTTGCGCAGCGTGGTCAATCCCTGTTGGTTGCTTTGCAGCAGGTAGCGATAGACCTGGCTCAATTCTTCCACGAACCTATCTGCCTTTTTGGGGTCTATATTGATAAGGGAACTGAGGGTGTTAAGGCTATTGAACAGGAAATGGGGGCTGACTTGTTGCTTGAGGCTGTCATATTGGGCATGTAGGTTGATGCGCTGAAGTTCTTCTTTTTCCTTTTCTGAATTACGCAACAGTTCGTTGTAGTAAAACGCCTCCGAAAGCCCAAGGATAAAAATCGAGGTAACCGCTGCTTGGGTCAGGTTGAGCAACGTGATTTTCCAGTTGAAATCATAAACGGGGTGACTTGAAAACTGGGCGAGTCCAAAATCGGTCAGCGTATTCAACAGTGCAAGGGTCGGCACGGTCACCATAAATGCTTGAAGAATTCGCCGGGAAGTGCGGGAAAGCCCTGGCATTTGGCGCTGCTTCCACTTCCCAATGGCCAAGACTGCGGAGAATTGCACGACTAACCCCAGGCCCAGCAATAACAGGTAGCAAAGAAGCTGGAGTATATCCATGTTCTCTGAAGAACCGTAATTGATGGAATTGGAAACCATCAACAACAGCACACCTGCTAACAAAATCGCCCACTGGTATTTTTTTTCCATTTAAATAAAGATGAAGCAGCAAAGTAATGCCTTGTGCCTTTTATTTTCAATAAGCAGACACCCGGAACATCCAAAATTGGGATTAAACCGACTTATTTCGAGTGTGAAATCGGTTTGAAGGCTTTATTGGATACCATCTCCCATTCAAACTGTTTTATGCCAGCCTCATTCCAAATCTCCGCCGTTTTAGGGCATTTGCCTTTGCATTCCTGACCCACTCACCCTCATTTTTGCCCCATCAATCATTCATTAATCAAATCATCCACCAATGCAAAGATTCCATTTCCTGTTGTTTCTACTACTATTATGTGGCACCAGGCTAAAGCTCGCTGCGCAAGACGGCGGAAAAGGCATGAAAATGCCCCTCACTATCAGCGTTTTCTCAGAGTCCGTGAGCCTGCCCAATTTTAGTGGCTTCTTCAAAAACCCGAACTGGGGCGTGCGCATCGGCACAGAGTTTTACTACCGGCAAAGCAGCGGACGACAAACCCTGCAGACGCTCCAGCTTGGTTACTATCACCACGATGGGCTGCACCAGGGCATTTTTGCCAGCACGGAGTTTGGCTACCGCAAATTTGTTGGCAATTTTTTCGCTGATGCTACCATTGGGGCTGGCTATCTCCACCTCGTGTCCGACCTGCGCCGCTACGAACCCAATGGCAATGGCTTCCGTCCCGGCTCCCAGCGTATGCACAAGGTCATGCCGACCCTTGGAGTGGGGTTGGGTTACCGCTTTGGCGACGTGACCGTTTTTTCCCGCTACGAAATGTTTGGAGAAATGCCTTTCAACAACGGTAGCTCGCCTGTATTGCCGCACAAAGCGCTGCATTTGGGCACCCGCCTCCATCCTTTTTAATCAAAAAAAATAGTACTTATGAAAAACGCAATCCTTCTCATCGCCCTGCTTTTATTAGCAACATCCTGCGAAAAAGACATCGCCATACCCAAGCCTGACCCCACTGAGGGCATCAGTTACGATGACCACCCACGCCATGCGGAATACCAGGCATTACTGAACGATTACCGCATAAAGCACAATGCGCCCGGCGCAGTCTTGCTCCTTCAGCGACAAGGCGAGCCACTGTGGGTGGGTGCGGCTGGAAGCTCCAACTTGGAACATCAAACGCTAATGCGCACCAATACGCCCATCCGAACCGGGAGCATTACCAAAACCTTCGTGGCGGCAGCCGTGCTACGCTTGGTGGAACAGGGAAGACTAGGACTCGAAGACAAATTGTCGGCGCATCTGCCAAAGGTCGTGGGAAATATTCCGATGTCAGAAAAAATCACCGTTCGCCACCTTTTGGCACATTTGTCTGGCATCTTCGACCCTGCCAACGAGAGCCTCCGCTACAAGCTCAACATCGTCAACGACCCTGAGCGGATATACCGCATGAGCATTGACGAACTGTTGGAGGAGTATGTATATGGAGAAAAACTGCACTTCGAGCCAGGCACTGCTTGGTCTTACAGCAACACCAACTATTTGCTGTTGGGACAAATCATGGAGGAAGTCACCGGCAAATCGCTCCAAGCAGCGCTCGACGAACTGGTTTTCTCCCCCTTGCAACTTAAAGAAACCTATATCGAGCAGCGTGACGACCGCAATGTCGCACGAGGGTACGCCGACCTTTACGGGGATGGAAAGCTGCTTGACCTCAGTCGGTGGGACCGTGCAGATGGTGATGGAAAGGCCGACGGCGGCATTGTCAGCACAGCCACGGACATCGGTAAGTTCTTGCAGGCACTGATGACCGGGCAGTTGTTGGCACCAGCAACCCTCGAAGCCATGAAAAGCATCCAACTCGAAGGCTGCGACAACTATGACTGCGAGTATGGGCTTGGCCTGAGCCTTTATCGCACCTCGGCAGGCATTGCTTTTGGGCACAGCGGTGGCTTGGTGGGCATTGACACCAACACGCTTTTTTACACGGAGACTGGCAATTATTACGTCGTGTATAAAAACAATGGCAATGGGTCTGATAAGTCCTTTTTGGATGCGATGATGAAATAAACCTGATGGGATTCCTCCTCCAACCTTGCCGTTTCATCCACCGAAATGGGCGTTTCGGGAGGCTGTTGATTGTAGGGCGGGGGGAGGCGACCCTATCTTTGTGTCAACAAAAAGAACCGAAACAGCGCCAAATAAAAACCCAAAAAAAAATGACAGGCTTGTAGGGGAACCGCCCCATAGCGTTGTCTGGTAGGAAACAAAAGGGGAGAAACCCACTACATGGTCTTTTTCCCACACATTTTATCTCAACATTTTAACAACTAAAATTTCACAGGAATATGAAAAACCTTTTCATGCCTGCCCTTTGCTGGGCACTGGCAATCAGCCAACTTTTTGCTCAAAAAACACTGCCGCAAAGCGTATCTCGCACCTCGGCCAACTGGTCGCACTCAATGATTAAAATGCTGGGCGCAGCAGGATATGAGATTCCAGAAGACTGGGCGCAGCCAAATGCAAAGGTCGGCGTGAATGCTCGCAATTCGGAATTGCAATTGGACTCGACGGTGACGTTCACCAATTATGCGGTCAGCGATTCAACGCCCATTTTCCGCACGACCCACGCCCACCCGCTCAGCGACTCCGAGGTGCAAATAGAATGGTACTTCGAAAACAATGACTGGCAACCATTGAACCGAAATACCGTGATAACCGACGACTTGGGGCGACTGGTGGAAACCATGTCCGAAGCTTTTGACCCATCGGCACAAGCATATACGCTGGATTCCAGGCTCGAAATTTTTCCCCGTGGCGATTCGCCCGACCTCGTGGATTCGGTCTTCGTCTATGCCTGGGACGCCAACCTGAACGTTTGGCAGCGGCTGATGTCCATCCTCAATAGCTTCGACGATGAGGGGCGCATTGCGGAAAGCCTGACGACTATAGACGTGTTTGGTCAGCCCTTGCAGTTCAAAGATGTGCATGTGTATGATGTAAATGGCGACAACACCCTTATTGAATCTTATTTGGTGGATAGCGGCTTCGAAATTCCCGCCAATCAAGTGGTGATGGAATATGAAAACCACCTGCTCAAACTGGCTACCTCGTTGGAGTTTGACGGTTTCGAATTCCTGCCGCAAAGCCAAAACGCATATACCTACACCGCCTTCGCCCAAGATAGCATCGTGACGAGCTTTGAATGGGATGCAGCCGCCAACGACTGGGCGAACACGCAGACCGTTATTTACGACTATGACGACTTGCAGCGGATGAGCCTCCGGGAAACCCGGTATTACGAAGTGGGCGGAGGTGAAAGCCGTGAGCAATTGGTATATAGCTACCTCGAAGACGAACTGCTGGCGCTGGAAGAAACTTATATCTGGGACGGCGGCGGGTCTTATTTCTTGTCCGACCGAAAATACTACTATTACAATGGCGGTCAACCGTCTTCGGTCAATAACCCATTGCCTGTAAATGCTTTGCGCATGTTCCCGAACCCAACAACCCAATACTTGCAGGTCGCTTTGGAGGAAAATGGTCCGGTGCAGGTATTCGACCAGACCGGGCGAATGGTACTACAACACGATGGACAGGCTGGCACCGTCATCCTCGATGTTTCAGCGCTACCTGCCGGTATTTACATGGTATATGCCGTGTCAACGGATAAATACTATGCTGGCAAATTGGTAAAACAATAATTTTTTCATCACCCGATTGGCCCGGGGCGGTGGTGAGCCGCCCCGGTTCTTATTACGCTGCTATCTTTAATTTTAATCTTAAGGTAAAAGAAAACAACCATGAAATTTGCAAGAAAACCCGTCCTGATTAACTTTATCGCCCTGATATTAAAACTGATTTTGAAACCCATTGCCTTCCTAATGACCAATGGACTTTCACCTCCGAAGCCCCAATTTTGACCAAGACCTGAAATCCAACTTTACTGCCCACCCGGCAATCTGGAACAGACCTTACCGGGACGGGCAAAAATGACCACAATGACCAATGACCAATGACCACAATGACCAATGACAAATGACAAATCACAAATTTATCCAATCATCATTTCTTAAAACTATCTAAATTTATGAAAACGAATTTTTTGAAAATCAGTCTTTTGACCCTTCTGGTCGGTGCTTTCAGCATGTTCACACTCACTTCCTGCGACAAGGACGACGACGCCACACCCGTTACTATCAAGACGAAAATCGTGGGTACTTGGGACTTCACTTCCTTTAAAGTAGGCACTTCAGAGTACATGGGTACTATCGTTGATTCTGCCTCCGTGACTTTCAAAGCGTTCACAGGCGCTCAGGGCGACTTTGAACAGCACCTCGCTTATGCTGACGGTGAACAGGAGGAAATCACGGGCAAGTACACGGTGGACGAAACGAAGAAAGAGGTGAAAATGATTGCAGATGGCGAAACGGAAATCGTGAAAATCACCTTCACTTCTTCTGACAAAATGGAGTGGAATACCACGCAAGACGGTAAGCAAGTGGTTGCAAAAACCGAGCGGCGAGATTGATGTAATTCACTTCGAATTGGCTGAAACATTTAATTTAGCCGCAAAAATTAGACTTTCCGGGCTTCACAACCCGGAAAGTCTATTCACCAAAATTTAGCTCACATGACAGGACCAGACATCCAAAAAAAATTCCCACTCGAAGGCATTGATAGGCTTTGTTTCCTGAAAAATGTGGTTAAAAACCCCAACATCATCGTTGGCGATTACACGTACTACGATGACTTTGAGAACGTCGAGAATTTCGAGAAAAACGTTAAATACCATTTCGACTTCATCGGCGACAAACTCATCATTGGAAAGTTTTGCATGATAGCCTCCGACGTGAAATTCATCATGAACGGGGCGAACCACCTGACCGATGCATTCTCTACCTATCCGTTCGCCATATTTGGCAATGGTTGGGAACATGCAATGGACGGCAAATCCTATCCGCATAAAGGGAACATCACCATCGGCAACGACGTGTGGATTGGCTACAACGCTACCATCATGGCGGGCGTGACCATCGGCGACGGGGCAATTATTGCCACCAATTCCACGGTCGTGAAAGATGTGGAACCTTATTCGATAGTGGGTGGAAACCCGGCGCTGCTCATCAAAAAACGCTTTGCCGATGATGTCATCCAAAAATTATTGGAGATAAAATGGTGGGATTGGAACATCGAAAAATTGACGAAAAATCTACCCTATTTGACCTCCAATAAATTTGAGCAATTAATCGAAACCGCATGAATATGGAACGTAAAATAATCCTTTATATCGCCATGAGCCTTGACGGCTATATTGCCAAACCCGATGATGATTTGGGGTTTTTATCCCTCGTTGAAAAGGAAGGCGAAGATTATGGTTATGCCGATTTTGTGAGCACAGTTGACGCCGTTATCGTTGGACGAAAAACATACGATAAGGTACTTTCCATGGGCTTTGATTTCCCACACAGCGACAAGGACGCCTACATCATCACCCGGACGCCAAGAGAACCCATCGGTTCGGTGAAGTTTTATGCGGGCAGTTTGCCAGCGCTTGTTGCCGACTTAAAAGCCAAGCAGGGAAAGCATATTTTCGTGGACGGCGGCGCTGAGATTGTCCATGAATTATTAAGGCATGACCTCATTGACGAGTTTTATATTTCCATTATTCCAATATTGCTTGGGGAGGGCATTTCGCTCTTTAAAAATGGGCGACCTGAACTAAAGCTCAAACTCATTAGTACCAAGCAGTTTGACATGGGGCTTGCTCAGTTGCATTATGTGAAATAATGCCCAGTGAACCCCCATTTTTTATCAAAATAATAATACAGGCATGAAAGCAATCCAAATTTTCCCATTGCTCATTTTCATGGTGAGCCTCTTCTCCTGTAAGCCCGCCGAAATTGCCATTGACCCCACGCTGGAAGCCAAGGCAATGCCCGTAAAAGGGCGGCAGGGGCTTCAAATCGGCCAAATCATCCGCTACGGTGAGTTCAAAACCGACAAAGTGCGCCGGGGTTGGACGAAAAGCTACGACGTTCCCTTCGTCGTGCGCTTCCGGGGTGCAAAGGAAAAACTGAGCTTCACGCAGTTTGGCCCGGACGGCCAACAGGCGGAAATCGCCTGCATCAGCAAGTTCAAGAGCACGGAAATCATGACGGTGCGGGACTACTTCAGCGTCCCGATTGACATTGATAACTTCTTTGCCGGAAACATTTCCTTCGGTGAAAACCGCCCGAACTGGGACTTCATCCTCCACAATCCCAACGGCGACTTCCTTCGGGAGGAGGCATCGGCAGGCTATGCCAAGAGCGGCGCAAAACGCATTGACATTCAGGCCATTAGAGGATTGAAAGGACAAACAGGTTGGTTGAAGGAACTCACCATTTACGGGCATGAATTCCGCTTGGACGGGAAAGTCGTCGCCGCCGTTTCCACCCTCAACAAAGGCACGGTGTGGATAGAACCCCACCTCGATACGGAAACAAAAACCGTCATCGCCGCTGTGGCGACCGGGCTGCTCCTGCGCAGGGACGTGGAAGAGGCGGCTGTGGCCCCGTTGAACTGAGGCCGTTGACCCAACCCTCGTGCCTTAGGTACGGAACACGAGGCATGATCCGCTTTCCTCCTCCCAAAAACCGGATGTAACGGCATGTTCAACCCCGCCGCCCATCTTCCATCCATTAAAATCCTGCTTCGATTACCGGAACCTTGGCACTCTCGGTGTCATTTCGAGTGAAAATCGGTCGGGGCCGAACGGAAATCGGTCGGGGCCGAGTGAAAATAGGTCGGGGCCGAGTGAAATTCGGTCGGGGCCGAGTGAAATTCAGTGGGGGCCGAGTGAAAACAGGTCGGGGCCGAGTGAAATTCAGTGGGGGCCGAGTGAAATTCGGTCGGGGCCGAGTGAAATTCAGTGGGGGCCGAACGGAAATCGGTCGGGGCCGAGTGAAATTCGGTGGGGGCCGAACCAGTTGTTGCAAGTATGATTTCAGTAGTATTTAAGAAATGAAGTTCTTGCAAGTTGATGTGCGACATGAAGTTAGGACCCTTGGTTGTAACTGATTGACTTTCTGCATATTGCGTAAAATAGATTCAGAACTGTCAAAATTAAAATCAAGTACACCCGAAAAATTCTAAAAATGCATGCTCCTCTGTTTAGGGATTTAACTCAGAATCAAAACTTAATTTGGCAAAAAGGTTACAACTTCATGTCGCACAACAACTTGCAAGAACTTAGATTTCTTCCACTATTCGTTATTTGCGTATTTCCGGACGCCCTTACGTTCTTTACCGAAGGCAGTTCGACCATGTTCCACGCACCCGCCCGCTCACCAATCACCATTTACCGGTTACCAATTACCACTCACCATTCACCGCTTACCAAACAAACCCCTAAAACCCCGCCACCGCAAACACCAAATATTCGAGGAAAAACAGCATCCAAATGAAGAGGTAAAACTGTCGGACGGATGTCTGGGATTGGAGTTTAGTCTTGGCGATGGCCAACCAAAGTGCGGCTAAGAACACGAGGTGTGCAATGGAAAAAAGCGGCTGATTGATAGCAAGGTCGAATGCAAACGGGGCAATGGCCAATCCGACATAAACCAAGGAAATAAGACCATTGCCAATTAAGAAAACCTGTTTGGCACCCCAGTGCAGGGTGAGGGTCTTGATGTCAAACTGACGGTCGCCAGCCATGTCGGGTATATCCTTGAACCAGGCTATTACAATACTATAAACAAAGATAGTGGCGGTGAGCAACCATACGATGGGAGGTATATTTTGCTGGCCGTTTAAGTTATAATGGAAATGCAGGAAAAGCAGCAGGTTGATGATGAGGCCACGCACGGCGATGATGCAAAAAGCAGCCCAAAAATAAAAGCGTTTTAACCGAAATGGCGGCATGGAATAGGCCGTGCCCAATACCAAACTCAGCAGCACCGTGAGCAACATATATTTGCCCAAATAAAAGGCCAAGGCCAAGGAAACCAGCACTGAAACAAGGATAATCACATAACCAGTCCGCATGGAATATGCACCGGAAGCAAGCGGCAAATATGGCTTATTGATGCGGTCAATCTCCACGTCGGTAATTTGGTTCAGCCCCACTATGAATATATTGGCACCAAGGCAACCCAATATCGTGATGAGCAACAATCCGATGGCTTGTGCATGAACCGCAGAAAACGACACCGCCAATATATACAGTGCAACGATGCTCAACGTGGTGCCAATGACCGTGTGCAAGCGGGAAAACCGGAAAAAATTGACGATGAATATCATGGTTTTGTGCCTTGAATGACACCGAATTTGAGCGTGTTCATACGGTAGCCTTTTATCATGTACTGCATCGCCCATGCGCCCTTGATGGCAGGTATCCCAGCCCTGACCAAGCCCACTATGCTCGGCAAGCTCAACGCCGATTGTATGACGGCCTTCCAGAAAGGCGCTACTGCAGCGCTCCAATCGGCAGATTGCACATGCTTGAATCCCAATTCATGGGCAAGTTCCCGGTATTTTTCGATGGAAATCATCGGTGGCAGGTGGTACAGTTCGCCGATGGTGTTCAATAGCTGTTGTTCTTCGGGACGCAATGCGGGTGGTTCTTGGCGGATGCACCAGGTGGCCATGAGGAATTTCCCGCCCGGGCTTAGCACTTCGTAAAACCGCTCCAGCATTGCCTGCTTTTCGGGGATATGCTCGCCGCTTTCCATGGACCAAACCAAATCGAAAGGGCCATCGGCGGCCGTGAGCGTGAGCAAATCCTGCGCCACGATTTCCACTTGGTCTTGGAGGCCCGCCTTTTCATTGTAAATCTGGGCCGCCGTGACCTGTACGGGACTCAGTGTCAAGCCTTTGACCTTTGCGCCGTACAACTTTGCCAAGTACCTTGCGCTACCGCCAACGCCGCATCCTGCATCGAGAATCCGGCTGGCCGCTTGCACATCGCCCCATAGCAAGAGCTTGTTCACGAGGTCGGTCTGAGCTTGTTGGTGGTCTTTTTTTTCCTTCCCATCGTCGCCATAGTGGCCGTGGTGCATGTGTTCGCCCCAGGTGTCCAGCCAGAGCTTGGTAGAGGTATCGTAAAAATGGCGGATTCGCTCGTTCAGCTTCATGGTTGGTTAATTGTCGTGGTTGTAAAACTTGGGCGAAAAGGCGCCAAAGTTGCTATTATCAAACGCCGATTCTATGTAGTGCGTGATGGTGGAAACGGGGCAAATATCCTCGCAGACCATACAGGCAATATCGCAGGGTCGGTTCACCGCAATGGTATCAAAATCGCTGATGAACCCTGCTTCTTGTGGGCACACAGCCACACATGCCCCGCAATTGATGCAGGCATTCCAACCGATTTGAAAGATGACGGGCGGTTTCATTTTTTAGGTTTAGAAGGTTTAGAGGGGTTTAGGGAGTTTAGAAGGGTTAGGGGAGCTAAATAAACCGCTTGAACCGGTTAAACCTTCTCAACCCTCTAAACCTTCTAAACCCTTCTCAACCCCTCTAAACCTCAACAAATCATATTTTCTTATACTCCGAGTACGGACTGAAATAATCGGACATGGTTCGGTAGAGCATATCATCCCGCTGGACAATATCTTTTGTGGCAAAAATATGCTTTTTGACGCCATATAGTTGCCACATTTTATTTCCCATTTCTTCGAGCCACAAGTCCTGGTATTTTTTGAGGTTCATTTTATTGGGTTCAATGCCTGCCTTTATAATACTCCCAAGGAAAATCCCAGCAATCACGCCGCCGCTCAATGCCGTGTGGATGCCACCGCCGGTGATGGGGTTCACGTGGCGGGCAGCGTCACCGACGAGGAGGAGGTTGTCGGCATATTGGGTCTTTAGCGGGGCGGCCAACGGAACTCCCCCACCCTGTATCTCCAATATTCGGCTATCGCTGAAACGCTCCCTGAAAAACGACTGCTTGATGAAAACGTCGAGGTGCTGACGAGCGTTCATGGCGGTCATGGTGCGGATGACGCCGAGGCCAATTTCGGCGTAGCCATGCCCTTTGGGAAACACCCACGCATAGCCGCCCGGTGCCCAGCGGTGGCCGGTCACGATTTCAAGCAGCCCCGAAGTTTCCACCTTGTCCACGACGAATTGCAGGCAACTGGCCAACTCCGTGAGCTTGATTTGCGTACGCAGTCCCGCCCATTTCCCTACTTGAGATTGGAGGCCATCGGCACCCACCACCACCCGTGCATGGACCTTGATTTCTTCGTTAAAATGCAGTAGCCGCACCTCGCAGATGCCATAAGGAAGCGGTTGATAACCCAGCGCTTCCGTTTTCAGCATGACATTCACGCCCGCCCTTTCCGCCATCGTCATCAAGCAGCGGTCGAAGCGGCGGCGGTCCACCACATAGCCAAGCGGCTTGCGGCCTTCGCCCTCTCCATACTCGTCCGGCTTGAATTGCCGATAGTCCAGTATCGTGCTTTCCCCCGCCCCGTTGTAAACGCCGAACCCATAAATGGCTTCCAGCACAAACTCGTCGGAAGGGACCACCCCTGCGGACTCCAATCCATGCCTGCTCACTGCCCCACTGCATTGGATGGGCGCTCCCAGTTCTTGCTTCTTGTCGCACAGCAGCACAAGCAGGCCCTGTTCGGCAGCAATTCGTGCGGTAGTGGCCCCGGCTGGGCCGGAGCCAATTACAACCACGTCATATTTTGGAGTTACCATGCGAAAATGCTGTCATTTGTGATGTGATGAGCGCAATGGTTCGTCAGAGGCTGTTTTGAAACCCCTGGCGAGGTGGAAAAGTGCATATTTTGAGTGTAGGCAAGGCTCATTTTTATGGCAATAGCGGGGGTTCTTGCCTAAAAAATAGCTGCTGCATACGCTCAAAAGATGTGACTTTACGTCCGTCAGGGGCTTTAAAACAGCCTCTCATAAAGGCGAGCTGTCTGCTCAAAGTTGGTACAACCCAATAGCTTAACAGAGAAGGTGCATGAAGGTTCAAACCCCTTCCAACAGTATTTTTGGTGGCCCCAAATCTTGTGCAGGGTGGATTAGGGTGGGTGAATTTGATAATCAACCTCCTCACCCTTATCAGCTTTTTTCAACCAACTGCCCATGCACAAAACTTGACGGCGTGAGCTATAAAAGTGTGGCGTATTGGTAGGTACATTCCCTCAGTTCATCGTCTTTGATATTTTTTCGATGTTCAAGGAGTTGGCCATTGCGCTGAATATGCGGTAATACGTACCTTGCTTGTCAAACAAACTATGGTGCAGCCCCTCCTCCACTACATGGCCATCGTCCATGACCACGATGGTATCGGCATCTATTATTTGCGAAATACTATGCGATATAATGATGACAGTGCGACCCATTTTTATGGCATCTATACTGGCTTTTATTTGTTCAGTAGCAATGGCATCAAGGCTGGCCGTGGGTTCATCCAGAAAGATAATCGGCGGGTTTTTTAAAAACAACCGTGCAATGGCAATGCGCTGCTGCTGACCACCCGACAATAGGTTAGCGTTGGAATCATAGCCTTTTGGCAATTGTATTATCTGGTCGTGAACAGATGCTTTTTGGGCGGCCAATTCTATTGCTGCTTGGTTCACGTCAGGCTTGCCATAGCGAATGTTTTCAGCGATGGTGCCATTGAAGATATGGTTCTTTTGCAGCACGAGGCCGATTTGGCTTCTCAGAAAAGCGGTATCAATCTTCTGCAAATCAACGCCGTCCATCAGTATCTCCCCAGAAGATGGCTCGTAGAATTTGTCCAACAAATTAATCAAGGTGCTTTTGCCTGCTCCGCTCAAGCCTACCAATGCGGTAATCTTATTGGGCTGCAATTTGATGCTCACATTTTTCAAAGCATGTGTGCCATTGGGGTATTGGAAGTTGACGTTTTTTAGCTCGAACATCCCCGTAATTTTGTCGGGTATATAATCACCGCTCGGTTCTTTTTCCTCCTCCGCACTGACTATATCGAAATAGCCTTCCGCATTAATCAGCGCATCATTTACCTCGTCGTAAATACGGTGCAGTTGACGTATTGGGGCAGAAACGTTGTTGAACAAAAGGATGTGAAACATGATGGCGCCAATGGTCATAAAGCCCCCCAATACAAAATAGGAGGTCAGGATGATGACGATGACCACCCCATTTTGCTCAATGAAGCTTTTAATGCTGTCAAACAGAAAGCTCAACTTTCGGGTTTGCATCAGATTCTCTGTCATTTCAAACTGTATGGTTTTGTGCTTTTGCGCCTCCATTGGTTCCCGCACAAAGGACTTTATGACCGTGATGGACTCGATAAGCCGTATTATGCCGTTGCTTTTGTTCTCCCGGTACGTGCGCATCCTTCGCCTGAACCCACCCAATTTCTTGGCTTGCAATTGGCTGATATAAAAATAGATGGGCAATATGGCAAGCCCCACCAAACCCACATAAAAGTTGGCGTTGAACATGAAAATCAAAGCCACCAATGAGTTGGCAAATAATGGCATTATATCAATAAAGAAATTCTGCACCAACCGGGTCAGGCTGCTTATGCCCAAGTCTATGCGGGTCTGCAACTTTCCGCTTTCATTGTCTGGCGAAGTATAAAATGCCATGCGGTAGGTGAGGATTCTCTCAACAATCGTCTGTGACAAGTCCCTCGAAATAAATATTCGCAGCTTTTCCCCGTAAAATTTCTGCCCAAACTGCACAACGGAGTACACGAGTTCTTTGCCTATCAACACCAAACTTATGAACACCAATAGCTCCGTCCCGTCTTTTACGGTTTTGTTTGCCATCAGCAGTTCGTTGATATGGTCAACCGTGTAGCGCAAAATCCATGCGTTGACCTGTGCGGCGAAAGAACCAATGGCAGTGAGCACCAACGTAGCGATGAGCAGCCTTCGATAGGGTTTTACATAGGGTGTTAGGTGGCGGAACAAAACAGCAATCGTCATTATGGAAGTAGTTTATGCTTTTGTTTGAATCGGAAAAAAAAGTGTTGAAATAGCGCCCACATTTCAAAATCACGCCGCAAAGTTAAGGGTTTATAGGCTGGAACTGGGCTATCTTGTGGCCGGGTTTCCAGCGGGACATTAAACCAAACCGCTGCGGAAACGTCTTTCAAAAAACGCACAACATGAAAATTTTCCTACCCGCTTTCCTCCTGTTGTTTTTCCTTGGAAAAACCAACGCCCAATCGCTCTACTTCCCGCCCCTCACGGGCAACTCTTGGGAAACACTCTCCCCCGACTCCCTCGGCTATTGCGAGGAGAACATCCAAGCGCTCTACGACCTTTTGGAAACCTACAACACCAAGGCGTTCCTGCTCCTCAAAGATGGCCGAATCGTGCTGGAAAAATACTTTGGCACCTTCACGCAGGACAGCGCATGGTACTGGGCCTCGGCGGGCAAGAGCATGACGGCAGCATTGGTCGGCATTGCGCAGCAAGAGGGCCTGCTCAACATCAACGACCCCACCAGCGACTACCTCGGCACCGGCTGGACTTCCGCCCCGCCCGACAAGGAAGCGCTCATCACCATCCGCAACCAGCTCAACATGACCAGCGGACTCGACGATGGCACTGGCGACGCATTCTGCACCCTCGACACCTGTCTTGTCTATAAAGCTGACGCTGGCACCCGCTGGGCCTACCACAACGGCCCCTATACCCTCCTCGACCAAGTGCTGCAAGCAGCTACTGGCCAGAACTTCAACCTTTTTTTCAACCAACGGATGACCCAGAAGACAGGCATTTCGGGGCTGTGGGTGTATGCGAACTACAACAATGTCCTGTTCAGCAAGCCGAGGAGCATGGCAAGGTATGGCCTACTTGTTCAGAATGGCGGCACCTGGAACACCACGCCCGTGCTCACTGACCCCGCCTTTTTTCAACAGATGATTACCTCTTCGCAAGCCCTGAACGAATCTTACGGCTACCTCTGGTGGCTGAATGGGCAGCCCAGCTACAAGCTCCCCGGCTTGCAAATCAACATCCCCGGCCCACTTTTCCCCGCTGCTCCCGCCGACATGGTTTCGGCCTTGGGCAAAAACGGTCAGTACCTGAACGTGGTGCCGAGCACTGGCATGGTGGTGGTCAGGATGGGCAATGCTCCGGACAATGGAAGCCCCGTCCCTGTGGAGTTCAACAACGATATTTGGGTGAAAATCAATGAACTGGCTTGTGGGGCGAGCGGCGTTTTTGATAAAAAAGAAGTAGTGGGGAAATTGGCTTTTTACCCGAACCCATCGGGTGATTTCATACGCTTGGAAGGGCCGGTGGCTGGTACTGATTTCACGGTCGAGGTTTTCGACGGCCTTGGGCGGAAGGTTTTTTCAACTGAAAACAGTTTGGGTCTTAAAGTGGGGCAGTTGGGTAGCGGGCTTTTTTATGCGGTGGTAAGGCAGGAGGAGAAGGTTTGGGCGGGGCGGTTTTTGGTGGGATAATTTCCCGCTATTTCAATAACAACGTTCAATCCATATCTTTGCCCGATGGAATTACCTTTCGATGAAATCTTTTTCAAAGCAGCACTCACTGGAGGCAACATCGTTTGGCGAAAGCATGTGCTTGAGAAAATGATAAGTAGAGGTATTTCCCGTTATGAAGTCTTGGCAGTCATGCAGTTTGGTGAGGTCGTACAAACTTATGGCCACGACAAACCGTTTCCAAGTGTGCTGCTGCTGGGGTTTCCTGATTCAAGGCCAATCCATGTTGTAACTTCTTTTGACAATGATGAAGGACTTGTTTTTGTGATTACGACTTACGAGCCTGACCTGAACATTTTTGAGGATAATTTAAAAACTAGGAGAAAATGAACCATATCCCATCAAAATGCCCAATCTGCGGCGGTAAAGTGGAGAAAGGCACCACAACTTTCACGGCTGACCTAAAAACTGGTGTCGTAGTGGTACGCAATGTTCCTGCCTTTGTCTGTACACAATGCGGTGAGGATTGGATTGACAATCCCGTTTCGATTCAATTGGAAGCTATCACCGACCGGGCACGTAAGCAGAAGACGCAGTTGGAGATGGTTTCGATGTAAAACACTACCGCCGCAACAAAAAAAAGGCCGAGCATCCCTGCCCGGCCTTTTTATTTCTAATCAATTGACCATCACTTCGTAAACAACAACTCCCGGTACTTCGTCAGTGGCCAGAGTTCGTCGTCCACCATCAGTTCCAGCTTGTCGCAGTGGTAACGGATGGTATCGAAGTAGGGCTTCACCTTGTTGCAATAGGCATCGGCCCGTTTGTCCGCATGGTCAATCTTGTTGGCCTTTTTGCGCTCCTCAATCATCGCATCCACGTTGGATTTAATGGCGCCGATATGGCCGGAGATGTCCTTTATCAAGTCAAGTTGCTCGCTGGCATATTCCTTGAAATCCTTTTCAAAGATGTCCTTCAAGCCCTTCACGTTTTCAATCAACGTGTTCTGGTAGGCAATGGCCGTCGGGATGACGTGGTTGGTAGCGATGTCGCCGAGGATGCGGCCCTCGATTTGCACCTTCTTGATGTACTCTTCCAGCTCGATTTCGTAGCGGGCCTCGATTTCCACTTGGTTCATCACCCCGTGGTCGCCGAATAGCTTGACGGCCTGCTCGGACACCTGCGATTTCAGGGCTTCGGGCGTGGTCGTGAAGTTGCTGAGGCCCCGCTTTTCGGCCTCTTTCACCCAGTCGTCCGAGTAGCCGTCGCCCTCGAACCGGATTTTCTTGGAAGCCTTGATGTACTCCCTTAGCACATTGAAAATGGCGTCGTCCTTCTTCATTTTCTTGTTCTCAACGAGGTCGTCAACTTCCACCTTGAACTCCCGTAGCTGCTGTGAAACGATGGTGTTCAGCACTGTCATCGGCTTGGCACAGTTGGCAGAGGAGCCCACCGCCCGGAACTCGAACTTGTTGCCTGTAAAAGCGAACGGCGAGGTGCGGTTGCGGTCGGTGTTGTCCAAGAGGATTTCTGGAATCTTGCCCACCACGTTCAGCTTCAGCTCGGTCTTTTCTTCTGGCGAAAGGCTGCCGTCGCTCACCCGCTCCAGTTCATCCAAAACCGCCGACAACTGCTGGCCAAGGAACACGGAGATGATGGCGGGGGGAGCTTCGTTGGCCCCCAATCGGTGGTCGTTGTTGGCACTGGCTATGCTGGCCCGCAGCAGGTCAGCATAATCGTGCACCGCCTTGATGGTATTGATGAAAAAGGTCAGGAATTGGAGGTTGTTCTTGGGGGTTTTGCCTGGAGAGAGCAAGTTAACGCCCGTGTCGGTGCTCATGCTCCAGTTGTTGTGCTTGCCAGAGCCGTTAATGCCAGCGAAGGGCTTCTCGTGGAGCAACACCTTGAAGTTGTGGCGGGCGCCCACTTTGCTCATCACGTCCATCAGCAGCGAGTTGTGGTCAACTGCGAGGTTGGCCTCCTCGAAGATGGGTGCCAACTCGAACTGGTTTGGCGCTACCTCGTTGTGGCGGGTCTTAACCGGGATGCCGAGGGCAATGCACTCGATTTCCAGCTCCCGCATATAAGCCAATGCCCTTTCAGGAATGGAGCCGAAATAGTGGTCTTCCAACTGCTGGCCCTTGGCAGCGCCGTGGCCGAGGAGCATACGGCCCGCCAGCGCCAAATCGGGGCGGGAAGCCGCCAAAGCCGAGTCAATCAGGAAGTATTCCTGCTCCCAGCCAAGGGTGCAGATGACCTTGTTTACGTTCTTGTCAAAATACCGGGCCACCTCCGTGGCTGCGTGGTCAATGGACTGGAGCGCCCGCAGCAGCGGCGTCTTGTGGTCGAGTGCCTCGCCAGTATAGCTTACGAAAACGGTCGGGATGCAAAGCGTGGTGCCCATCACGAAAGCGGGGCTGGTGGGGTCCCAAGCAGTGTAGCCCCTCGCCTCGAAGGTGTTTCGGATGCCACCGTTGGGGAAGCTGGAAGCGTCCGGCTCCTGCTGCACCAACTGTCCGCCGTCGAACTTGTCAATGGCCGTACCGTCGCCCACCGGCTCAAAGAAAGCATCGTGCTTCTCGGCAGTAGCGCCTGTGAGCGGCTGAAACCAATGCGTGTAGTGGGTGGCACCTTTACCCATCGCCCATGATTTCATGCCGGAAGCCACTTGGTCGGCAATCTTGCGGTCAATCTTCTGGCCATGCGTGATGGCGCTGAGGACGGCATTGTATGCCTCCTTGGGCATGAAGTGCTTGGCGGTGCTGGTCGTGAACACATTGGTAGCGTAAAGCTCCGACCTGCGCACGCCTGGCTCGACGACCACAACGGGCCTTCGGTTCAGGGTTTCACGAATTGCTTGAAAACGGATAGTTGCCATGATTTTGATTTCTTTTTTTTGATTGGTTTGAAAATCGGGGCAAAAGTAGCGGCAAAAATGTTTTTTAAAAACATTCTGCTAAAAAAATAGGGGGTGTGTTGGAAAATTTATTCAAATCAAGCCGACAAGCCCCTCAAAAAATAGGGGCATCCGCCAAACAAGCACAATTTAAAAAATTCGCAGCGGCTGCAAAATGGTTTCCTCCAAACTTTTCAACTTAGAAATAATCCCTACCTTAGACCCCAGAAACACCGTCTATTTGCACCTTTTATGAAGTCATCCACGAAATTTTTGATAGGCATAAGCGGGACAATCTTGGTGTCCGTGCTGTTGCTCCCCGCTTTTTTCAGCAAAGCAAAAACCGCTGACCTCCCCGACGTGGTGGACTTCAACTACCATATCAAGCCCATCATCTCCGACCGCTGCTTCAAGTGCCACGGGCCTGACAAGGCCAAACAAGAGTCGGAATTGGGCTTGGACACGGAAGCCGGTTTTTTCAAAACACTCAAGGATGACTCCACCCGCCACGTCATCGTGCCCGGCAAGCCGGAACAGAGCGAGCTGTACCGCCGCATCACGTCCACCGACCCAGAGGAGGTGATGCCTACCCCGGAGAGCAACCTAATGCTGTCGGATTTTGAAAAGGCATTGATAAAAAAATGGATTGAGCAGGGGGCAAAGTACAAGCAGCACTGGGCGTTCATCCCTCCCACAAAGCCCGTTTTACCCAAGGTAAAAAACAAGGATTGGGCAAAAAACGAGCTTGACCTGTTCATCCTCCAACGCCTTGAAAACGAGGGACTAAAGCCCAACAAAGAAGCCGACCGGGAGCGCCTGCTCCGCCGTGCCAGCTACGACCTGACGGGGCTGCCGCCGACCCCCGCCCTGCTCGACCGGTTCATGGCCGACCCCTCGCCCGATGCCTTTGAAAAAATGGTGGACACCCTGCTGGCCATGCCCACCTACGGCGAGCACCAAGCCGTCGCATGGCTCGACCTGGCCCGCTACGCCGACTCGCACGGCTACCAAGACGACAGTTACCGCTCCCAATGGCCGTGGCGGGATTGGGTCATCCATGCCTTTAACCAGAACATGCCCTACGACCAGTTCGTGACCTGGCAATTGGCGGGCGACCTTTTGCCGGAGGCCAACAAGGAACAAATACTCGCTACGGGCTTTTGTCGCAACCACAAAATCACGCAGGAGGGCGGCGTCATCGAGGAGGAGTACCGCACGGAGTACATCGCTGACAAGACGAACCTGTATGGCATGGCTTTCCTCGGCCTCACCTTCGAGTGCGCCAAATGCCATGACCACAAGTACGACCCGATTTCGCAAGCGGAATATTTCAGTGCTTATGCCTTTTTCAACCAAAATACCGAGCAGGGATTCTACGGCGACGTGAGCACCCTCAGCACTGCGGAGCTGCCGATATTGGCGCCGACCAAAGAGGAGCTCAACGGCATCCTCCACTTCATCAATTATGCCGAGGCAGATACCGTCGTGAGCATGGTGATGCAGGAATCGGATACGCTCCGCAAAACCTTCACGCTGAAACGGGGCCAGTACGACCACCCCGACCAAGAAGTGACTTTCGGCACCCCAAAGGCCGTGCTTACTTTCCCCGACGACCTGCCAAAGAACCGCCTCGGCCTTGCGAAATGGACTTTTGATGAAAAAAACCCGTTGGCGGCGAGGGTGGCCGTCAACCGGATTTGGCAGCAGTTTTTTGGGCTTGGGTTGGTGAAGAGCAGCGAAAACTTCGGCAGCCAAGGCGAGCTGCCCTCCCATCCTGAACTGCTCGACTGGCTGGCCGTTGACTTCCGGGATAGCGGCTGGGACGTGAAGCGTTTGGTGAAAAAAATCGTGACCTCTGCCACCTATCGGCAATCCGCCGAGACGACGCCCGCCAAGCTGGAAGTTGACCCAGAAAACCGCCTCGTGAGCCATGGCCCCCGCTTCCGCATGACACCGGAGATGATTCGGGACACCTGGCTCGCCAGCAGCGGACTGCTCAACCCAACCATCGGCGGGCCACCCGTGCGCCCCTACCAGCCCGCTGGACTGTGGGAGGAAACCAATGCCGGGGATGGTCGAGGCACCCTGACAAGGTACGTGCAAGACAAGGACGGAAAGCTCTACCGCCGCACGATGTACACCATCTTCAAGCGGACGCTGCCCCACCCGTTCCTCACCACTTTTGATGCGAGCTACCGGGACGTGTGCGCCGTGAAGCGCCAACGAACCAACACGCCGCTGCAAGCCCTGAACCTGATGAACGACCCGCTCATGCTCGAAGCATCGAGGGTGCTGGCTGAGAAATTGCTGAAAAACAAGGCGTTGCCCTTCAACGAAAAGCTGATAGCAGCCTTCCGGCAAGCAGCCGCCCGGCAGCCTTCCGATGGGGAGTTGGCGGTGCTGAAAAAGCATTACGAAGTGAGAAAAACGGCGCTGGCCAGCAACTTGGACATTGCCGGGCAATTGCTCCGGGTCGGGGACAGCCCGCCCGACAAGACCATTGACCCAGCAGAGGCCGCTGCGCTAATGGAGACGGTGGCGCTGGTGTTTAATATGGACGAGGTGATTTGCAATTGATTAATGTGGTTTGGAGTGACCCCCAATGACCAATGACCAATGACCAATGACCAATGACCTTTAAACTTAAATAACATTAGCATGAAAAAAGTAAAGCACATTTTGGAAAAAAAGGGAAGCTATATCTATATAGTATCTCCCAACTTACGGGTATATGATGCCATCCGGGTGATGGGCGAACACAATATCGGTTCTTTGTTGGTAATGGAGGAGGAGCGGTTAGTCGGCATACTCACCGAGCGGGACTATGCCCGTAAAGTGGTGCTACAAGGCAAGTTTAGTGCAAACACCTTTGTGCACGAAATCATGACACCTCACCCAGGACTGCATATAGTTTCGCCAAACGACTCCATCGAAGATTGTATGCAATTGATGACCACCCAAAAAGTGCGACACCTGCCAGTGATGGAAAACGATAAATTGCTTGGCCTCATTTCCATCGGGGACGTGGTGTTTGCCTATATCGGCCAGCAGAAGGACATCATTGCGGACATGACCAGCTATATATATCGGTAATTGAAAATGGAGAATTGAAAATTGAAAATGAAGATTGCCCCGCTCTCATTTTCAATTTTCAATTTTCAATTTTCCATTCTCTTTTCTGCATACATGAAGAATCCACTACTCGAATCCCAGCTCAACATCAACCGCCGCACCTTCCTCTCCCGCATGAGCACGGGGATTGGCTCGGTGGCGCTCGGCTCGCTGCTGATGCCCAGCCTTTTTTCCTGCAATGGGACCAATGACGAAGAAGGGAGCATGGCCGGGATGCCCCATTTTGCGCCGAAGGCGAAACGGGTGATTTACCTCTTCCAGAGCGGTGCGCCCTCGCAGTTGGAGTCGTTTGACTACAAGCCCTTGCTACGCAACATGCACGGCGAAGACCTCCCCGCCAGCATCCGCATGGGCCAGCGCCTCACCACCATGACCAGTGGGCAGACCAATTTCCCGCTGGTAGGCTCGGCGGTGGACTTCAAACAATACGGCAAGAACGGCGCTTGGATTAGCGACTTCTTCCCTTTCACCGGACAAATAGCCGATGAGATTTGCATCGTCCGCAGCCTGTTCACGGAGGCCATCAACCACGACCCGGCCATCACGTTTTTCCAAACGGGACACCAACAGGGCGGCAGGCCGAGCATGGGCGCATGGCTCAGTTACGGGTTGGGCAGCGAGAACGAGAACCTGCCCGCATTCGTGGTGCTGACCAGCCGGGGCGGCGGCAATTCGCAGGGACTATACGCCCATCTTTGGTCGGCAGGCTTCCTCGATTCGGCGCACCAGGGCGTGCTGTTGCGGGGCGGAAAAGACCCCGTGCTGTACCTCAACGACCCAAAGGGCATGGAACCAGCCGACCGCCGCCGCTTCCTCGACCACTTGGCGGAACTGAACCACCAGACCTACGACGAGCTCGGCGACCCCGAAATCGTGTCGAGAATACGGCAGTACGAAATGGCCTACCGGATGCAGACTTCCGTGCCGGAGGTGATGGACATCAACGGCGAACCCGACCATATCCTGAAAATGTACGGCCCCGACGTGGTGACGCCCGGCAGCTTTGCGGCGAACTGCCTGCTGGCCCGCAAATTGGCGGAGAAAGGCGTCCGGTTCATCCAGCTATACCACCAGGGTTGGGACCAACACTCGAACCTCGTGGACGAAATGGGAACGCAGGCAAAGCAGGTGGACCAGCCCTCGGCAGCCCTCATACTCGACCTCAAGCAACGGGGCCTTTTGGACGATACGCTGGTGGTATGGGGCGGGGAATTTGGCCGCACCAACTACTGCCAAGGCCCATTGGACGCCAAATTGTATGGCCGTGACCACCACCCCCGCAGCTTCTCGGTGTGGATGGCGGGGGGGGGCATCAAGCCCGGCTTTGAGTATGGCGAAACGGACGAATTTGGCTACAACATCGTAAAAGACCCCGTGCATATCCACGATTTCCACGCCACCATCCTACACCAACTCGGCCTTGACCACACCAAAATGACCTTCAAGCACCAAGGTCGGCGCTATCGCCTGACCGATGTGTCGGGGGAAGTGGTGCGGGGGATTTTGGCTTGAGCTGTTTGGCATTGAATCCTTCCTTTTTCCGCATTTCCTCCTCAAAATACCCGTCAAGGGGTTTTAAAACAGCACATTAATAGGTTTTGTGCGAACCAGATTTCCGAAATCTGATGTGCGCCCTAAAGTTATGA